>CAZWGZ010000049.1:0-10637 GCA_964633395.1 uncultured Rhodobacterales bacterium
TAACTGCAGCTATTACAAAGGTTATGGCCGCAGCTGGTCGTGCTGATTTTTCCGCGTATGACCAAATCGACAAGGCTCCTGAGGAGAGAGAAAGAGGTATTACTATATCCACTGCTCACGTTGAGTACTCTACAGAAAATCGTCATTACGCTCACGTTGATTGTCCAGGTCACGCAGATTATGTTAAGAATATGATCACTGGTGCAGCTCAAATGGATGGAGCTATTCTTGTTGTTAATGCAGCTGATGGGCCTATGCCACAGACTAAAGAGCACATTTTATTGGCTCGTCAGGTTGGGGTTCCTTCTCTTGTTGTTTATATGAATAAAGTTGATCAAGTGGATGATGAAGAACTTTTAGAGTTGGTTGAGCTTGAGGTTCGTGAGCTTTTATCTAGCTACGATTTTCCTGGTGATGATATTCCTATAATCAAAGGAAGTGCATTGGCAGCGTTGGAAGATCGTGACGAAGCAATAGGTGTTAATTCGATCAATGAATTAATGGCCGCTGTTGATTCGTATATTCCTCAGCCTGCACGTGATAAAGAGAAGCCATTTTTAATGCCTATTGAAGATGTGTTCTCAATATCAGGAAGAGGTACAGTTGTTACAGGTCGTATTGAGCGAGGAGTAGTAAAGGTTGGTGAAGAAATAGAGATAGTTGGTATTAAAGATACAGTAAAAACCACGTGTACTGGTGTTGAAATGTTCCGTAAGCTATTGGATTCTGGTGAAGCCGGGGATAATGTTGGTGTTCTTTTAAGAGGAACAAAGAGAGAAGATGTTGAGCGTGGACAGGTATTATCGGCTCCAGGTTCAATTAAACCTCATGCTAAATTTAAAGGTGAAGCTTATATCTTAAGTAAAGATGAAGGTGGAAGACATACGCCATTTTTTAGTAATTATCGTCCTCAATTTTATTTTAGAACCACAGACGTTACTGGAGCAGTTGAGCTTCCAGCTGGTACAGAAATGGTTATGCCAGGTGATAATATAGCGATAACTGTAGAATTAATTGCGCCTATTGCCATGGATGAAGGTTTAAGGTTCGCGATTAGAGAAGGTGGTAGAACGGTTGGTGCTGGAGTTGTATCAAGCATTCAATCTTAAGTGATAACTAGTAATTAGTGGAATAGGATCAATTAATGGACAGTCAAAACATTAGAATTAGGTTGAAGGCATTCGATCATAGGATACTTGACCAGTCTACATCAGAAATTGTTAATACGGCTAGAAGGACAGGTGCTAAGGTTCGTGGACCAATCCCTCTTCCAACTTCATTAAACAGATTTACTGTTTTACGTGGGCCGCATGTTGATAAAAAAAGTAGAGAGCAATTTGAAATGAGAACGCACAAAAGAGTGTTGGATATTATTGAGCCTACTCCTCAAACTGTTGATGCACTTATGAAGCTGGATCTAGCGTCTGGTGTAGATGTGGAAATTAAGATTTAAAGGATTTAATCATGCGTTGTGGTGTAATAGTAAGAAAATTAGGGATGTCACGTGTCTTTACTGATGCTGGCGAGCATATTCCTGTGACAGTATTAAGGCTTGAGGATACAGAAGTTGTGTCAACTAGGTCAATGGATAAAGATGGCTATATTGCTGTTCAATTGGGCTTTGGTAGTCGTAAAGTAAAACATACAACTAAGCCAATGAGGGGGCATTTTGCGAAAGCAAATTTAGAGCCAAAAGAACGTTTAGCTGAGTTTGTTGTGTCTGAGGATGCGTTGTTAAATGTAGGTGATAAATTATCAGTTAGTCATTATGTAGTTGGGCAAAAAGTAGATGTTGTTGGCACGTCTCAAGGAAAAGGTTTTGCAGGTTCAATGAAAAGACATAATTTTGGAGGTATGAGAGCTTCTCATGGTGTTTCAGTAAGTCATAGAGCTCACGGATCTACCGGTAACAGTCAAGATCCTGGAAGAGTGTGGAAGGGTAAAAAAATGGCCGGTCAAATGGGTAATGTTAGAGTTACCACACAAAATTTGACTGTTGTAAAATTAATTGAAGATGAAAATTTAATTCTTGTACAAGGCTCAGTTCCGGGTTCTAAAAATGGTATAATACTACTTACTGATGCTCACAAAATTAAGTTACCTGAAGCTGCTCCTTATCCAGCTGGATTGTTTTCAAAAGGTTCAGATGTTATTGATACACCTAAGAACACTGATGAAATTAAAGATAATAATAATGTCAAATCAGAAAAAATAGGAGGAGACGTTGAAGCTTAAGGTTTTAAATCTAGATAACAAATCAGGTAATGAAATAGAGCTTAATGACTCGATTTTTGGTATTGAACCTAGATCTGATATAATGGCCAGAGTAGTAAGGTGGCAATTAGCTAAAAGAAGGCTAGGGAATCATTCAGTAAAAACGCGTGCTGATGTAAAAATGACTACAGCTAAAATGTACAAACAAAAAGGAACAGGAAAAGCAAGACATGGATCCGCAGCTGTTTCGCAATTTAGAGGTGGTGGAATGGCGCACGGTCCGGTTGTTCATTCGCATTCACATAGCTTAAATAAAAAAGTACGTTTACTTGGTTTGCGTTCAGCTTTATCTGATAAGGCTAAGTTGGGAAAACTAGTAATATTAGAATCGTCAAAATGTGATGGAAAGTCATCTAGTTTAAAAAAGAAATTAGATACCATGGGTATGAGTAATGTATTAGTTATTGCTGGCAATGATATAGATGTAAACTTTTTAAGAGCAGCAAATAATATAATGCATGTAGATGTTCTTTCTCATGCAGGATTAAATGTTTATGATATAGTTCGAAGAGATAACCTAATAATTATTGATGATGCGGTTAAGTTACTTGAGGAGCGTTTCGTATGAGTATAAGAGCAAGAAAAAGAATTGACCCTAGAGTTAATATTAATAAAGCGTATCAAGTAATTCTTAATCCTCTTGTGACTGAGAAAGCTACCCAATTATCTGAGTTCAATAAAGTAGTATTTGCAGTGCCTACTACTGCTAATAAACATGATATTAAATCATCAGTTGAAAAAATATTTTCAGTTAAGGTTACTTCGGTTAACACTATTTTATTAAAAGGAAAGACAAAAAGATTTAAAGGTATACTTGGTCGTAGAAATGATACAAAAAAAGCAATTGTTACATTAGCACCAGGTAATACAATAGATTTGTCTGTAGGAGCTTAAGATGGCATTGAAAAAATTTAAACCAAATACGCCTGGACAAAGGGGTTTAGTCTTAGTCGATAAGTCAGATCTTTTTAAAGGTAAGCCAATTAAAAAGTTAACAGAAGGCTTAAATAAAGCTGGAGGTAGAAATAACTCTGGTCATATAACAATGTGGCAAAGAGGTGGTGGGCATAAAAGACGGTATAGATTAATAGATTTTAAAAGAACAAGATTTGATATGATTGCTACGGTTGAGCGTATTGAGTATGATCCAAATAGAACTGCATTTATTGCTTTGATTAAGTATGATGATGGTGAGTTGAACTATATACTTGCTCCTCAAAGATTAAATGTTGGAGACAAGGTTGTCTCGTCACTTAAAGCAGATATTAAACCTGGTAATGCAATGCCTTTATCAGCTGTTCCGGTTGGAACCATTATACATAACGTGGAATTAAAGCCTGGTAAAGGTGGTCAAATAGCTAGATCAGCTGGATCATATGTTCAATTAATTGGAAAAGACTTATCTTATTCAATATTAAGGTTAACTTCTGGCGAAGTTAGATTCGTTTTATCAACCTGCATGTGTTCTGTTGGAGCTGTTTCAAATCCAGACAATCAAAATCAAAACTTAGGAAAAGCTGGAAGAAATAGATGGTTGGGAAAAAGGCCAAGTGTTCGAGGAGTTGCAATGAACCCAGTTGATCACCCTCATGGTGGTGGTGAAGGTAGAACTTCCGGAGGAAGGCATCCTGTTACTCCTTGGGGTAAAGGAACTAAAGGAAATAGAACAAGAAATAATAAAAGAACTGATAAATTAATTATAAGACGAAGAAAAGCGTAGGATTATTTATATGTCAAGATCTATATGGAAAGGTCCCTTTGTGGACGGTTATTTATTAAAAAAAGCAGAGATTGCCCGTGATTCGGGTAGAAATGATGTGATTAAAACGTGGTCAAGAAGATCGACAGTTATGCCACAATTCGTTGGTTTAACGTTTGGTGTATATAATGGAAAAAAATTCATTCCTGTAACAATAAGTGAAAATATGGTTGGTCATAAACTTGGAGAGTTTTCGCCAACAAGAACTTTCTACGGGCATACTGCTGATAAAAAAGCTAAGCGATAGGATAAGTAATGGGAAAAGAAAAAAACAAACGTAGAGAATTAGATAATGAAGCTAAAGTTGTTTTGAAGAATGTAAGAGTTAGTCCTCAAAAATTAAATCTTGTTGCTCAAATGATAAGAAATCAATCTGCATCAAAAGCTTTGTCAATTTTACAGTTTTCAAAGAGACGAATTTCAAATGATGTTGAAAAAGCCTTACGTTCCGCAATTGCAAATGCTGAAAACAATCATTCTTTGGATATAGATAAACTAGTAGTAAAAGAAGCTTATGTTGGTAAAGGTGTTGTAATGAAGCGTTTTGTTGCAAGAGCCAGAGGGCGTGGAGCAAAAATAATTAAACCATATTCTCATCTCACAATTCTTTTATCAGAACAGGAAGGTAGTTAAAAATGGGCCAAAAGTCACATCCAGTTGGTTTAAGATTAGGTATTAATAGAACTTGGGATTCTAGATGGTTTGGAGGTAGAGCTTATGCTGAGCTCCTGCATCAAGATATAGGATTAAGAAAATATTTATTTGATAAATTAAAGTCAGCTGCAATAAGTAAAATTGTTATTGAAAGACCTGCGGGAAGAGCAAGAATTTCAATATATGCTGGGAGACCTGGACTGGTTATCGGTAAAAAAGGTCAAGATATTGAAACTTTAAGAACTCATCTAGCGAAACAAACTGGGTCTGAAGTAAGTTTAAATATTATTGAAATTAGAAAACCTGAATTAGATGCAAAACTTGTAGCAGATGGTATAGCTCAACAATTAGAAAAAAGAGTAGCTTTTAGAAGGGCAATGAAAAGAGCTGTACAGGCTTCAATGAGACTTGGTGCGGAAGGTATTAGAATCAATTGTGCAGGTAGACTTGGTGGTGCTGAGATTGCTAGAACTGAATGGTACAGAGAAGGAAGAGTTCCTTTGCATACATTAAGGGCAGATGTTGATTACGGTGAATCAACAGGATTTACAACTTATGGTGCTACGGGCGTTAAAGTCTGGATTTTCAAAGGTGAAGTAATGGAACATGATCCAATGGCTCAGGACAAGCGATTGGCTGGTACTATAAAAACACCAAATAATAAACCTGCTGACCAAGGATAATTGTAATGTTGCAACCGAAAAGAACCAAGTTTAGAAAAGCGCACAAAGGTAGAATTCACGGTTTAGCCAAAGGTGGAACAAAACTAAACTTTGGGTCCTTCGGCTTAAAAGCAGTTGAGCCAGAAAGAGTTACAGCCCGTCAAATAGAAGCTGCTCGAAGGGCTATTACAAGACACTTGCGAAGAGCTGGAAGGGTTTGGATACGTATATTTCCAGACATACCTGTGTCAAGCAAACCAGCAGAAGTTAGGATGGGAAAAGGAAAAGGTTCTCCTGAATTCTGGGTATGTAGAGTTAAACCTGGAAGAATAATGTTTGAGTTAGATGGTGTGTCAGAAATTGCGGCAAAAGAAGCTTTAAGTTTAGCTGCTGCAAAACTGCCGATGCATACAAAAGTTGTAAAAAGATTAGGTGAATAGTTTTAAAAGAGGGTGAAATGGCCAGACATAAAGCCAAAGATTTAAAAGTAAAAACAAGTGACGAGCTTAAACAGCAGTTAACATTGTTAAGAAAAGAACAATTTAATTTAAGGTTTCAAGTGACTAATGGTCAAAATGAGAGCCCCGCTAGATTTAAGCAAGTAAGAAGAGAGATTGCTTGTATAAAAACTATTTTAAACAGCAATGCTGCAACACAAGTTTAAGGAAGTTTAAATGCCAAAAAGAATATTAATTGGAAAAGTGACTAGTGACAAAGCAGATAAGACAATAACTGTTTTAGTTGAAAGAAGAATTATGCATCCAATGTATAAAAAGTTTGTTACAAAATCTAAAAAGTTTTCCGCACATGATAGTGAAAACAAATTCAAAGAAGGTGATAAAGTTAGTATCAGGGAATGTTCTCCTATTTCTAAGAACAAACGTTTTGAAGTTATTTATTAATTAGATCTTTGTAGGAGAAATAAAATGATACAAATGCAAAGTAATTTAGAGGTTGCTGATAATTCAGGTGCTAGAAGAGTTCAATGTATTAAAGTTCTAGGTGGCTCTGGCCGTAAAACAGCTGGTGTAGGTGATGTTATTGTCGTTTCAATAAAGGAAGCTATTCCCAGAGGAAAAGTTAAAAAGGGCGACGTTCATAGAGCTGTTATTGTTCGAACTCGGAAAGAGGTTAGAAGAAATGATGGTACATGTATTCGATTTGATAGAAATGCTGCTGTGTTAGTAAATAAAAGTAACGAGCCTATAGGAACAAGAATATTTGGTCCTGTCACTCGAGAGTTGCGTGGTCGTCAATTTATGAAAATAGTTTCTTTAGCTCCGGAAGTTTTATAATGAATAAAAAGTTTAAAATAAAAAAAGGCGATGCAGTTATTGTATTAGCTGGTAAAGATAAAGGTAAGTCTGGAAGCGTTACTTCTGTTTTAAAAGCAAAAGAAAGAGTTCTGGTTCAAGGAATTAATATAATGAAGCGACATAGAAAAGCAACTCAGGAGACACCTGGTAAAATTGAAGAGATTGAAGCTTCAATTCATATTTCAAATGTAGCTCATGTTGATCCAGAAACTGGGAAAGCAACTAGAGTTAAATATAAAATAGAAGATGGCGTTAAAAAAAGAATATCTGTTGTTTCAGGTTCCTTATTAGACAAGTAAATTGGAGAAAATAGATGTCAGTTCGTCTACAAGATAAATATAAAAAAGAAATCATTAAAATGTTAATTGATAAATTTAAGTATGGTAATCCAATGGAGGTTCCTAAGCTTGAGAAAATAGTTATTAATATGGGTGTTGGTGAAGCTGTTAAAGATAGTAAGAAAATTGATTCAGCAGTAAAAGAACTAGCAGCAATAACTGGTCAAAAACCAATAATAACTAAATCTAAAAAAGCAAATGCAAGTTTTAAGTTAAGAGAAGGAATGCCAATTGGTGTAAAAGTAACTCTTAGAAGAAAAAAAATGTATGAATTTGTAGATAGGTTCATAAATATAGCTTTGCCTAGAGTAAGAGACTTTAGAGGTATTAACGCAAAGAGTTTTGATGGAAATGGAAATTATGCTTTAGGTTTAAAGGAGCAATTTGTTTTTCCCGAGATTGAGTATGATAATGTAGATAGTGCTCGAGGTATGGACATAATTTTTGTTACTTCAGCAAAATCAGATGATGAAGCTAAAGAATTACTTAAGGGTTTTGAATTTCCCTTTATATCAGCATAACTAGTATTAGGAGAATAATATGGCTAAAAAAAGCGCCATTCAAAAGAATTTAAATAAAGAAAAACAAGTCAAAAAAAATCTATCTAGGCGAACTAGACTAAAAGAAATTTGTTCTAATAGATCTCTTCCTATAGAAGAGCGTTTTGATGCTCAATTGAAATTGTCTGAAATGCCAAGAAATGGAGCAAAAGTTAGACTTAGAAATCGGTGCTTAATAACAGGCAGGCCTCGTGGATATTATAGAAAAGTAAAAATGTCACGAATTGCATTGCGTGAATATGCATTATCTGGACAAATTCCAGGTATGGTAAAATCAAGTTGGTAGAAGAAAGGTAATAATTATGTCAATGAGTGATACACTTGGAGATATGTTAACTAGAATTAGAAATGGTCAATCAGCACAAAAAAAGGTTGTTGATGCACCTGCGTCTAGATTTAGAGGGAATGTACTAGATGTTCTTAAAAGAGAAGGTTATATTAGAAATTTTTCTCAGATTGAAAAAAGACCTGGTATACTTGAATTTAAAATAGAATTAAAATATTTTGATGGTAAACCAGTCATAAGTGAAATTAAGAGAGTTTCCACCCCAGGTAGAAGGGTGTACTCAAGTATAAATGATTTGCCAAAAACATATAACGGACTTGGTATATCAATATTGTCAACGCCAAGGGGTGTTATGAGTGATAATGAAGCAAGAGCTGCACAAGTTGGTGGTGAAGTTCTTTGTCAAGTATTTTAGGAGTAAATAATAATGTCTAGAGTTGGTCAGGCCGTCATTGAAGTTCCAGAAGGTGTTGAAATAAACCAAAATGGTAATGTAATTTCAGCTAAAGGTATAAATGGTGAGCTAAGTACTATTGTAAATAAAGCTGTGGTTGTCGAAATTAACGCAAAAAAAATAATAGTTGTTCCAAATGATAAAAGTTCTAAAGGAAGAGCTTTATGGGGAACAACAAGAGCTCTTATAAATAATGTTGTAAAAGGCGTTAGTGTTGGTTTTGTTAAGAATATGGAAATTGTTGGTGTAGGATATAGAGGTGTGCTTCAAGGTAATAAATTATCATTAAGCCTTGGTCTAAGTCATCCAGTGGAAATGGAAATTCCTGAGGGATTGAGCATAAAAATGGATGGAAATACAAAGTTTACAATATCTGGAGCAGATAAGCAGAAACTTGGGCAGTTTGCAGCAGTTGTTAGATCAAAACGACCACCAGAACCATTTAAAGGTAAAGGAATTCGTTATTCAGATGAATTTATTTTACGTAAAGAAGGTAAGAAAAAATAGAGGAAAAAATGAGTAATTTTATATCTTTAAGTGATAGAAGAAAACAAAGAAACCGTACTTCTTTAAAAAAGAAATCTATAGGTAAACTAAGGTTATCAGTGTTTAGATCTGGTAAACATATATATGGACAAATTATAGATGACATTAAAGGTCAAACTGTTACTGCTGCGTCGAGCTTGGAGAGTGAAATAAAAAATAAACATAAGAATGGTGGTACGAAAGAAGTAGCTACTTTAGTTGGTAAATTAATTGCTGAAAAGGCAATAAAACAAGGTGTTACTAATGTTGTGTTTGATAGAGGTGGTTATATCTATCATGGAAGAGTAAAAAGTTTAGCTGAAGCAGCTAGAGAAAGCGGATTAATTTTTTAGGGGTTTCTAAATGGCAAGAAATGATAAACAAGATAAAAAAAATAATAAAGAAGATAGTGAATTAGTTGATAAACTAGTCGGTATCAATAGAGTTGCTAAAGTTGTAAAAGGTGGAAGAAGATTCGGCTTTGCTGCATTAGTGGTTGTTGGTGATGCACGAGGTAAAGTTGGTTTTGGTACTGGCAAAGCTAAAGAGGTTCCTGAAGCAATCAGAAAAGCAACAGACGATGCTAAGAAAAATATGGTCAGAGTACCTTTAAAGGATGGTAGAACACTTCATCATGATATGAAGGGTCATTATGGAGCTGGGAAAGTGGTCCTACGAAGTGCGCCCTCAGGTACTGGAATAATTGCAGGTGGGCCAATGAGAGCTGTTTTTGAAACATTAGGTGTACAAGATGTTGTGGCTAAATCTATCGGCACTTCAAACCCCCATAATATGATCAAAGCTACATTTGATGCATTTAGTTCAATGCATTCACCAAGAAATGTTGCAAATAAAAGAGGTAAAAAAGTAGCTGAAATTTTCGGTAATAATCCTAAAGCAAATGATGAAGAAATTGCTTCTGACGAATTAGCTAAAGCTGAGTAGGGAAAAAGATGTCTGACAAAAAAATTGTTAAAGTTACTCAAGAAAAAAGTCCAATAGGAAGAAAAGCTTATCAAAGACAAACTTTAATTGGTTTGGGTTTAAATAAAATAGGAAGAAGTCGAGAGCTAGAAGATACGCCTTCTGTTCGAGGAATGATTAATAAAGTTAAACATTTGGTTAAAGTTAATTAGTTTTTTTAAAGCTAGGTTGGAGTATATTTATGAAATTAAATGATATTAGAGATAATAAAGACGCAGTTAAAGATAGAAAAAGAATTGGTAGAGGTATTGGTTCTGGAACTGGAAAAACTTCAGGTCAAGGTCATAAAGGGCAAAAAGCAAGGTCAGGTGTAGCTATTAAAGGATTTGAAGGTGGTCAAATGCCTATACATAGACGACTTCCAAAAAGAGGCTTTAAAAATATTCACAGAATAGAATTCTCTGAAGTAAATTTTGATAAAATAGAGAAGTTAATTGTAGATAAAAAAATAGATCCTAGTAAAATTATAGACGCTAAAAAATTATTAGAGCTAGGAATAATAAAAAAAATAAATGAGAAAATAAAATTATTAGCTAAAGGCGAATTAAAAAATAAAATAAACATTGAAGTTTCAGCCTCATCTAAATCTGCAAAAGAAAGTGTAGAAAAAAATGGTGGTGTAATTAAAATTTTAGATCAAAAAAAATCAGATAAAAAAATTAAAGTGAAATCTGAGGTATAATTTATGGCAAATGAAAGTGTATTTGGAGTTTTAGGTCAAGCGACTGAGCTTCGACAAAGGATATTATTTACACTAGGTGCTTTAATTGTTTATAGATTAGGTACTTATATTCCTGTGCCTGGAATAAATCCAATTGCTTTAGC
>CAZWGZ010000050.1:0-9073 GCA_964633395.1 uncultured Rhodobacterales bacterium
GCTACACTAGCCATGAACCATGAAGTTAGTAGTACATGGAAATATGCTGATCCTGAAAACTATGACTTAAAATTAGCTTTATCAAATAAGCATGGGGCAAAATTTGAAAATATAGTTGTTGGTGAAGGAATAGATGGTCTCTTAGGGTATTTGGTAAGGTTGTTCGTTGAAAAAGATGATAACGTAGTTACCACTGACGGTGCCTATCCAACTTTTAATTACCATGTAGAAGGTTTTGGAGGAAATTTATACAAAGTTCCTTTTAAAAATGACAAAGAAGATTTAAAGCAATTATTATTAAAAGTTAAAGAAACCTCTGCAAAAATATTATATGTTTCCAATCCTAATAATCCAATGGGTACGACAAATACAAAAACTTCGATTGAAGATTTAATAAGAAATTTACCTAAAGAAACATTATTATGCTTAGATGAAGCTTATGCAGATTTTTTGACTGATGATCAATTGCCAATAATACCATTAGATATTGAAAATGTAATAAGAATGCGAACTTTTTCAAAAGCTTATGGAATGGCTGGTGCAAGAGTTGGTTATGGAATTGGTTCAGAAGATTTAATTAGAAATTTTGATAAAGTTAGAAATCATTTTGGTATGTCAAGAATTTCCCAAGCAGGAGCGCTTGCGTCATTGAATGACAATCAATTTATTCAAAATATTATTTCTAAAGTGAAGATTTCTATTGAAAAAATTACAGAAATTGCAATTAAAAATAATTGTAAAGTTATTTCATCGTCAGCTAACTTTATTGCAATAGATTGTTGTCGTGATCAAGTTTTTGCAAAAAAAGTTTTAGATAATTTGATCCTTCAAGGTGTATTTGTTAGGATGCCTTATTCATCACCTCAAAATAGATGTATTAGAGTAACTGCAGGATTAGAAGACGATATTAAATTATTTGAAAAAGCTTTTCCAATTGCATTAAGTAGAGCTGATAAAGACAATTAATAATAAAACTATATAAATTTTTTAAAAATACGGAGTAAAAAAATGTTACAACAATATCCAGATACTCAACTTTTTCTTAATGGCGAGTGGAAAGATTCTTTGTCAAAAGAAACCCTTGAGATTATTAATCCAGCAACTGAAGAAGTTATTGGAAAGGTATCTCATGCAAGAAAAGAAGATCTAGATTTAGCATTGAAAGGTGCAGAAAATGCATTTAATGAATGGAAACATGTTTCAGCATATGATCGATCTAAGATACTTCGTAAGGCTGCTGATATTGTTCGTAGTAGAGTGGATAAAATTGCTACTTTGATGACATTAGAACAAGGAAAGCCTCTTGCTGAAGCCAAAGGTGAAACTTTAGGTGCCGCAGATTCAATTGATTGGTATGCAGAAGAGGGAAGAAGAGCTTATGGTCGTATTATACCATCAAGAGCTACAGGTATTTTTCAATATGTTTTCAAGGAACCAGTTGGCGTTGTGGCTGCCTTTACACCTTGGAATTTTCCACTTAATCAAGTTGTTAAAAAAATTGCAGCAGCTTTTGCAGCAGGATGTACTGCAATTGTTAAAGGGCCTGAAGAAACACCAGCCAGTGTTGCTGAATTAATTAAAGCATTTGATGAAGCAGGAATGCCTAAAGGATCTATCAATTTAGTCTATGGAATACCTGCAGAAATTTCAGAGTATTTAATAGCGCATCCAATAGTAAGAAAAGTTACTTTTACTGGATCAACAGCTGTTGGAAAACAATTAGCTTCTCTTGCTGGCAGTCATATGAAAAGAGCAACAATGGAACTTGGTGGACATTCTCCAGCTATTGTCTGTGAAGATGCAGATGTAAATGCTGCTGTTAAAATTTTAAGTGCAAATAAGTTCAGGAATGCAGGTCAAGTTTGTATCTCTCCAACAAGATTTTTAGTTCATGACTCAGTTTATGACCAATTTGTAGATGGTTTTGTTAAGCAAGCAGAAAAATTAAATGTAGGTAATGGACTTGATGAAGGTATTAAGATGGGGCCTTTAGCTCATGATAGAAGGTTAACAGCTATTGAAGGCTTTGTTGCAGATGCTGTTGAAAAAGGTGCTAAAATTCTAACTGGTGGAAAGAGAAAAGGTAATAAAGGATATTTCTTTGAGCCTACCGTTATGACTGGTGTAAGTAATGATGCCAGAATAATGAATGAGGAGCCTTTTGGACCATTAGCTCCTATAAATTCTTTTAGCTCAATTGATGAAGTAATAGAGGAAGCTAATCGTCTTAATTATGGTTTAGCTGCTTACGCCTATACAAATTCTGCTAAAACAGCTCAAGATCTAGGTGCTAGAATAGAAAGTGGTCAAGTTTCTATTAATCATCACGGATTAGGATTAGTTGATACACCTTTTGGTGGTGTTAAAGATTCTGGATATGGATCTGAGGGAGGACCTGAAGGTTTAGATGCTTATATGACTACTAAGTTAGTTTCTCAGACAGGATTGTAAATCTAGTAAATAGATTGTAACACGTTTTAAAAAAACAGTCTTTTTAGGCTGTTTTTTTACTTAAATAATTATGTGGAATTATATTGAATGGACACCTGCTCAAATATCTATTGATGAAAATGTTTTGGCTTAAATTTAAGCTAAAATTTTTATAATATATATAGATCAACTTCAGCTATTGTTTTTGTTAGGAAATTAAATTGGAAATTGAAAATAAAACTAATCTTATTTTAGATAAATATATACCTTTGTTAAAAAATAAATTTAAAGTACTCGAATTACAAGATATGCATCTTAAATCAGATACTGATCATCAAGAATGTTTTATAATTAAAAATGGTTCAGTTTTAGCAAGAAATCATAAAGGAAAAACTCAAACTTTAATTGAAGGTAGTCCCATAGGTTTTGCAGAAGCTCTAGTTTCTCGGCCTTATGACCTCAAATATATGTTGAAAGAAAAAACTGATGTATATGCTTTTAAAGCATCTGATATCAGAAAATATATGTCATCAGGTTCATCTTTAACACGAGGTATTATTAAATATTCTCTTGATAGAATTTTTGAGAACAGAAAAAGCAAAACTTATCATTTAATAGATGATGGATTTTTATCAAGACAAGTTAATAAATTTCCAATGAAAGAATTTCAAGATAATGATACAGTTTTTATGAGAGGTCAAAAACCAAAATTCTTTTTTTATGTTGAATCAGGTAAAGTAGAACTAATAAATAAATTAGAAAGACTCATAGCTGAATTTCACCCAGGAGACTCATTTGGAGAAATGGCTTTGTTTAATGAAACTCTTAGAACAACTAAAGCTAAAGTAGTTGGCACAACAGTTTTACATCTTGTTAGTGCAGACTTCATCAAATCTTTTTTTGAAAATGAGGATGTATTTCTTAAATTCATAGTTCTCAGTATTTTTGAAAGATTGAATGCGATGAACAAATTAAGAAATTTAATAGTTTAATTTTTTAATTTGTCTCTTTCTATTTATTAATTAGAATACCTTTAAATTATAATAAGGAAAAAGTAGTGATTAGTTGGATTGCTGTTGATTGGGGTACTAGTTCATTTAGAGCTTATTTGATAAACAATAATAAAGTTTTAGATCAAGTTTTCTCAAAAGATGGAATGAAATTTGTAAAACAAAATAACTTTGAAATAAGTTTTATAAAGCTAATTGAAAAATGGTTTGTTCCAAATAAAAAGATGCTTGTTTTAGCTAGTGGAATGCTTGGTTCAAGACAAGGATGGGCAGAAGCTCCATACGAAAATGTACCATGTAATTTAGATAAATTAAAATTTATATCACCATTAACTAAAGATAACAGATTTGAACTAAAAATATATTCAGGTGTTGCTCAAAATAATCCACCTGATGTTATGAGAGGAGAAGAAACTCAAGTTGCTGGTTTTTTCTATGAAAATCCAAATTTTATTGGTTCTATATGCTTGCCTGGTACTCATAGTAAATGGATAAATGTAAATAAATCTAGAATTGAAAATTTTAAAACTTATATGACAGGAGAACTATTTGAAGTTATTTCTCAAAATACAGTTTTAATTCATAGTTTAAACAGCAAAGAAATAGACAAGGTAGAATTTCTTAAATCTGTTGATCTAATAATAGAAAAGCCAGAAACTTTTAGTGGTATGTTGTTTCAGTTAAGAGCAGATGATCTTATTAACAACCAACTTTGTATAAAGTCTAGATCTAGATTATCTGGATATTTATTAGGTTTAGAACTTGCTGGCAGTATTGATGCTTGGAATAAAAAAGATGTAGTAATAATTGGTAACCAAGAATTAACAAAATTATATAGTGATGCTTTAAACAATAAAGTATCTTCATTAAAGCAATGTAATTCTGAAGAAATGACACTCAAGGGACTTACTTATTTTAAAAGTTTTTTATAATTATTGATCATAGAGGTAAAATTGTCTGATAAAGCTAAAGTGTTTCATCCCTGGCGACCTTTAATAGCTATTTTAAGAGGTATTACCCCTTTAGAAGCTGAGAGTGTGTCTGATGTACTAATAGAGGCAGGAATTAATATTATTGAAGTTCCTTTGAATTCACCAGAACCATATGAAACAATTGATAGAATGATAAAGTTTCATGGTGATACTGGTTTGTTTGGAGCAGGAACAGTCTTAAACGCTGAAGAGGTGTCTCGAGTTTCTGATGTTGGAGGTAAACTTATTGTTTCCCCAAATACTAATGATGAAGTTATTAAAAAAACTAAGGAATTAAATTTACTCAGTTATCCTGGAGTATTTACAGCTTCTGAATGTTTCCAAGCGTTAAACGCTGGCGCAGATGGATTAAAATTTTTTCCTGCTTCACAACTATACCCTGATAACTTTAAAGCTTTATCTTCCGTGTTACCTAGTGATGTTATCTCCATTGCAGTTGGCGGAATAGATCTTAATAATTTTAAAAGCTGGATAGATGTTAATATATCAGGTTTTGGATTAGGATCGAATTTATATAAACAAGGTATGATGCTTGATGAAGTAAAAACAAATGCTAAAAAAATTGTCGATGCATATGATATTGCAGTTTTACAATAATGAAAGAAGATTTAACAAAGTATGGCGAAAAAATTGAATTATAAAAACTCTAGACAAATCAATATTAAAAACTTTGAAGAGATTAAAAAAATATTGAGCCCACTTGAATTAAGACGTGATTTGTTGATAGAGCATCTTCACTTAATACAAGATAGTTTTGGACATATTTCTGAAGATAGTCTTATTTCGCTTTCAACTTTATTAAAATTAAGCATGGTAGAAGTTTATGAAGTTGCTACTTTTTATGCTCATTTTGATGTAATTAAGGATGGTGAACGTATACCACCTAAGTTCACTATTCGGGTTTGTGATTCACTGAGTTGTGAATTATCTGGATCAAATCAATTAAAAAAAATATTAGAAAATGAATTTAACATTGAAGAAGTAAGAGTTTTAAGAGCTCCTTGTATGGGAAGATGTTATACAGCTCCAACTGTTGAGATAGGTCATAATCATGTTGATTATGCAGATTTGAACAAGGTAAAAAAAGCTATTGATACAAACGATATACATCCAAAAATGCCTGATTATGAAGAATATAAAGATTATATATTACTAGGTGGTTATAAAACTTTAACAAAAGTTAAAAAAATTGAGAAGTCAAACAACTGGTTTAATCATTTAACTAAATCTGGATTGAGAGGTTTAGGAGGAGCTGGTTTTAATACTGCAAGAAAATGGAATTTAGTATCATCAGAAAAAGGGTCAAAATTTGTTGCTGTAAATGCTGATGAAGGTGAACCTGGTACCTTTAAGGATAGGCATTATTTAGAAAAAGAGCCACACATGTTTTTGGAAGGCATGTTATTAGCTGCACATGCAATAAATGCGGAAAAATGTTTTATATATTTAAGAGATGAATATCCAGCTATTTTAAAGATATTAAAAAAGGAAATTTTAAATTTAGAAAAAAATAATATTATTCCTAAAAATTATATAGATTTAAGGAGAGGTGCTGGAGCTTATATTTGTGGTGAAGAAAGTGCCATGATTGAAAGCATTGAAGGTAAAAGAGGATTGCCCCGTCATCGACCTCCTTACGTTGGCCAATTTGGAATTTTTGGAAGACCTACTTTAGTTCATAATGTTGAAACTTTATACTGGGTTAGTAAAATTTTAAGAAATGGTCCAGAAATTTTTACTGACGTAGTTAAAAATAATAGAATTGGTTTAAGAAGTTATTCAGTTTCAGGAAGAGTAAATAAGCCTGGCGTATATCTCTTGCCATCAGGTTCAACTATTTCTGATATAATAAGTGTTGCTGGTGGAATGCTACAAGGGCATATTTTCAAGGCATATCAACCAGGAGGAGCCTCTTCAGGAATATTACCTGCTTCTCTTAATGATGTTCCTTTAGATTTTGATACTTTAAACGATTTTGATACTTTTATTGGCTCTGCAGCTGTAGTTGTTATTTCTGATCAAGATGATATTAAAAACGTTGCTCTTAACATGATTAAATTTTTTAAGTCAGAAAGCTGTGGTCAATGTACACCATGTAGGGTTGGATGTGAGAAAGCTGAAATAATAATGGATAAAAAAAAATGGGATATAAACTTGCTTGAAGATTTATGCGAAGTTATGAAATCGTCATCGATTTGTGGATTAGGTCAGGCTGCAGTAAACCCAATTTTGTCATCAATTAAATATTTTCCAGAAGAGATAAAATAAAGTGAAAGATAAAACAAATTTTTTTATTAATGATAAACACGTGCAAGCCCTAGGTTTTGAAACAATATGGGAAGTAGCAAAACGAGAAGGGTATTTTATACCTCATCTTTGTCATAATAATGAAACTGGTTATGAACCTGACGGTAATTGTAGATCTTGTGTTATAGAAGTTGAAGGAGAGAGAGTTTTATCAGCGTCTTGTATAAGAAAACCAGAAGATGGTATGAAGGTGATTACAAATAATAAAAAAGTAGAAAAATCTCAAAAATTAATTTTAGAACTTTTACTATCAGATCAACCTGAAAAAGAAAAATCTCATAATAAATTAAGTCCTTTCTGGAAAATGATAAATTCAAGAAAAATAACAGAAAGTCGTTTTCCTAAAAAAGATTTTAAAACAGTTCCAAATGTAGATAAAAGTCATCCAGCAATGACCGTTTCTTTAGATGCATGTATCCAATGTGGTTTATGTGTAAGGGCATGTCGAGATGTGCAGGTAAATGATGTTTTAGGAATGTCAAATAGAGGAAGTAGTACTTTTCCAGTTTTTGATCTTAACGATCCCATGGGATCAAGCTCCTGTGTAGGTTGTGGAGAATGTGTACAAGCATGTCCAACAGGGGCGATTATGGAGAGCAACTTACTTAATGAAAATGATATTCACACAACGTTTGCAGATACTAAAATAAAAAGTTTATGCCCATTTTGTGGTGTTGGTTGTCAAACAGAAGTTAGTGTAAAAAATAATAAAATTATTGCAGTAAACGGCTATAATGGTCCTGCAAATGAAAATCGATTATGTGTTAAAGGAAGATTTGGTTTTGATTATATTGCCAATAATTCAAGACTTAAAGAACCTTTGATTAGAATAGACAAATCTACTAAATCTTGGGATTTATCTATAGAAGATAGTCAAATTTATAAATATTTCAGAAAAGCTTCTTGGGAAGAAGCCATTCAATACGCCTCAAATGGGTTTAAAAATGTATTAAAAAATAATGAACCATCTTCTTTAGCAGGGTTTGGATCAGCTAAAGGCTCTAATGAAGAAGCCTATTTATTTCAAAAACTTATTAGAACAGGCTTTAAGACTAATAACGTTGATCATTGCACTCGTTTATGTCATGCCTCGTCTGTAGCTGCATTACTTCAATCAGTAGGTTCAGCAGCCGTTACAGCTCCTTTTACTGCGGTAAAGGATGCAGATTGCATTATCGTTATTGGAGCTCGACCTGAACAAAACCATCCAGTTGCCGCTTCATATTTAAAACAAGCCGTGAAAAACGGATCTAAATTAATAATAATTGATCCAAGAAAACAAAATTTATCTAGATATGCAAATTTTCATCTTCAATTTAATCCTGGACAAGATTTAGCATTATTAAATGCAATGATATACACGATTATAAATGAAAATTTAGTAAACAAAGAATATATAAATAATCATACAGAAGGTTATGAATTATTAAAAAAAGAAATACATAATTTCAATCCACAAGAAATGGAAAAGTTATGTGGAATTAAGGCTGAAACTATAAGAGAAGTAGCAAGAACTTATGCTAAGTCAAAAACGTCTTTAATCTTTTGGGGTATGGGAATTTCTCAACATATTCATGGAACTCAAAATGCTTTTTGTTTAATAAACTTGGCTTTAATAACAGGACATGTTGGAAAAAAAGGTAGTGGGTTGCATCCATTGAGAGGACAAAATAATGTTCAAGGTGCTTCTGATGCAGGTTTAATACCTATGTCGTTTCCAGATTATAATAAGGTTGAAAATGAAGAAAACAGACTTGAAATGGAACAATTTTGGGATGTAGCTTTAGATCCTAATGAAGGTAGAACCGTTGTTGAAATTATAGAAGATATTTCCTTGAATAAAATTAAAGGCTTATATGTGCAAGGAGAAAACCCTGCTATGTCTGATCCTGATCAAATTCATACTCGTAAAGCTTTAGCAAAACTAAATCATTTAGTTGTACAAGATATTTTTCTTACTGAAACAACTTGGAACGCAGATGTTATTTTCCCTGCTTCTGCACATGCAGAAAAAGATGGAACATACACAAATACAAATAGGCAAATTCAATTAGGTAGGTCAGTAGTTCCTTTGCCAGATAATGTAAGACAAGATTGGTGGATTATTCAAGAGATGGCTAAAAGTATGGGGTTGAATTGGAATTATGTTTCGCCTAAAGATATTTTTGATGAAATGAAGTTAGTTATGCCATCTTTACAAAACATTTCATGGGAAAGATTAGAAAGAGATGGTTTTGTAACTTATCCAGTTCAAAGTGATAGTGAATTAGGTAAAGAGATATTATTTGATGATGGGTTTCCCACAATTAATAAAAGAGCTCAAATTATTACAAC
>CAZWGZ010000050.1:9173-10630 GCA_964633395.1 uncultured Rhodobacterales bacterium
TTTCTTACAATTGTGACCATGAGAGGGGAGTATGGAGAAGGTAACCCCTGGCAATTTGCTATGGGCGAAGCTGTAATTCCAACATTAAACTCTATGGGCGTAAAATGTTTAAAAATCACTAATAAAAATGAAATAGAATCTACAATCAAAGCCGCGTTGATTATGGTGTTCCAAGCTGAAAGATCAGTAGCTATTTTATTGTCTCAAAAATTACTTGGTTCAAAAGCTTTTTAGGGATTAATTATGGAAAATAAAACTTTACTTGATCGAAAAGTAGCATTGCCAAAATTAATTGGTGATACAAATAGATTTTTAATTATTTCAGGTCTTGCTGGTCCCGCAAAAGATATAGGTCATTTAACACAAGAAAGTCCAAATACATTCCTATTTGGAGGAGCAATGGGTGGCGCAATGCCTACTGCTTTAGGTTTAGCTGTTTCTAGACCGACTGATAGAGTTCTATGTGTTACAGGTGATGGAGATCTTTTGATGAGCATGGGCTCTTTGGCAACAATTGCAACTGTGAAACCTAAAAATTTAATTATTATATGTATTGATAATGGACTTTATCAAGAAACTGGCGGGCAAAGGTCACATACTGGTTTGGGTGTTAATCTATCTAAAGTAGCTGAAGGATGTGGCATCCCTAATGTTTTTAGTATAGTGAATGAACAAGAATTAAATAAGGGCTCTCTCTTAATTGATAATAATTTGGATGGCCCCATTTTTATTTTATTAAAAGTTAGTGAAGAAAAACCACCTCAATATTCTAGAAATTGGAATGCCTCTGAGGAAAAGGTTAAGTTTAGAAAAAATTTATTTAAATAATTAATTTAGTTTACTTAATTAGTAAATGTGTTAACTAAGTAGTTTACTAGGAAACTATTATTTTTTGTCTAATGAATGGTTCTAAATTGGAAGAAAATTTTGAAGAAAATATAGGATTGTTAATTCATGATGTTGCTCGTTTACTCAGAGTTTTATACGATCGTCAAATGGCATCTATTGGGCTAACCAGATCACAGTGGTGGCTATTAACTTATCTATATTTTAATGAAGGCATTAATCAATCTGAGCTTGCAATACTTTTAGATATAGAAAAAGCTCCTTTGAGCAGGTTGTTAGAACGAATGGAATTAAAAGGTTGGGTTAATAGAAAAATTGAAGGAAAAGATCGTCGCATAAAAACTATTTATTTATCAGATAGCATTAAACCTCTATTAGCTTCTATGAGAGATAAGGCCGCGGATTATAGAAAAGAATCTTTATCAATTTTAGATATGGAAGATCTAAATAAACTAAGAGATTTACTTCAAATTCTTAAAAAAGATTTATCCAAAAAATCATCAGAAAATATATTGAATAGGAATTAAATTTTTATGGAAAAAATAGAAGAAGAAATTAATAATAATCCAAAATTACCTCTAATTAGATTTATATTATTAATTGTAATTCCA
>CAZWGZ010000051.1:0-10545 GCA_964633395.1 uncultured Rhodobacterales bacterium
TGATCCTTCTTCTATTTTCCAAAATGGGGCTTTAGTCTTTAGCCAGTCCATAATATAATTACATGCATCAAAAGCATTTTGCCTGTGTTTTGATGCAACACCAACAAAAACAATTTGGTCAGAAGAAAATAATTTACCAATTCTATGAATAACAGTTACTGCTGAAATATCCCATCTTGTAGTCGAATTATTTACGATACATTCTATCTCTAATTCGGTCATTCCAGGATAGTGTTCTAGTGTCATTGAGTAAATTTCTTCATTAGTTTTCTCATCTTTACCTCTTACTATGCCAACAAAATTTACTATAGCTCCAGTCTCATTTGTTTGTAGTTTTTTCATTTCTTTAGAAATATCAAAATCGTTATTCTGTATCTTTATTATAATTGGGATTTCATCTTTTTTTTTCACTTAACCTCCTGTAACTGGTGGAAAAAATGCAATTTCGTCTTTATTATATATTTTAGTATTAATAGATGAATATGATTTATTAACTGCGATCTTTACAAGATCTCTTTTTAAAAAAGCAGGTTTATATTTATCATTTGAATCCATTAAATAGTTTATTAGATCGTCAATTGTACTAACGCTGTCAGGTAATATAATTTCTTCTTCAGATGTCCCAACATGCTCTCTTATCCAAGAAAAATATTTTATAATCATCAGTAATCCTTATTTATTTAGTTTTTTTAAAAAAGCATTTGTTTTTAATATATATTCAATTCCAGTTATAATAGTTATTATTGCTGCAAGCCATAACAAAACATGTGAAATCCAAGCTATCATATTTAGCTGATAAAAAAAATCATGTGAACGCCATACTAAAAAACTACCACAAGCAAACAATTGAATTGTCGTTTTCCATTTAGCTAAAATTGATACGCTTATTGAAAAATTATATTCAGCTATACTCTCTCGAAGACCAGATATAAAAATTTCTCTTAATATAATGAAAAGTGCAGGAATAAAAGCAAGGTAATAACTTAGCATATGGTCATACGCGAGTGCGAACAATACTCCAATGACTAAAAGTTTATCCGCTATTGGATCTACAATTTTACCAAAATTTGAAATAACATTATATTTTCGAGCATAAAAGCCATCTAAATAATCACTTAGACCGGCAAGAGCGAGGAGAAGTGGAGCTATGACTGCTCCTGGTTCATCTCCATAGATAATTATTATTGGTAATACTATTGAAGCAATGCATCTAAAAATTGTTAATCCATTAGGAATAGCTCGCTTTATTGAATTACGTTTTAGCATTCTAAGCCTTAAAATAAAATTTACTATAAATTACTACTTTAATAATTAATTTAAATATAGTTAAGTTTTAATTATTCGTTAAAAAAATTAAATATTTTTTTAGCAGAAGATTTACTTATCCCATCAACTTTTAATAAATCTTCTAAATTTGCTTCCCCAACAGATTTAGCTGATCCAAACTCTTCAAGAAGAGTTTTCTTTCTAATAGCTCCAATACCTTCAATTTCATCTAATGGATTTTTAAAAAGTGTTTTTTTACTTTTCAATCTATGACCTGCAATGGCATACCTATGAACCTCATCTCTTAAATTTTGAAGAAAAAATAATGTAGGATCATCTTTGTTGAAATTAAAATTATCTTTATTTTTAGTAAAGAAATGCTCTCTTCCTGCGTCTCTTTCTTTACCTTTTGAAATTGCTAACACATTAATTTTATCAATTTTTAAATCTTTTAAAACTGATAAAACAATATTTAAATGACCTTTGCCTCCGTCAATTATTAACAAATCTGGAAAATTAGAACTGTTTTTTCCAATAAATCTTCGCTTCATTACTTCTTGCATCATCAAATAGTCATTATTATTTGTTAATTCATCATTAGATAAAGATGAGCTTTTTTTATAATCTGTTTGAATATTATATCGTCTGTATAAAGATTTAGAGAAACCATCTTCGTTAAAAGCAACCATTGCTCCAATAGGAGATTTACCTTGATGATGTGAATTATCATAAACTTCAACTTTATTTATAGAGTCCGTGAAACCAAATATTTCTTGCAGATTTTTAAGATTATTTTTATTAGAAGATTTTTCAAAAATCTTTCTATTTAAACTCTCATTAGCATTGTTAAGAACTAAGTTAATTATATCTAATTTTTTACCTTTTTTAGGGTATTCAATTTTAATTTTTTGGTTAACTTTTTTAGAGAGCAATTCTTCAACTAACTCTTTATCTTTTGGATACTGGTTCACTAGTATAATTGATGCTGGTTCGTTTTTATTATAAAACTGACAAATAAAAGCCTTCATAATCTCGTCTTCTTGAACGTCAATTCCATTTTTTCCTATTTTAGGAAAGTAAGCTTTTGATCCATAATTACATCCTCCTCTGACAATACTCATTTGTATAACAACTTTGTTATCTATTTTTTTTAAAACTAGAAAATCTACATTATTGAGGTTAGGAACATTTATATTCTGTCTTGCTGTTGCTTCAGTTAATGCTTTGATTCTATTTTTATAAATCCCAGCAGCTTCATAGTTTTGATCATCAGACGCTTTGTACATTTTTTTAATAAGGTTATCCTTTATATCTTTTGAATAGCCTGATAAAAATTGCACTGCGTGGTTTATGCTTTCTTTATATGACTCTTTTGAAATATAGCTTACGCATGGTGCACTACAGCGTTTAATTTGATATTGCAAACAAGGTCTTGATCTAGACTTAAACATGTTATCGTTACACGTTCTAAGTAAAAAAGCTTTTTGAAGTGTTTCTATGGTTTTATAAACTGTCCCTCTAGACACAAATGGTCCAAAATATTTTCCTTTAATGCTTCTTAATCCTCGATGAGCAGATAATTGAGGAAATGAGTGTGATAAACTTAATAGGATAGAGCTAAAACTTTTATCATCTTTCAATAAAATATTAAAAGTAGGTTCAAATTTTTTTATTAAATTTGATTCTAGAAGTAAAGCTTCCATTTCAGATGAGGTGATAACAATCTCCATCCGAATTGTATTTGATACCATATATGTCAATCTTGAATTTAGTCTTTTTGGTTGAGTATAGAAAGTAACTCTATTTTTAAGATTTTTTGCTTTACCAATATATAAATATTCTTCGTTTTCACCTATCATTTGGTAAATACCTGGTTTATTAGGAATTGTTATTAATTCATTTTTTATTATTTCAATTCCATTATCTAATGAGGGTATATTTTTTTTAATCATTAAATTAATTCTATATAGTTAAACAAATTTATTTGAACTTTATTTTTAAATAATTGAAATAGTTATTTAATTTTATTTTAAAGTTTTATCTCTTCTTAAAAGATTTATACTTTGATTTTTCTTTAGGTGCGGTCATCAAACCTAACTCTCTTTGTTGCAAACGTTTTAATTCGTCTCTAAGTTTTGCAGCCTCTTCAAAATCAAGATTACTAGCGGCTTTTTGCATTTCTAACTGTAATTCATTTATAGATTGCTTTATATTTTTTCCAAAATTTTGGGAGTTCTTATTTTCTTCACTACCATTTTTATTATTTAATTCTGCTAACACGTCAGAAATTTTACTAATTATAGTAGTTGGTGTGATATTATTTTTTTTATTATAACTAATTTGTTTTTCTCTTCTTCTATCAGTCTCATCTATAGCGTATTGCATAGATCCAGTAATCCTATCTGCATATAATATTACTCTACCCTCAATATGCCTTGCGGCACGACCTATAGTCTGAATAAGAGATGTCTTTGATCTTAAAAACCCTTCTTTATCAGCATCTAGAATGCAAACAAGAGCGCATTCAGGAATATCCAACCCTTCTCTTAGGAGATTAATACCAATTAATGCATCAAATAAACCTAGTCGCAAATCTCTAATGATTTCAATACGTTCAAGAGTATCTACATCTGAGTGTATATATCTTACCTTTAAGCCAGCCTCAAACATATATTCGCTAAGAGCTTCAGCCATTTTTTTAGTAAGTGTGGTTATTAAAACTCTATTACCTTTTTTTGACTGTATTTTTGTTTCATAAATTAAATCATCTACTTGAGTTTTTGTTGGTTTAATAACTATTTCTGGATCTATTAAACCAGTTGGTCTAACCGATTGCTCAACAAAAACACCACTTGTCTTATTGAGTTCCCATTCTCCAGGGGTAGCTGAAACATGAATAGTTTGTGGTCTAAAAGCTTCCCATTCTTCAAATTTCATAGGTCTATTATCCATACAAGATGGAAGTCTAAAGCCGTATTCAGTTAATGTTGATTTTCTTCTGAAATCTCCTTTATACATTGCTCCAATTTGACTGACAGTTACATGACTTTCATCAGTAAAAACTAGGGCGTCATTGGGCAAATATTCAAAAAGGGTTGGAGGTGGTTCACCAGGGTTTCTTCCTGATAAATATCTACTATAGTTTTCAATTCCTGGGCATGTTCCAGCAGCTTCCATCATTTCTAAATCAAAATTAGTTCGTTGCTCTAATCTTTGTGCTTCAACAAGTTTATTATTTTCATATAAAAAATTTAAATGATTTTTTAATTCTTTCTTAATAGATTTGATTGCTTGGTTAATTGTAGGTCTTGGTGTTACATAATGTGAATTAGCGTAAATTTTCAAGGTTTTCAATTTTGTCAGTTTTTCTCCAGTTAATGCATCTACTTCAAACATGTGTTCAATCTCGTCTCCAAACAGAGTAATTCTCCATGCTACAGTTTCTAAATGTGCAGGAAAAATTTCTATTATATCCCCTCTAACACGAAAAGTTCCACGTACAAAAGACATATCATTTCTAGTGTATTGTAATTCCGTAAATTGTCTCAATAGTTTTTGACGAGGAATTTCTTGGCCTTCCTTTAGCTCTATTGTCATTTGTGAATATGTCTCAACAGATCCTATTCCATAAATACATGAAACAGATGCAACTATAATCACGTCTTTTCTTTCTAATAAAGCCCGTGTTGCGGAATGACGCATTCTATCAATTTGATCGTTAATACTAGATTCTTTTTCAATAAAAGTGTCAGAACGTGGAACATAAGCTTCTGGTTGATAATAATCATAATATGATACAAAATACTCAACAGCATTATCAGGAAAAAAATCCTTCATTTCACCATATAGTTGCGCTGCAAGAGTTTTATTTGGAGCCATTAATAAAGATGGTTTATTTAAAGAATTAATAACATGAGCCATGGTAAAAGTTTTTCCAGAACCAGTCACTCCAAGTAAAACTTGATCTTTTTCATTATTATTAATTCCAGATATCAATTCTTTTATTGCATTAGGCTGATCACCAGTAGGAGTAAAGTCAGATTTTAGAGAAAAATTGATTTGATTTGTTATTAAATCTTTATTATTTAATTTTTCTAATTCATTCATAGTTTTGATCTATATTAAGTGTATTAATTCTTCAAGTGTTTTTGTTTGTAAAAAAATATATTAATTAACAAAAAAGATTTTTAACTGATACTTTTTGTAGTAATTATTATTATTAAGTTATAAATATTTATTTGGAGTGATTAAATGCCCTTTATCTCTGAGAGTTTGAATAGAATTAAACCTTCTGCAACAATGGTTATTACAGCCAAAGCTGCGCAATTGAAAAGAGAAGGAAAGAAGGTTATAGGTTTATCTGCAGGAGAACCAGATTTTGATACTCCAGAGCATGTAAAACTAGCTGCCATAGATGCTATTAATAAAGGTTATACTAAATATACTAATGTAGAAGGTATTCCAGAACTCAGGCAAGCAATTGCTGATAAATTTAAAAATGATAATAATCTAGATTATACAATTAAAGATGTAATTGTCGGTACTGGTGGAAAACAGATTTTATATAATGCTTTAATTAGTTCTATAAATGTTGATGATGAGGTTATTATTCCAGCACCATATTGGGTTTCATACCCAGACATGACTTTGCTGGCTGGAGGAACTCCCGTTATAGTAAATTGTCCATCTGAAACAAGTTTTAAATTAACAGCGGAGGCTTTAGAAAAAGCTATAACCAAAAAAAGTAAATGGCTTATCTTAAATAGTCCATCTAACCCAACTGGAGCCTGCTATACTGAAGATGAACTTATTGCTATTGCTAACGTTGTCAGAAAACACGATCATTTATATGTTATGACAGACGATATTTATGAGTATATTATTTATGATGACTTTAAATTTTTTACTTTTGCACAAATTGCACCTGATTTAAAAGATAGAACTTTAACAGTAAATGGAGTTTCCAAAAGTCATTGTATGACTGGATGGAGAATTGGTTACGCTGTTGGGCCTGAAGAGTTAATTAAAGCTATGATTAAAATTCAAGGGCAGTCAACTTCAAATGCAAGTTCTATTTCTCAATATGCTGCTCTTGCAGGAATAAAGGGAAGCAATGACTTTTTACAGCCCTGTTTAAAAGCCTTTGATGAGAGACGAAAGTTTGTCGTTAGGAAGTTAAATGATATTCCAGGTATTAAATGTGTAATGCCTAAGGGCGCCTTTTATGCTTATCCAAATGTAGAGGAGTTAGTTGGTAAAAAAACTATTGAAGGAAAAATATTAACTAATGATACACAAATAGTTGAGTGGCTATTAGACACTGCTGAGGTTGCAGCTGTTCCTGGCAGTGCTTTTGGATTAGAGCCGTACTTTAGAGTTTCTTATGCAACTAGTTTGGACCTACTAAGTGAAGCTATGGATAGAATAAAAAAAGCTGTTTTAAGTTTATCATGATTAATTTATAGGTGAGATATGTCTTTTATTATTAATAAAAAAATATGGAATATAGAAAATCAATATATTACAGATGAAAAAATTTTTAATTCTCGAAGAAAAATATTAAAAAATTTAGCTTTAGGATCATTATTTTATGCAGGAATGTCTTCTATACCTAAAGGTGTGCTTAGCCAATCTAATCTTTATTATCCTCCAAAAGTAAATAATTTATATAAAGTAAATAGACCAATCACAAAAGAAAGTGACGCCACTACCTATACAAACTTTTACGAATTTGGTTCTAGTAAAAATATTTGGAGAAGAGCTGCAAAGTTGAAAACTAGTCCTTGGACTATAACTATTGACGGTTTAGTTAAAAAACCATTAACGATAGATATAGATGATTTATTAAGAAAGATAGGAGGTATTGAAGAGCGAGTTTATAGGTTTAGATGCGTTGAATCTTGGTCAATGACAGTCCCTTGGTCAGGGTTTTCTCTTAATAAAATTTTATCATTAGTAGAACCAAGTTCTGATGCTAAATTTATAAAATTTGAAACTTTTTATGAACCTGATATTGCACCTGGTCAAAAGCAAAAATGGTATCCTTGGCCTTATCAAGAAGGAATAACTATTGATGAAGCAAAAAATGATTTAAGTTTTATTGCTACAGGAATTTATGGTAAGAAATTGCCCAATCAGAACGGAGCCCCACTTCGCTTAGTTATTCCATGGAAATATGGTTTTAAGTCAATTAAATCTATTGTTAAGATTAGTTTTGTTAGTTCTAGACCAAAAGGTCTATGGGAAAAGATTGCTCCAGCAGAATATGGCTTTTGGGCAAATGTGAACCCACAAATTTCTCATCCTAGGTGGTCTCAATCGACTGAACAACAATTAGGAATTGAAGGAAGAGTTCCAACAGTTATTTACAATGGGTATGGACCTCAGGTAGCTTCTTTATATAGTGGGTTAGAAAAAGACCTCAAAGACACTCTATACAGATAATTTTTTTATTTTTTTATAAGTTATATTATTTATTATGAAAACTAATACAAAATCTTCTAATATTCACTTTTCATTGGGTGATAACTTTTTTGATAAAGCCACTCCAGCTATATTTCCAAACCATGTTTTAAGGTTTAGAAACAATAGAGCAGCTAGCCGTTTAAATCTTGATAAATTAAATGATGAAGATTGGATTAGTTGCTTTGGCAAATTTATTCGATATCCTGGAGTTGAACATGGTCCATTAGCTTTAAAATATCATGGACATCAATTTGGACATTATAATAGTGAACTAGGAGATGGCAGAGGATTTCTTCTATCCCAATTTTTAGATAAAAGTAATGATTTATGGGATTTAGGTACAAAAGGTTCTGGTAAAACAAATTTTAGTAGAGGAGGAGATGGGCGTCTAACTTTAAAAGGAGCTGTTAGAGAGCTACTGGCAACTGAACTACTATCATCTTTAGGCGTATCCACTAGTCAAACTCTTTCTATAATTGAAACAGAAGAAAATCTTCATAGAAATGATGAACCTTCTCCTACTAGATCAGCTGTTTTAGTTAGAAGAAGTAAAAGCCACATAAGAATAGGAACTTTTCAAAGATTATCATATTTAAATGAAGATAATAATATTGAAAAACTAACACGACATGTAATTCAAAATTATTTTCCATCACTTAATAATAGTGAAAACATAAATATTTTAGTAGAAAATTTTTTTTTAGAATCAGTTAAAAGAATTGCTACTATGACAGGCCGTATAACAGCAGCTGGCTTTGTACATGGAGTCTTAAATACTGATAATTTTAATGTAACAGGAGAATGTTTTGATTATGGACCTTGGAGGTTTGTTGAGTTTGCAGAACCAAATTTTACTGCTGCTTATTTTGATTATAATAAAAGATATTCATTTGGTAGGCAGCCTGAAGCAGCTTTGTGGGCATTAACTCAATTAGGCAATAGCTTGAGCTCCTTTTTAAATGAAAAAAAAATTAATCAAATTTTAAATGAATTTTCTAATTTTTTTAATAATTCTCTATCAGCACATTTTTGTTGGAGACTTGGTATAAAAGATGTAGGTGCTAAAAATATTAATAAAATAATACAAATACTATTAAAAATAAGTGTGGAATATAAAATAGATTTCTCATCATTTTTTTATGATTTCTATGGTGGCTCTCAATCTATATCAGATTGTCTTAATAGCTTTCATGGCGCTAAATATAAAAATGAAGCATTTTTTGAAATCATTAGTTTTTTAAAAAAGACTGATGCTGAAGAAGGTTGTTTAGAAAAAAGAGTGTTTTTTAAAGATCAACCTGAAAATTTGTTAATCGAAGAAGTTGAAAGAATTTGGGATCAGATTGATAAAAATGATAATTGGACTTTTTTAGAAGATAAAATAGATAGAATTAGAGCAATGGGAGATCTGTTAGGAGCCAAAAAACTTGTTAACTTTTAGTTTTGTCTCATCATTAGTATTTAGTTTAGTTTTATTATAATCAAATAGTTCGTTATTAAATTTTTTTACAATACACAGATTTTCTAAATTTTCTAAAAATTTTTTTATTTTACCATTTTCTTTTTTAAGATACGCAATAAATAAAGGAATATTTAGAGTTGCTGCTTCAGATATCATGTTTACACTATCACTGGTTACAATAATATAATCTGCTGATTTTAGTATGTTGGGATATGGATTATGTCCTATGCCTGAATATAAACAAAAATCACTTTTATAATTTTTTAACATTAAATTAATCACTTTAATAGCTTTGGTTGGCGTCCTTCTAGAAGTTAATATAATTAATTTTCCATCTATATTTTGAGATGCTTTAAATATATCAAGCATCAAATTATAATAATTAGTATTATTTGGCTTATATCTTTTATTATCACCTCCAATTAAGAATAATATGATAGGTTTTTTCTTATATTTTAAATTATTTATTATTGGGGTGTGTAATATTTCGACATCATTGTTATCAATAAAAGATAAAGCACCTTTTGTGTTGATAATATTTTTACCACTAATTTTATCATGCTCAGGAATTAATAGTAGATCAAAATAATTACTAGATACATGTGGGTTTTGAATATGAATTGTTTTAATCTTATTTTTAAAAAAGAATTTAACAAAAATTGAAATTCCAGCCATTCTTTTACCAGTCGTAATAATAAATTTAGGTGATGGCTTTATATTTAAATCTATTTTAATCATAGATACTGGAATAAACTTGCCAATCAATGGAATTTTTCTAAGTAAATAAGGAGGCATAAATTTGATTAACTTAAACTTGGTATCTAATAATTTTGCTAAGGCTATAGATTGATTTTCCATACCTTTTGTTCCGTCAGTAATAATCCAGGAATGTTTTTTTACTAAATTTTTCAAATTGTTCTATTTTCTTTATTATTTATATTATTAAATTAACTAAATAATTAAATTATTGAAATAAAATTGCAGTTTCATCTTAATTATATTAATAATATTACTCTATATGTATTTAAATATTAACATAAAGAAATATTGGTTAAATGAAAACTCAAAAAAAAAAATTAGATAATATTGATTTGCTAATTTTAAATGAGCTTCAAGTAAATGGCAAAATAAGTAATGTCGAGCTAGCAAACTTAGTAAATATTTCTCCACCATCTTGCTTGCGTAGAGTTAAAGTCTTAGAAGATGCACAATATATCAAAGGTTATAACGCTGATATTAATGCTGAACTAGTAGGCTTTAAAGTTACGGTTTTTGCATACGTAGGCCTTGAAAGCCAAGCAGAAAATGATCTTCAAATTTTTGAAAATTATATTTCAGTTTTTCCTGAGGTT
>CAZWGZ010000052.1:0-10501 GCA_964633395.1 uncultured Rhodobacterales bacterium
AAAAAGTTCACAGAAAAAAATATGACTACTCAAAAATAGAATTTAAGTACAAATCATTTCTTATTAATATTATTTGTCCTGATTATGTTGAGTTAAAATAAACTCTAGCAAGGCATATGAGTGGAAGTGATTGTCCTGTTTGTTATAGAATCAGGCTTTTTTATATAAGAAAAATCTTGTATAAATCATCCTTAAACAAATATTGTTTTAACTTATTATTTATAATTATTTATAAAGGATAATGAAATATGAATTGGAACGTATCAAGAGTTTCTATACCTGTTTTTGATTTAAAAAAAACAGTAGAATTTTTTAATTATATTTTAAATAAAGATGATGGAATAAGTCCTCAGAAAAAGGGAAACGAACGTGAACATTTTATTTTAGGTGGAAATATTGAATTAAAACTTTTTAAATTACAAAATGAATTAAAAAATGATTTTCACTTTCAAAGTAAAAGGACTTTTGTATCTTTATTGATTGAAAACACTAATTTTTTAATTAAAAATTTAATTAATAATAATATAAATTATATTATAAATGAAAATAAAAATACAAGATCTATTTTTATCCAAGAACCATCTTTTAATTATATTGAGCTGATTGATTTAGATATGAGTTCTAATGATTCTAAAAATACTTCGTGGAATTTTCACCACATAAATCTTGAAAGTTATGATGTTAGATCTTCAGTTAATTTTATTAGTAAATATTTAAAAATTAAAGAGGGTTCCTGGGAAGCCCCAGTTGAACTAGGAAAAGTTAATATTGAAAAAAATCAATTAGCTATTTTTCCACTTGATAAGAATCATTCTGGAATTCATATAAATAAAGCAGATTTTACATTTAGTTGGAGGAATAAATTCATCCATAATCCAACCATTGGAGGACATCCAGCATTTAATGTAAAGGATATTAAAGGATTTATAAAAAAATTAAAAAATGCAAAAATTCCTTACTCGGATGCTAAAGTATATGCAATGCCTAATATTTATCAAATTTATTTATTTGATCCAAATGCAAATGTAATCGAGATTAATCAAAACGTTTAATTAACTCATTAATATTACTTCAAAACATAATTTAATAATGTTTTAGTTGTATTGAGTTATATTAATTACAAAATCAAAGGAAAGTTATATGTCTCGGAAAGATACATTAGATACAGAGTTATTAATTTTAAAATTTGAAAAAATTCACGGTGATAATTTTGATTATTCTAAAGTTATTTATGAAGGTCTTACTTCAAAAGTAATAATTATTTGCCCAGAACATGGAGAGTTTTTGCAGCAACCAAGATTACATTTAAGGGGAAGTAATGGTTGTAAAGTTTGTATTGAAAAAAGAAAAAAGAGAAAATAAAAATAATAGGGAATAGAAAACTATTTTATAAAAAATAGTGAACTTATTTTTATTAAAAGATAACTCTAATTTATACTGTTGGTTTTCTATAATCTAAATTTTTTAATTATAGTATTTGCTACATACGCTCCATTGGCTAAGCAAGCTTGAAGAAGATAACCTCCTGTTGGAGCTTCCCAATCCAACATTTCACCAGCAACAAAAACATTTTCCTTATTAATGAGCATAAAATTATCATCAATAGAATTAAAAGTAACACCTCCTGCTGTTGAGATGGCTCGATCAATTGCAAATGTTTTTTTTAAGATTAGTTTATAAAACTTAATTGAACTTGTAATTTCTTTTGTTGTAAAATTATTAAGCTTCTTACTTCCTAGTAATTCCATAAGTAATCCAATTGCTACATCAGATAAATTTAAAGTTTTTCGTAAATAGTTAGACATCGTTAGTTTAGATTTAGGTTTTTGTAATCTTTTTTGAATTTCTTCAAAATCTAAATCAGGTTTTAAATCAAGCATAAGCTCTGTGTAACCTTTGATATTAATATCTTCTCGCATAAATGAAGATAAAGCATAGATAGAGCTTCCTTCTACTCCATTTTTTGTAATGACAAACTCCCCTTTAAGTTTTCTATCATTAAAAGATAAAGTGACTGATTTAAGAGATTTGCCTTCAAATCGTTTTGAAAAAATATCTGACCATTCAACTACAAAACCACAATTAGATGGAAGTAGTGGAGAAGTTTCAAGGCCTTGTTTTTTAAAAATTTTTACCCAAGAACCATCTGAACCAAGTTTTGGCCATGATGCGCCTCCTAAGGAAAGAAGAGTAACATCTGCTTGAACAAAAATATCCTCATTATTATTTTTAAAGACAAGATTATTTTGGTTCCAACCTTGCCAGTCGTAATTTAGTTTAAAAATTACTTTTTGTTTTTCAAGTCTTGCCAGCCAAGCTCGTAAAAGAGGCGAAGCTTTAAAGCTTCTTGGAAACACACGTCCACTAGATCCAATAAAAGTTTTTTCACCTAATTTTTCACACCAATCTCGTACATCTTTTGGAGAAAAACCATCTAATATTGTTTTGAAAATATTAGCATTTACTCCATATTTTTTGATAAAATCAAACGAATTTTCTGAGTGAGTAATATTTAAACCACCACGTCCAGCCATAAGAAATTTACGACCAAAAGTAGATTTTCGTTCGTATATAGTTACATTACAACCATTTCCAGATAAGATATCCGCTGCCATAAGTCCTGATGGTCCTCCACCAATAATAGCAATTTTTTTTTTCATTAAAAACTATGATCCTAAGAGTTTGAAACAGTGACCTTTTTCAATACTTGATTGTTTTCGTTTGATTTCATCATTTTCTTTTACGCTTAACAGTACATTTCCAGATGAAAGGTTTTTGACGCTAATGACCTTTAGTTCTAGAACATCCTTTATGCTTATTAATAGAGCAATAATTTCTTGTTCACCAATTTTGTCTCGCTTACCTCGTGGTTTATTGGGAGCTGCCCATATTGGTTCATTCCATTTTAGAGTATCATTGATTTGAGGTATCACACAAACTTGCCATTCTTGATGAGGTGTCATTTATTTTCTTTCTAATGTCTTTATGAATGCGTAATCAAGTTATAAAAATTAGTTAAAAATAGATTAACTAATCTTTTCTTTAATTTTATTAATCAATATATGAACAGCAATAATCTACAATTTGTCTAATTTTAACTTTGAATGAAGAATTGTTTGGAATACTAAAATTCATACCATCAGTTATTGTTATCCAGTCAGTATTGTTTAAAAGTTGATACTCTAATTTTCCTGATGTTATTTCCATTAATTCCTTTGAATTAGTTTTAAACTCGTACTCACCAGGTAGCATAACTCCTAATGTTTTAATAGATCCGTCACTAAATATTATCTTTCTGCTAATAACCTTACCTTCAAAGTAAATGTTAGCTTTTTTTTCAACGGTTATATTCTTAAATTGAGGCATAACTTTTCTTTCTTTATAAAACATATTTTTAAATAAATTTAATATTTAAACAATTTTCTTAAATTATTCATTATTTAAGTAAAATATCAATAAAATCTCTTTTTAAAAGATTTTTTTTTATATTTATATCGTATTTCTATTTTTTCTATTGATGACAAATAATACTGCTATATTGAGGATTAGTTTAATTTAATCAATTATACTCTTTTAGGATAAAAAGACATGTTTGCCATCAAAGTTTGGTTAACTAAAAATGAAAGTGATTGGTTTTACATGCGAGATCCAAAAGATCAAGTGGTTCAAACTTGGGGTAGAAAAGAAAAAGCAGAAATAGTTTTAAAAGCTTTAACTTGTTTTAAAGCTGAACTTGAAGAAAATTTGCCCTCCAGTATTGTTACAAGAGTGAATAAAAAAAAACAAGGCGATAAAATTATTTAATGTTTTTGTAATTTGAATATAAATATTTTATAAATTTATATGGAATATTTATCAAAGAAACCAATCTGGAAAATTAGGTATGAAGTTACTTTTTATGGTAATGATGCATCGAAAGGATCTTTTCGTGAAATTAAAGAAGATACTATTTTAATTGGAGAAGACCTTCCTTTAAAGTATGATAGACCTTTTGATACTAAAGAGGATGTTGAAATTAATTTTTTGCTTTGGGTTGATGATTTTCCTATTAAGAAATTAACTAAATTACCGCATGATTATTTTGATAATGACGTTAATTATGCGGAAGAATCTATAGAAGTTATTGAAATCACAAAGTTAGATAATAAATGATTTTATTATTTTAAAATTTATGGAGAAATATTATGAAAATAGAAGGTGGATGTTATTGTGGTGAGATTAGATATTTATCTGATGGAGAACCTCAAGCTTCAATTCAATGTCATTGTAGAGAATGTCAGTATATAACTGGTGGAAACCCCAATGTAATAATGATTATGCCCTTAGATGAATTTAAATTTTTAAAAGGAGAGCCTAAAGAATTTAAAAGGAATGATTTAGAAAAAGCGGTGACTAGGTTATTTTGTAATAATTGTGGCACTGCAATTGGGACTAAAACTCCTGTAAGGCCTAATTCAATTATTCTTAAAGTAGGTACTTTTGATAATCCTTCAATTTTTACTCCGGCAGTAGCTATATTTACTAAAGATAAACAAAAGTTTCATTACATAGATGATAATATTAAATCATTTGAAAAAAGACCTTAAAATTATATTGAAGAAATGTCATTCAAACAAAATTATGAAACTATTTCTGTTGTTATTCCGACACTTAACAGATGTTCGCTCTTACAAAAAGCAATTGAATCCGTCTTAAAACAAACGCTTGTTCCATCTGAAATCATAGTTGTTGATAATGGTTCAACTGATGACACAAAAAAAATGGTTTGTTCATTATACCCTAATATAAACTATTTAGTTGAAGACAAAAGTGGAGTTAGTGCAGCTAGAAATAAAGGGATAAAAGTTGCAAAGTCTGAATGGATTGCTTTTTTGGATTCTGATGATATCTGGGAATCTAAAAAACTAGAAAAACAATTAATTTCTTATTTTAATCATAAAACAGAAATTAGATTAATTCATACTAACGAAACTTGGATAAGGAATGGAAAATTTTTAAATCAGATGAAAAAACATCAAAAATCTGGGGGTAATCTTTTCAATAATTCTCTCAAACTATGTTGTATCTCTCCTAGTAGTTCTATGATTAAAAAAAAGGTGTTTGAAGATCATGGCTTCTTTGACGAAAAATTAAAAGTGTGTGAGGATTACGATATGTGGATACGTATAACTGCAAAAGAAGAGGTCGCATATTTATCTGAACCATTGGTTATTAAATATGGAGGACATGAAGATCAATTATCTAAAAAATATTGGGGAATGGATAGATTTAGAATTGAATCACTTGAAAAAAATATTAATGATAATTGGTTTTCTAAAGAACAAAATAAACTTGCTTATGAAACTTTAATTAAAAAATTAAATATTGTTATTTCAGGAGCAAATAAAAGAAGTAATAAAGAAGTTTTGGAAGAATATTCACAAAAACTTAGATCTTGGTTATCTAGATTTGATAGTTTTCAGTATGATTAAAGATACATTTAAAGAAAATGATTTTTCTATTAGGTGGGTAATTGCCCTTAAAGAAGAAGCACAAATAATTATAACTCAATTTAAAATGAGTTTACTATCACAAACATCTGTATTTCCAATTTTTAAAAATTTTGATGGGTCTCATTGGTTAATCCTGTCGGGCATAGGTAGGCATAATGCTGCTGCTGCAACTTTATACCTATATGAAAAAAGTAATGCACCTAGATGGACGTCCTGGATTAACATTGGTATTGCTGGTTGTGGAAAAGGGAATTATGGTGATTTATGCTTAGTTGATAAAATAATTAACAATTCTAATTCCGAAAAAACTTATCCAGACACAATGAAAAGGTCTATTTTGACTAGAATGGAACTTTTAACAACAGACTTTCCAATTACTGATTATAATTCTAAAGAGTTAATAGATATGGAAGGAAGTGCATTTTACGATATGGCAAGTAAAATTGCTTCACGAGAATTAATAGGATTGTTCAAAGTGATTTCCGATGGCCCTTCAAATGACATTAAAAAGCTGAATAAATCAAATATCTCTGATCTTATTAAATCTAATATTTCTAATATTAATACTGTCATTTCTTATTATGAGTTATTATCATTAAGAGAAAAAAAAATTATAAATAAACCTGAATTATTCTTTGAAATATCTAATCAATGGCATTTTACTGTATCACAAAAACATCAATTAGATAGTTTAGTAAGACGTATAAATACTTTTGGTATTAACAAAGATATAAAGTGTTTACTCAAAGATTGTAAAAACTCTAAATCTGTTATTAGCGTGTTGAACAAGCAAATTGAAAGCCATGAAGTTGAATGGGGAAGGTTTTGATAGAAACTATTTACATCGAAAAAAAAATAAAAGATCATCCAAGAACTAAATCTATATTATCTAAATTCAAAAAAGCTAGATATATAGAAATTGATAGATATGGAGAGGTTTTTAATAAACGAAACCAAAACTTTAGAATTCAAAAAAGTAATCCTGCGTTGATATTAGCTCATAAAAATGATGGTTTTGTGCTTCCTGCTCCAGAAGGGTTTGGAATAGGAGCGTCTAAAAACTATTATTTTTCTCATATGTATAATTGTATATACGATTGTAGATACTGTTTTCTTCAAGGGATGTATTCTTCAGCTAATTATGTCGTTTTTGTTAATTTTGAAGACTTTGATAATGAAATACAAAAAATAATTAAATTAAATTATAATACTAAGATAACATTTTTTTCAGGATATGATTGTGATTCACTAGCTCTTGAAAATGTAACTGGTTTTGCAAAGCATATAATTCCACTTTTTAAAAAACACTCTGAAGTAGACATCGAATTTAGAACAAAAAGTATTCAAATCAATCCATTTTCTTCAATTACACCTCAAGAAAACTTTATTATTGCTTACAGTCTTATGCCAGATTTAATTTCCAAATCATTAGATAATAAAACACCTTCAATATTAAAAAGAATTAATGCGATGTCCTTATTAGCATCGAAAGGTTGGAAGATTGGATTGAGATTTGACCCCTTAATACATGGTAAAAATTGGAAATGTCTATACGAAGAATTGATAGATATTGTTTTTAAATCTATACCAAGAGAGTCTATACATTCAGTTAGTTTTGGACCACTACGATTTCCTAAACAAATGTTTAAAGATATTTTTAAATTATATCCCGACGAACCATTATTTTCAGGCCCTTTGTCTCGAAATAAAGGAATAGTCTCGTATAATAATGAAATAGAAGAGGAGATGACATTTTTCTGTCAAACATTAACTGCAAAATATATAAATGAAAGTCAAATATTTAAATGTTTAGCATAATTTTAAAAATGGATGATTTTATATGAAAGAGAAATGTATTTTAGTCACAGGAAGTACTAGTGGTATTGGTTCTTCAATAACCCAAAAACTTTTAAACTGTGGAGCTAAGGTTATTGGAGTTGGTCGAAATCATAGTAAGTTTTCAATAGACCATCCAAATTATGTTAGATATGAAGTCGAAATGTCTGACTTACATAATTTAAACTTAGTCATGAAAAGAATTATTAAAGAAAATGATGAAATAACTGGATTAATTAGTAATGCAGGAAATGGTCAATTTGGGCCTTTAGAAAATTTTTCGATTGAACAAATTAATTCATTCATAACAGTGAACTTAACTTCACATATAATTGTAACTAAATTGATCTTACCACAGCTTAAAAAAAGAAAAGTAGGAGATATTATATTTATTGGGTCTGAAGCTGGGTTATTAGGTAGTAAAAACGGAAGTTTATATTGTAGTGCAAAATTTGGATTAAGAGGTTTTTCTCAATCAATTAGACATGATACTTCAACAAGTAACATTCGCGTTTGTATTATAAATCCTGGAATGGTGCGAACAGAATTTTTTAAAGATTTAAACTTTTCGCCTGGAGATGATATTGACAATGCTATAAATGTTGATGATATAGCCAATGTAGTTATTAATGTTATGAATCTAGAACAAAGTACAGTAGTGGATGAGATTAATGTTTCTCCATTAAAGAAGGTAATTAAGTTTAACTAAATTAAACCTATTTTAATCTTAGAAAGAATTAATATGAAACATATACCTAAAATTATTATGATTTTATCTTTTTTAATTTGCAAATTTTCCTATGCTGATATTGTTGCTGTTGATAATCTGCAAGTTCAAAAATTATTCAAATCAGGTGTTTCAATAGTTGATATTAGAACTAAAGGGGAATGGGATAAAACTGGAGTAATTCCTCAAAGTATTTTATTAACTTTTTTTGACTCTAGTGGGAATTATGATTTTAACAAATGGTATGCTGATTTAAAAAAGATAACGCCAAATTACAAATCAGTTATTATAATTTGTAGGAGTGGAAGAAGGAGTAGGTTAGTTGCTAATATGATTAACCAAAAATATAATGACATTGTTTATGACGCAAATAACGGGATGAATTCTTGGATAAAATCTAATTTAAGAGTTATAAAACCTTAACTATTTCACTATTTCTTATATTATATAGTCCATACATTTTTATAGTTCAGTAAAATTATTACTAACAATAATCTAATCAATCACATAATTCTTTCATGGCTAATAAAAATTGTGAAACTTCTTCAATTGAATTATAATGGCAAAGAGAAACTCTTATGCAACTATCTAATTTAAGAGGGTTCAATATATTGCCAGAGTAATGATCGGCCTTACGTAGATGCGTTCGTATTCCTTGATTGTTTAATCTTTCAACAACTTTAGATGAAGGAATGCCATCTACATAAATAGAAACCAACCCTTCTCTTGATGGGTTCTTTAAACCACCAATAATATTAATTTTTTCTATCTGAGATAAACCTGCAATATTACCAGTCCCAAATATCATAGTATCAGTCAAGTTTTTCTCATGATCATGAATTGCTTTTCCTGCAGCTACAAATTTTTCTCTTCTGTTATCGGTATTAGTAAATTGTTCTCCCAACCATTCAAAATATGATACTACTTCCGATAAGGTTGCGTATGCGCCAGTATCCCTTGTTCCAAGCTCCCAAGAGTCACTAGGGCCATCAACTAGCATGTCGTGTGGTAATTTTGTTAATTTATCTGATATCCAGGCTAACCCAAATCCATGTCTTGAAAACATTTTATAAGGCGAAATTACATAACCATCAATATTATAGCTCTCAATATCAATTTGCCCATGAGCGGCATGCTGAATTCCATCAACAATTATATAGCAGTTTGGAGAAATAGATCTTATTTCTTTGGCTATTTTTGCAATATCCATACTCATTCCAGTTACAGGTGAAGTGTGTAAAATAGTAGCCACTCTTGTATCTGTTGTAATATAATTACTGTATTCGTTATTTGTTACTGATCCTGTTTGATCATTATGAGGTACTAAAATATGCTCTTTTCCTGAAATTTTTGCCCATCTCGCACATGCACTTCTTGTTGCTGGATGTTCAACTGTAGATCCTAAAACTTGTCCTTTATTATCAGTACCCAAGCACGCATTCATAATTAGTCTAAATAATAACTCTGTACCACTTTCTCCAACAAAAAACTGACCTGATGAAGCGTTCATAAATGATCTCATATCATTTTTTGCTTTATTTATTACTTTGACAAGTTCCTTAGATCCTGGGTTATCTCTGCCTTGATTGTCTGGAATAGCTGCATATTTCTTAGAGCATTCCACAACTGATTTAAGCGTAAGTGCCCCTCCAGCATTCTCAAAAAAAATACGTTTGCCTTGAATAGGACAATTATCAATTTGGGAAAATTTACTACGAATATTATCTAAAGTTTCAGAAGAAAAGTTTTGCATTATTAGTTTCTTTATTAAAATAAATATAGGATCATAAAAAGAGATTTTGTTTTAACAATTTTTATTTTAATTTTCTATTATTATTTTAATAAATATTAAAAAATAATAATACAAAACTTATTTCTTATATTGTCATTTTTTATCTTTATAAATAATATGTTAAGTCTGGATATTTTAATAGATTTTTTAAACTATTAAAAACCAAGATTTAAATTAAAGTTAATTAAGTACAGTAACCGCTCGTCTATTCTTGGACCAAGCCATATTATTTGAACCTACAACTGCAAGTTTTTCTTTTCCATAAGAAATTACTTTAATTCTATCTGAATCAATCCCTTGTATAACTAAATAATCTCTAACAGCCGTTGCTCTTTGTTCTCCTAAAGCAAGGTTATATTCACGTGTACCTCTTTCATCACAATGACCTTCAATTATAATGTTTAAATCAGTATTTACTCTTAAAAATCTAGATTGAGCATCAAGAAGAATTAAAGAAGATGAATCTAATTTAGCTGAGTCATAATCAAATAAAACTCTGTCACCTACTGCAATTAATTTATCTGCGGCTGTCTGCTTTGCTTGAGCAAATAAACTTTTACTTTTACTAGTACTAGCTAAGCTAGATGAGCTTCCTTTTGAAGTTGCAGCTGTGCCGCTAACCACTTTTTGAGATGCTGTTTCACAAGCTGATAA
>CAZWGZ010000053.1:0-7694 GCA_964633395.1 uncultured Rhodobacterales bacterium
TATTTGGATATTACCAACGGTATTAATAGAAGGTTTTATTGATGTGATTGTATCAAATAATCCATTTGATGAAATAGTTTTACCTGTTGATGGGCCATATATAGTTTCAGTTTTAGATAGACCATCAGTACCAGTTCCAACAATCGTAAAAAGATTATTAGTTTCGTTGCCTACTGCTGTAATTGATACTCTAGTTCCAGATATAGATCCAAAAGCGGGTTTTGTACCTACGTTAATTGCAGATGCAGCAGCATCTGATGAAATTTGAGTTACAGTTTTAAAAAACTTAGTACCTTCAACTGAATTTGCATTAACTCCAGTTATTGTTTCAGTTTGTGCATTTCCATCTATATCTGTACCAGTAATAGTAAACGTAACAGAACTATTATTATTTGCACTAGAGACAGTGATTACAGAGGATAAATCAGATGAAGCAATAGATGATAATGCACCGTCTATAGTAAAATTACCTGAGCTTCCAAGAGTTTCTGCGTCAACTAAACCATCAGTATCACTTGCGACTGAGTTTAAACCATTTATTGTCAAGGCCGTTGACGCAACCCCACCTTGTAATATAGAAATTGAATTATTAATATTTTCTGAAGTTCCATTAAAACGCGCCCTCACTCTATTATTTTCAGGCCCTTCAACTAATATTTCTCCTCCGACCATTTTTAATTTAAAAACTTGATCTTCAAAACTTAAATCAACACTTTGACCATTCGACGGTAAGGCATTTAATACTAGACCTTTTATTTGTGAATTTGTAGTTCCTATTCTTAAAGAAGATGCCATCGCTGAAGATATCTCTTCTTCACTATCAATATTTAAAGCATTTGCATCTATTGATGCTGACCAGTTTCCATCTGCACCAACGGTACCTATCTTAATACTTCCATTACTTGTACCAGAACTATTAATTGAAGAAATAGTTTGGAAAATACCTGAGGTCTTAACTTTCCCTCCACTAGATCCCGTTATAGTTTCTGAAAGAACCGCACCATTCATATCTATTCCAGCAATAACAAAACTTGTCCCGGTCGTATCTTCTGTGCTTGTTATTTCAATTTGAGCACCAAGGTAATCAGAAGTTGTAAGAACACCATCCATCGTAATTGCACCAGATGAAAAGGACGTTAATTGAACTAAACTATCTTCGTCATTAATATCATTAAATCCAATAGTTCCTATTTTAATATTTCCACTAGCTGTAGCTGAAGATGTGATAGAAGAGATGGTTGTAAAAGTTGTCGATCCAAAGGCAGTGTTTGAAGAGGTAACTCCAGTGATTGCTTCGGTTATAGTTGATCCATTTTGATCTGTACCTGTAATAGTAAAGGTATTCCCCGTCTCACTAGCTGAACAATAAATACTCACAATTGCATTTAAATCATTAGCATTCCTTAAAGTTCCATCAAGCGTAATTGTTCCTGCACCTCCTGGATTATTGGAGGCGTATAAACTATCATCATCATTAATATTTATTTTGTAACTTTTTTGATTTATATCTAACCCATATTTAGAAATACCAACTGAAGCTTTTTTTCCATCTAAAGAACCAACATTATTATCAAGATTCTGAAAAACTTCAGGTTTTACAACTATTTTTTCGCCACTAATACTTTTATCTAGTTTTATATAACCATTAACAAACGAATTAGTGGATGCGGAATTAACTACTCCACTATCAATCTGAGTGGAAAAAGTTTCACTTGAAACAAACTTTAACTCACCTTTAATATGAGCGGATATTTTTTTAGTGTTACTTACATCTATTAGAAGCTTATCATCTAAAGGAATAAAATCATCACTAAGAGTTTCTAAATAAAAATCTGATGGACCTGTAATCTCTGTCAAATTAATATCATAGCCATCTTTAGAATCTAGAATTATTTTTTTGAAATCATTAGTTGCTATCGCTGTTAATCCAGTTTGCGATGTGTATTGATTAATTTGATTTGCAAGCGCTGATATATCATTAGCACTAATGCTAGTGTTTATAGATACTGCATCTGTATTCTTTCCTTTTAACTTAAATGAAACTGCTCCACTGACACCCCTATCAAATGGCCCAAGTAACACTTTGGTACTTGCACTAACCTGAACACCAGTTCCCGCTAAATCGGTTTTAAGTTTGCTAGCTAAATAATAAGCACTTGCACCTATAGGAACATTTGATGTTGAAGTAATATCATCATCATTTTTAACTTTTAAAGAGTAACCTATTGCTTCAGCACCAATAGTAACGTTTCCTGTAGAGTTTCCATCAACACTAATACTCAAAATTTTGCTATACACTTTGCTACTTTTTACTGTTGAAATATTACCACCTGTAATTGTCTCAGTTTGGTATAGACCATCTAAGTCATATCCATTTACAGTGAATGTTCTGCTAGACTCATCTTTTGCAGATTTAAATGTTATATATGAATCTAAATCTGAAGAAAATTCTTTTGACCCATCAAGCGTGATAGTTCCAGATCCTCCTGATAACGTCTGTGATGTCAATAACGCATCCATATCAGTGCTTTGCTCATTATAACTAATGCTTGAACCAAAACTCTTTGCAAAATCTCCGTTTGCGGTCTGTCTTGTTAAAGACATCCCTCTATAATTATTATTTAAATAATCATTTCTATATTCAGCGCTCTTTAAAAAACCGTTTTCAGTTTTTAATAAAGAAGCAATTTCAGATGAATTTAATGAAGTTCCTGAAACATGTCTTCCGTCTCGTGTAAAAATTTGAATATTGCTTGCTAATGCAGACGAGGCTGGAATATTAGAGATAGAGGGTGAAAATGAATTTCCTCTTGAAAAAATAGATGAAGAAGAAATATCAGATAAAGATGAAGCTATAGTTAAGTATCCATTAGATCCTGATGCATGCAAACCATATTTTGTAAAATCATGCTGGCTTTTACCATCTAGCATAAGACCTGAATTCAATAAATCAGCAAGTTCTTTAACAGATTTTATTCCATCACCTGGATCAGTGGTGTTTGCCTTTAAGTTAATTGTATTTGCATTAGCTAAGGTAACATTAAAAGATGAAAAACCTTTAATCTGAGCATCAGCAATAGTAAAAATAGCAGATGATTGGTTTCCTAAAGAACTTAAATTTATTTCACTAATTGTCGATGGTATAGTTGCAACTGATCCATCCTTAATAAAGGAAGTTGCCAATAATGGATTTGTCGATGATGCAAAAATATCTTCTATTTTTGATGGAAAGTTTATTTTCTCTGTTTCAACAGCTCCCAATAAACTTAAATTTACATTTCCTAAATTATCAGAACTTTTACTTATTAAGTTTTTAGAAGCTGCTGCAATATCTTCTGGATTTTTTAAATTAAATTTCATTGCACCAGATTTGGTTGAAGCCGGTGAAATAATGAATCCATCACCATCTTGAGGATTACCATTAATTTGAACTTCAAAACCATCTAATTGAATTTTGTTTCCATAGCTATAAGATATACCGCTTGAATTACTTACTTCCCAATTATTCTGAGATTGAGAATATTTAATTATAACACGTTCTTGCTTGATTTGATTTGGGTCTCCTTCAATCATGCTGAATGTTAAAGATGATTTATTATTATCATTTGCTATTGGAGACATGGAATTAATAGAAAACATTGATTTTCCTACATTTCCATTTAAATCAATTCCAGAAACTTGAATTGTATTTATATCATTAGCCATTTTTTCAGCAAGATCACCAATCTCGTTTTTAATGCTATCAACAAGACTATAAAATTGATTAATTCCAGATAATATCCCAGATGAAACATTGTTACCTGAAATTTTTAATCCATCCTTATTAATCATTATATTAATATTTTTTTCATCTGAAGACGATGTGAGAGTAGATCCCTTATTTTTTTCTACTAAATAAGTTCCATTACCAGAATCACCTATTCTAACATTTGCTGCACCAGTTTGATCATAATCAACTGTAAAATTTAAAATTTTTGATAATTTTATAAGTAATTGATCTCTAGCGTCTAAAATATCATTTGAAGCATTTCCGGATCCACTTCTTAAAATCAAACTATTTACACTAGCTAACTGATCTATATAAAGATTAGCTTCTTTGATTTGTACGTTGTTTTGTTTAATAGAAGCTGATTTAAAATCATTTAACTGTTTATCATAATTATTAAAAGAAGAGGCTAACGCCTTACCTGCTTCAAGAGATACAATTCTAGCTGAAACGCTATCGGGATTACTTGATATGTCTTGTAAAGAGTCAAAAAACCTTCCAATAAATGTGCCTAAATCACTATTAGATGGCAATAACATGTTTTCTAAATCACTTAACTTTGATACAAAATCATTTAATTTTTCATGATCAGAGGTTGTTGACCTTGTTTTATCTGAAAGATATGCATCAAAGGATCTTCTTATATTTTCAACTCTTACTCCTAATCCAGATTGATCAGCAACATTAGTCGCTCCTCCTGAAGCGCCAGCTATTTCTGTTACTTCTGCAGCACGTTTATTATATCCTTCAGTGTTAATATTAGCTATGTTTTGTCCTGTAACCGACAAAGCTTGTCTATAAGCTTGGACACCTGATTTACCAATCTCAAATAAACTTGCCATTTACTTGATATCCTTTATTTGAAGATGAGGTTGAAATTGTTTAATCAGAGCCTCCGCTATACCAAAGTTATTTTTCTTTGATAAAATTTGAGAATATTCAATATCAATCATGTTATTAAAAGTATCTTGAGCTTCAGAACTAAAAAGCCCTTCTGCAAGTTTACCTTGCCTTGCTTGTTTAAGCATTTGATGAACAAAAATGGCTTCAAATTGTTCAGCTACATCCTTTAGTTCTTGATCTTTTTTATTGGATAAATTAGACGCAGATGATTTATTTATTGCATTTTCAGCTACAATATTAAGCTGATTTGAATTTATTATTGAGTTTTCCATATATAGTAATCCTAAATAATAATCATTTGAGCTCGCAAGGCTCCAGCAGCTCTCAAAGCTTCTAAAATAGCTACTAAATCGGCACTAGTAGTGCCTATTGCATTTATTGCATCAACAATGTCTGACAAAGATGTTCCTGTATCAAATACGAACGCTGAAGCTGTGGCTGCCCCTGCTTCAATTTCTGTATCAGCATCAGTCGTGGCATCAGTAGCCGTTGTTATGTTGCCTGCATCATCATAAAGAGTTTGTCCTGGTGTTGTGTTCGTATCTTCATTGACTTTTACGGTTAAGCTTCCATGACTTACAGCCGCAGGAGTAACCCTTACATCTCCACCTATTACTATTGTTCCTGTCCTTGCGTTAATAACAACTTTGGCTACTGGAGCAGCTGGATCCACTTCTAAATTTTCTAACAAACTCATAAAACTAACTTTTTGCGAAGGGTCACTTGGTGCTCTAACAGACACTGAAGTATGATCAAGAGCTTTAGCTACATCTGGGCCAAACACTTTATTAATTTCTTCTGTAATTCTATTAGCTGTTGTAAAATCACCTTGATGTAAATTCATTACAAAATTTTTCGATTTTATAAATGGCGCTTCAACCATTCTTTCCACAGTTGCTCCATTTGCAATAGTTCCAACAGTTGGAATATTTACGGACATTGATGATCCATCAGCGCCTTCAACACCAAAACCACCTACGGCTAAATTACCTTGAGCGATTGCGTACGTTAGACCATCAGCCCCTTTTAAAGGTGCCATCAAAAGTGTTCCACCTCTTAAACTCTTTGCTTTTCCCATTGAAGAAATTGTAATACCAATTTGTTGTCCAACTTTGGTAAAGGGATTGAGCTCAGCGGTAATCATCACAGCAGCTGAATTTTTTGCGCTTAAATCACCAGTTGAAACAACTAATCCAAATTGTGAAATTGTTGATTGCATACTTTGTAATGTTAAATTTAATGAAGAATCTCCAGTTCCGTCTAAACCAACCACAATTCCATAACCTAAAAGTTGATTGGGCCGGATACCAGCAAAACTAACCATATCTTTTAGTCTGTCCGCTTTTATTGGAGCTGAAAAAGACATAGTTAATAAAACTATTAATAAAATTGATTTAAAAATTTTCATCATACTAAAATCCTAAAATGGTGAAAGTGCTCTAAATAGTCTGCTTCCCCAGCCTGGTCTTGCTTCATTGGCAAGGGAGCCAGCTCCTACATATTCGATTTGAGCTTCTGCAATTTGGCTTGAAGAAACGTAATTTGTAGCGCTTATATCTTGTGGCCTAACTATTCCATTAATTCTGATATACTCAGATCCTTCAGTTAACCTTAACTTCTTTTGACCTTTTATCTCTAAGTTACCATTAGGAAAAACTCTAACAACAGTGACTGATAAAAATCCTGTTAAAGAATTAGATTGAGCTGCAGATCCAGAACCTGCAAATGAATTTGTTTTAGAAGCACTTGCTCCTAACCCAGCAAAGTTTCTTAGTATACCGGTAGGCCCAACATTAGCTCCGATTGCATCTGCTTTACTAGAAGCCGTAGTTACCGATTTTGAAGAAGAAAAAGTTTCATTCAAGGTAACAGTTAGAATATCTCCAACCTTATGAGCCCTTCTATCTGATGAGAAAAGTCCAGCCGAACTTCCACTATATATTGAACCGTTGGAAGCTGGAATTGTTTTAAATTCCTCAAACGAAGGTTTTAATGGAGTAAATTCAGCATTAATTGTTTCTTCAATATAGGTTGAACAACCAGCAAAGAAAGAAATTAAAAAGATTAAAAATATTTTTTTCATAGTTATCATTTCTTTAATTTATAAATTTTGACTTATAAATCTTAACATGTCGTCAACACCTGAAATCGCTTTTGAATTAACTTCATAAGCTCTTTGTGTCTCAATCATATCGACAAGTTCTTGGACAACGTTAACATTAGAACTTTCTAATGCACCTTGAACAAGACTTCCAAATCCATTTGCGTAAGGATTAGCTACAACTGCAGCTCCACTTGCTGGTGTTTCAACTAACATTGATTGACCAATTGGCTGCAAACCTCTTGAATTAGGGAAATCTGCTAATTGAAACTGTCCAACTTCTTCAGCTTCAACCTCACCTGGATTTTGAACTGAGACAATACCATCTGCTGAGATATTAATATTTGTTACTCCTTCAGGAATAGCAATTTCTGGCTGAACGACATAACCTGATGCAGTGGTTAATGATCCTTCGGCATTTCTTCCAAAGGCTCCATTTCTGGTATACCCAATTCTTCCATCAGGCATTAGAACTTGGAAAAAACCTGAACCATCTACAGAGACGTCTAAAGCATTGTCAGAAGATACAATATTACCTTGAGAAAATAATTTATCTGCATTTATAATTCTAACACCTGTACCAACTGAAAAAGCAGAGTTGGTTTTTGTTTCGCCCGAAGTTTGTGCTCCAGAAGCTTTTATAACTTGATATAGAAGAGTTTCAAAATTAGCTCTATCTCTTTTAAAACCTGTTGTGTTTACGTTTGCCAAGTTGTTTGCAATAACTTGCATTCTACTATTTTGAGCATTTAAACCGGTTTTAGCGACGTGCATTGCATTAGACATTTTTAACTCCTTCTTATTTTATATAAGAAGACTGCAAGTCATATGCCAATTTTATGGATGTTAGTATTATCAGTTAGGTAATCTCATTAAAGATGCCGTTGCTTCGTCTATTTCTTTAGCTGTAGAGACGTATTTTAC
>CAZWGZ010000053.1:7794-10283 GCA_964633395.1 uncultured Rhodobacterales bacterium
TAATAGGCTCAAGGTCAGCATTTAAAGCTTGAGTTCCTGTGCCATCCTTTAGAGTTCCATCTGCAGAGACTGTAAAGTCTCCTCTTCTAGACATTGCTATATCTCCATTAGCTGGTTTTACTATGAAGAATCCAGTCCCATCAACGGCCATATCTAATGGAGCACCAGTTTGTTGCATTGGCCCAGGAGTGCTATCAAACCCTCCAGGTTCTTGAAGAGCCATAACTCTTGGATCAATTCCTTTATCTCTATCTAAGTAAACGGATGAGAAGTTTACTTGAATATCTTTTTGGAACCCAGTCACACTTATATTAGCTAAATTTTGCGCTGTAACTGCCTGATTATCTCTTAAAATATTCATACTAGCAAGAGCGGTGTATATACTACGATCCATATTATTTTCCTTTATTTATAGATTAAGACTAAGTCCTAATCTGAATAATAGCTTGAGTAAGTGTTGTGTTCGTTTCAATAGTTTTTGCGTTCGCCTGAAAGTTTCTTTGTGCGGTAATTAAATTTACAAGCTCTTCTGTAATATCAACGTTTGAACGTTCTAATGAACCTGATAAAATTGTACCATATCCATCTGCACCAGCTTCACCAACATCTGCAACACCAGACGTAGATGTTTCAACATACGTCGCGTTACCAATTTGTTTTAGTCCATTTTGGTTATTAAAGTTAACCATGACTAATCTTCCCAAAGCAATGTTCAAACCATTAGTGTAGTTTGCACTGACTAAGCCGTTAGCAGCAATATCTAAACCATCAAGTTTACCTACAGTTGCTCCATCTTGCGTTACTGATTTTACATTAAAATCAGAAGCAAATTGGGTTGATCCATCAAAGTTCAAGTCAAGGTCAATAGATAATGCTTCTGCACCTGTTGCGGCGTTTGCAGCAAAGTCACCTTTATAACCAACTTTCTGAATTGGACTTACTAAGTTACCTTGAGTATCAAAGGTTAATTCTCCTGGCCTTAAGTAAACTTTAGCAAATGTTCCATCAGTAGTTGGGGTCCAAGAGCTATCTGGAGCAAGAGTGGTTGTTGTACCATCATCATTAACGTATAAGGATTGTCCTGTTGATGAAGATGCTGTTGCAGTAGCCATGTTCACAAATGATGGAGTTGTACCTGTTACTAATTCTAAATTAGCTAATCCCATTCTTGAACTACCCGATACAAATATTTTACTTTTCAAACCAGTAGTACCAGTGGTAAATGTAAAAGAATTTCCAGTTGTGTTAAAGGCTACTGTAACACCGTTAACAGTGTTTCCTTTACTGTCCTCCATTTGATTAATTCTTGATTGTAACGCAGTTGCCAATGAAGTTCCATTATACACACCTTCGGGAACGGTAATAGCAGCTGTTATATCATTTGCATTCACAACAAATATTGTTTCTTCTGCAGCAGTTGATAAGAAAAAATCTTCTGATAAATCTTCATTAGACGTTTTTCCAGTCAAACTAGCAGCAGTTGATTGCAAGCCTTTACCTGCTGTATCAGCAGTGACTGTGCTTATCGCTGCAGTTGCATTAATACCGAGTAGAGCGCTTGTTCCCCCAATACCTGCTGTTGATGCAGTCGCAACACCATCAACTATCGCTAGACGACCAATCTCTATGTTAGAAGCCTTTTGTCCTGCATCTCCAACACCCACCGCAGAATTCGAAGGTATACTTTCACCAGTTGATCCACTGGCAATACTAAATTTTCTTGTAAGATTATTATATGAAACTTCAACACCATAAGCTCTTTGGGTATCAGCTGCAATTTGGTCTCCACTAAATAGGATAGATTCAGCTTTTAAAAGAGCTCCACCTCCAATGTTTGATGAAGTTTTATTGCTTAATGTGTTAAGTCCTATTGCGTTTGCTTTAGTACCATCACCAGGTCCGAAAGCTGAAAAAGAAAACATTTTACTTGCGGTAGAAGTACCAATGATTGAAGGAACACCTTCTAGTGAGAAATTTTGTCCAGAAATATCATAAGCGATTTTTAATGCTGGATCTTTTTCATCAACCCAATCATCAGTTGAAGGGATTTCTTGGGTAATTACTGCGTCCACGGTATGAGCTGCTGCAGTAGTTCCACCTGCCCCACGAGTAAGGCCAGTAAAACTAGTCGCCGTCTTTCCAGTATAGGCAAGAACCTCATTACCAATTCTTATAAAGCCATCACCCTCAAAATCAGCTGTTGAATCTACAGTTAATGTTGTTGCAGTGGACGTTAGAGCCGTTGCAACATCTGTATATCTTTTTGCTAAACCTAAATTCTCAAGACTATCATATAACGAAACTACAGTTGCTGCTGCTATAGAATTACTTTCACTATTATCAGCGCCTCTAGTTATTCCTGTTAAAGTTGTAGCCGTCATTCCTGTATAAGTGATTATTTCATCACCAATTTTTACTTTACCAGGCGCTGCAGCTGTAGCAACTGTAAAACCAGATGTGGAACCAACTGTTAAGGTTTCAGAATCGGC
>CAZWGZ010000054.1:0-10085 GCA_964633395.1 uncultured Rhodobacterales bacterium
CACCCATTAGTTTATGTAATGGTACTATATTATTTTTTTCAATTATTTCAGGATTCCCAATACCTGATAATTCTAAAACTTGGGGAGAGTTAATAGACCCACCACATAAGATAACTTCTTTCCTTGCGTTAAATCTAATAACTGTATTTTTCTTTTTTACTTCAGCCCCAATGCAAGTTTTTCCATTAAATAATAATTTAGTTACTAATGAGTTTGTTGAAATTGTAAGATTTTTTCTTGATTTAATAGGCTTAAGGTAAGCAACTTCAGCGCTCATTCTTTCACCCTTATAAATTGTAGTTTGCGTATAGCTAATACCTTCTTGTTCGTGACCATTATAATCTTCATTAAAGGGGATACCATTAGCTTCGCCAGATTCAAAGAGTGCATTATATATTGGATTTCTATCGCTAACTTCAGATACATTTAGAGGTCCTTCGTCACCTCTTAATTCAGAGGAAGCACCTTGATAATTTTCCATTTTCTTAAAAAAAGGAAGAACATCGTCATAAGACCATCCAGTGTTTCCCATTTGTGCCCAAGTATCGTAATCTAATTTATTTCCTCTCACAAAGACCAACCCGTTTATAGAACTTGAACCTCCTAGCAGTTTACCTCTTGGTATAGGTATTTTTCTATTTGAAGTGTTTTCTTCAGGTTCAGATCTGTATCTCCAATTCGCAAGTGGGTTGTCAATCAAAAGAGCAAAACTTGCCGGAAGCCTTGAAACGGGATGTGAAGCTCTACCGGCTTCAATTAGTAAAATTTTATTTTCTGGATTTTTTGATAATCGATTTGCAACGGCACAGCCAGCTGATCCTGCTCCCACTATAATATAGTCAAAATCATTACTCATCATCATTATCCCTTTAAATTATATTATTATAGTAATGAAATTTATCGATAATATCAAATTCTGTTTTTTGTGCCGTTTGATCAATTTAAAATCAGTAGATTGAAATATCATATAAACAATGTTAGTTAGGCAAATAATTTTTTTGGAGATTTAAATTGTTGGAATTGTTCATTGATGTATCACAAATAATAATTGCAGATATTGTTTTATCTGGTGATAACGCTCTTATTATTGGTATGGCTGCTTCAGCTGTTCCAGCAGAAAGCCGCAAAAAAGTTATTTTTATAGGCTTAATGGTAGCAGCGATATTAAGGATATTATTTGCTCTTGTGGCATCTTATCTAATAACTATTCCTGGATTGTTACTATTAGGTGGATTGCTTTTATTCTGGGTTTGTTGGAAATTTTATACAGATATCAAAGAGTTTTCATCAACTAATAAAGAAACAAACAATAATGATAACGATGTTTCAGGCAAGGGATTGAAGGCAGCTTTGATAACAATCATAATTGCTGATGTTTCTATGTCTCTTGATAATGTTATAGCAATTACTGCTATTGCTAGAGATAACACTACATTATTAATTCTAGGAATTGCCTTCGCCATATTAATAATGGCAGTCTTTGCAACTGCCATTGTTAATATATTAATCAAATTTAAATGGTTATCCTATTTTGGTTTAGCTTTTCTAATTTACTTGTCAGCCAAAATGACTTTTGACGGATGGATACAGCTATCACCATTTTTAAGTTTTTAAATAAAATTGCTATCCATTTAAAAACTTAGGAAACCAAAGTGCTATTTCTGGAATAAAGAGCACCATCATCATTCCAATAATTTGTAACCCAATGAAAGGAAGAACAGCAGCAAATATTTCTTGCAAAGTTATTTCTTTTGGAGCAACTGACTTCAACCAGAAACATGCTGGTCCAAATGGAGGAGATAAAAAGTATATTTGAATATTCATTACAAATAGAACTCCAAACCATACAGCTGCCCATTCTGGTTCAAGACCTAGTTCAGGAGCCATTCCAACCACAACTGGAGCAAAAACAGGAACGGTAATAAAAGCAATCGCAATCCACTCCATAAAAGTTCCTAATATAACTAATATAAGCATCATTACGGCTACTATACCAAGTGCAGGTAGGCCAAGATCTGCAAATAATGATCTCATGAAATCTGCACCACCAATTAAATTGTAAATTCCTACAAATGCAACCGCTCCAAGTATAAGCCAAACAATTGTACCCACGGTAGACATAGTTCCAGCTAAAGCTTGTTGGAGCATGTTCCAACTAAAAGAATTTCTAACAAAAGCTACAACAATTGCTCCAACAACTCCTACTGAAGCTGCTTCTGTAACAGATGCTATTCCTCCGTATATAGATCCCATGACACAAACAATTAAAAACAACACCATTATTACGGCAGATTTTTTTTCCTTAGTAAGTTTTATTGCAGTTCCACGACGTTCAGCTACCTCTTCGGCAGTTGGAGCTAACGAGTGATCAAAAGAACACCTAATTAATGTATAGATGGCATAAAAACAGGCTAACATTAATCCAGGGACTGCTCCAGCCATAAATAAGTCACCTATAGCAACGTTCGCTGAAAGGCCATAGACTATCATTATAATACTAGGAGGTATTAATGTTGCTAAAGCTCCAGATGCACAAACAACACCGATAGCTAACTTCCTATTATAACCTAAACGTATCATTTGAGGAAGGGCTACAAGTCCTAGCATCACTATCTCACCACCCATGACGCCAGACATTGCAGCTAAAATTACCGCAACTACAATTGTCTGAATTGCAACACCACCTCTTAATTTTCCTGCGAATATTTGCATGGCATCAAAAAGATCTTCAGCAACACCTGCTTTTTCAAGGATAGAAGCCATTAGAACAAATAATGGAACTGCAACTAAAGGGTACTTTTCCAGAAGGCCATAAGCATTTGTGGATACAAGTAGCATCCCAGGATAACCATAATAAAAAAGTGCAGTAAATATAGATACAAATAATGTTACTACACCTAATGGCATCCCTGTCATCATTAATGCAAGCATTACAGCTACAATTATAAAACTAGCTGCTCCAACAGAAATGTTGTCCATATCAACATATTGATTTGGCTCTAGATAGGCTCCAAAGTAGCTATAAAAGCCATTTATTGTTGATACAATTCCTGTTGCTTCAAATGCATGATCTAGAAATACTAATAATAATCTTAAAAGAATTAATCCTGCGATTGCAGTAATAATATTTTTTGCGACCTTTGATTGAAAGTGTCGGTACAAATTAACTAATAATTGAGCCAAATATAAAGATGCCCCTGAAACAAGCATTGTTTTCAGAATTAAAGGCTGAGGAGAATTCCAAGCGCTTCCGGCTCTTTCAGTAGCCATTACAGCCTCTATTGCTCTTACTAAAGTTGCATCAATGAAGTACCATAATGCAATCACTCCGATAACGTAGGCAAACAAATCTAAATACCACTGCTTTGCTTTGCCTAACATAATGTATATAACTGTAATTCCAATATGACGTTTGTGAAGCGTTATATATCCTGCTGAAAGCATCCAAGCGCTTGCACACAATACCATAACAGTTTCAAATACCCATTGCGTTGGAGAATGAAAAATATATCTTGATATAACTTCATAGCAAGTTAAGAAGGCTGCAAACAAATAAAGTTGCGATACAGCTAAACCAAGGAGTTTGCTTATGTGATCTACAAAATTCAAATTGTCTTTAGTTGGTGGAAAATCCTCACTATTTATGATTTGATTTGTATTCATTACTTTTCCCCACAATTTAAAATTTGAACGTGTTAACGAACACACCATAATTCATTTAAAGTTTCAGTCCATTAAAAAAAATTTTCTTTTTAAATCATAATCCTTCTAAAAAATAAAATAAAACTGTTGAATTGTTTGTTATTTTTCTTCATGGTGTCAAAATAGGAGGATTTTATGGCATCAGAAGGTAGAAACGATCATACAAATTACTATGGCCCTTGGGGTTGGATAAGTGGTTTTGTTGTAGCTTTATCTATTATTGCAATAATGTTTGCTATTGCAGACGGTTTTTCTTGATTTTAAATAACAAAGTTTCGTGGAGGAAATAAATGAATATTAAATTAACAGGGATTTTAGGTGTTGCAGTTGCTGCATCACTTATGGTTTCAAATGTAAATGCTAAAACTATAAAAGTTCAAGCAAGTTCAAAAGCTGGTGACTGGGCTCATAAATTTATGACCGAGAGATATGCACCTAAATTAAAAGCTATGACTGGTGGATCACTATCTATTACAGTTTTACCTACTAGTGCAGTTGTTCCTTATAAAGAATCTATTGATGCGGTTGCTAGTGGAATCTTAGATGGTGACTTAAATGCCATTTCATATTTTTCAGGAAGAGACCCTGCATTTGCAATGATAGGTGATTTAATTGCGGGTTGGGATACACCTGAGCAATTACAAAACTATTGTATGACTGGTGGCGGAAGAGAAATGCTTCAGAAAATTTATGATACTTTAAAAGTTACTGCTGGTAAAATCCACGTTATAGGTTGTAGCCCTTACTCTAGAGAAGCCTTAGTATCTAAAACTAAGATTACAACTGTCGCTGGTTTAAAAGGTGTTAAGATTAGATCACCTGAAGGTTTAGCGGCTGAAGTTTTTAGATTAGTTGGAGCGGCTCCTTCTGCTCTTCCATTCTCTGAAGTTTATACTTCTTTAGAAAAAGGTATTGTTGATGCTGCAGATGCTTCTGCGTACATAAATAATACAAACTCAGGTATGCATAAAGTAGCTAAATTTCCAATTTATCCAGGAATTCATTCCATGGCTAATCTTCAATTCATTATGAATAAGAAGAAATGGAATAAGTTATCAAAGGATAACCAAACAGCATTAGAAGTTTGGTATATTGCTGCGTATACAGAAATGAGAAGAGCTGCTGATGTTGAAGATAAAGAGCAAGTTGCTAAAGATAAGGCAGGCGGTGAAATCACAGTTGTAGATTGGGTTCAAGAAGAGCGTGATAAATTTAGAAAGATTGCTGTAAATGCATGGGAAAACTTTGCAAAGAAAAGCCCTCTAGCTAGAGAAGCTCTTAATTCTCAGTTATCTTTCATGAAGAAAATGGGAATGTTATAAAAACTTAAAATATTAGTTAATTTTAAACTTGCTGAAATATATATTTCAGCAAGTTTTTTTTTACATTTTTTCTATTATTAGATTAGAGATATCAATTAATTCAGCTTCCTTATGCCAAGAAGTAATAACTTGCACTCCAATAGGTAGTCCCTCTTTTCCGCTTAAAAGGGGTAGACTAATTGCTGGAACACCCATCATAGTCCAATAACCATTAAAGATTGCGCTTCCTGTATTCATAAGATCTCTTGGAGCTTGACCAGGTGCAGCTGGAGTTATTATGGCATCGAACTTTTTAAACACATTAGTTAACGTCTGTTTCATCTTTTTTGCGTTTTCTAGAGCGTCAATATAATCTTTAGCAGAAACTGGAATGCCTGCTTCAATTCTATTCACTGTAAATGGATGAAGCTTGGATTTATCAGTGTTATAATAATCTAACAAAGATCTCGATATCGACCCATTCATAATTATTTCATGGGTTTTCGCTGCTTCCTTAAAATCACTGCCAAGTTCTATGGTTTCTATCTCCATTGGAAAATTAGCAACAAACTTTTCAATTTCTTCTTGCATGTCTTTATCACCAAAACTCCACACAGGACCTTTGATAAAAGCAAACTTAGGGGAAGGATTTGATATAGCTTGATTTTTAAAAATATAATTACTATCCATATCTAGGTCTTTGGCATCGTAAGATAAAATAACTGAAGCAACTAACTTTATATCATCTGGAGTATTTGCGTAAATTCCTGGATGATCTAATCGTTGAGATATTGCTGACATTCCTGATCTTGAAATTGTTCCAAATGTAGGTTTGAGACCTAAAATACCTGTATATGACGCTGGCCTTAGGACTGATCCACCAGTCTGAGATCCGATAGCTAAGGGAACCATATTGTCACAAACAGCAGCAGCTGATCCTGATGACGAACCTCCAGGAGTGCATTCTAAATCATTAGGATTTTTTGTTTTACCTGGGGCTGATAAAGCAAACTCAGTGGTAACGCATTTTCCCATAATTATTGCACCAGCATCTTTTAGAAGTTTGATCAGATGAGCGTCTTCAATTGGCTGTCTTCCTTTATGAAATAATGAGCCATTCTCAGTTGGCATATCTTTAGTATCTATTATGTCTTTTATACCAATTGGAAGACCGTTTAAAACACCACCCTTTTTATTAACTCTTCTTTCGTCGGCTAGTCTTGCTTGCTTGAGAGCTAATTCTGGCTCTATAAAAATCCACGCTCCAACTAGAGATTCACGTTTTTTAATACGGTCTAGGAAAGCTTGAACATATATCTCAGAAGTTAACTCTCCTTTGTTCATCATCTCTAAGGCTTTAACAGCGCTTATTTCAATCAAATTCATAATGAAATATTCTCCTTACTTATTAACTTTGAATAACAGCTTCAGCTTCAATTTCAACTTTCATTCGAGGATCAACTAAAGCTGAAACTTCTAGTAAAGTTGATGCAGGTTTATGTTCTCCAAAATATTCAATTCTTCTAGGGTTTATAGCTCTTCTATCTTCTATATTTGTAAGAAAAACTCTTACCTTTACGACATCTGAAGATGATCCTCCTGCTGCTACAATACAAGTATTTAAATCTCTCATAGCAATATCAAATTGATCTTTTGTATTATCTGGAATAGTCCCATCAAAATTCATTCCAACAAGACCTGAGACCCAAATAATCCCATTTGCTTCAACAGCATGGCAATAGTGGCTTACAGGTTGTAAAATATCAGGTATTAAAATTCTTTTAATCATGTTGACCTCAATATAAAAATAAATCTAAGTTTTTCTTTTATTATAATTTATAATAAAGCTTACTTTAAAATTAAATTTTAAAAAAGGGTTTCATGAAAATGGTTCAAATTGCAAATGAAGAACAATTGCGAAAACTTTATGATGTCCCAAAAGGAAGGGCTGCAGTCAAAGTAATAAAAAAACTAGAAAAACATAGTAAAAATTTTCTGAAATTATCTCCATTTGTTGTTATTTCTTCAATAGGTGTTGATGGAATTGCTGATGCCTCGCCTAGAGGAGATACCAAAGGTTTTATAAAAATAAGGGATGATACGACAATAATTATCCCTGATAGATCAGGTAATAATAGATTAGACACACTTCAAAATATTATAGCTAACCCTACTGTGGGTCTTTTGTTTTTTATTCCAGGGATAAATATAGTGCTTAGAATAAATGGGAAAGCGTATATTGAAGACGATATTAATTTATGTAATCAATTTAAAATCAAGAATAATATTCCAAAGACTTGCATTGTTATTAATATAAAAGAAATTTATATGCACTGTGCTAAAGCTATTATGCGCTCGTCTCTTTGGGATAGTGGTACTTTTTTATCAACAACAGATTTTCCTACTATTAGTCAAATTATTAATGACCAAATTAATTCTGATGAAGATTTAAAAGATCATGAGCAAGAAGAAGAAAGATATAAAGAACAATTAGAAAATTTAGGGTAATTCAAATAATTATTTAAGGTTTATTAATTTATTTTTCATTTTCTTTGCAACAATAATAAAAATACATATCATATTATTTCATCTTTAAGAAAATATCCAAATAGAGGAAATAATGCCAAAAATAGTTTATCTAGATACTCTCCCTGCTGAAAACGGTTTAGAAATATTACATTCACAATCCAAGGTTGAAATTATAAAAATAAGTAGTTCGGATAGTGAAGATAAATGTTTTTCAATTTTAAAAGATGCTCATGCTTATCAAGTAGGAGCGGCTAGAGATGAAGTTCCTCGATATTTACAAGTTGATAAAGATTTTTTAAATAAAACTCCTAATCTTCTCATAGTTTCATCAGGAGGAGCTGGTTATGACACTATTGATGTGCAAGCTTGCACAGATGCTGGAGTATTAGTGGTTAACCAAACTGGAGGAAATGCAGAAGGTGTTGCAGAACATGCTGTTGCCATGATGTTAAATTTATTAAAAAGAATACAGGAATCAGATTTAAAACTTAGAAGAGGGTGGAATGGAAGTAGAACTGATTTAATGGGACGTGATCTTTTAAATAAAACTGTTGGTATTGTTGGCTTAGGTAACACAGGAAGTAGAGTTGCAGAAATATGTAGGTTAGCTTTTAACTGCGAAATTTTAGCTTATGATCCTTATATAGATGATCATCAATTTATAGATAAAAAAGTAACTCAAGTAGAAATTGAAGAATTGTTAAACAAGAGTGATGTCATTTCAGTTCACATTCCTCTAAATAAAGAAACAAATAATATGATTAATAAAGAATGGTTTAAAAAAATGAGAAAAGGTAGTTATTTTGTAACTACAGCTAGAGGATCTATTCATAATGAAGAAGATCTATACGAAGTTATTACTAATGGGCATCTAGCTGGAGCGGGTTTAGATGTTTGGGGGTATGAGCCTCCACCATCATCTCACAAATTACTTAAATTAGATAATGTCATAGCTAGTCCACATACAGCAGGAGTGACACAAGATAGTAGAAATAAAATGTCTGAATTTGTTGCAACACAACTGTTAAGTCTTTTTGATGGAGAAAATCCAGCTAGACCTGTTAATCCTGAAGTTATCGATACTTATAGGAACAAATTTAAGAACTTATAAAATAATCTAATATAAAGGAGAAAAAAATGAAAAACATATTAATTACTGGAGCTAGCCAAGGTATTGGTAGAGCTACCGCAATAGAAGCTGCCAAGATCAAAGCTTTTGTGGGCATTAATTATAATACAAACCTAAAAGCTGCTGAAAGTTGTCTGGAAGAAGTGAAATCTCTGGGAGGAGATGGGATGATCTTACAATGTGATGTTGCTGATAATGCCGCAGTTAAAAAAATGTTTAAATTATTTGTTGATAAAACTAAAACTATAGATGGCGTTTTTAATAATGCAGGAATGACTGGTCCTATTTCGCCTATACAAGACTTAGATCCAAAGGACTTGAAAACATTAATTGATACAAATGTAATAGGTGCATTTTACGTTGCACAAGAATCAGCTAGAATAATGATAAATCAAAAAGCTGGAGCCATAGTAAATATGTCTTCTATAGCAGCCGATATAGGAGGTGGTGGTGAGTTTGTGCATTATGCAATGTCTAAAGGAGCTATCCATTCTTTAACTTACGGAATGGCAAAGGAACTTGGTAAACATGGCATTAGAGTTAATGCTGTTGCTCCTGGATTAATTGACACAGAAATTCATGCAAAAGCGGGAGATGCTTCTAGAGTAGATAGATTGATGCCTTCAGTTCCGTTAGGACGAATAGGAAGTGCAAAAGAAGTTGCCGATACTGTAATGTGGTTGTTGAGCAAAGAATCTAGCTATATATCTGGCTCAATAGTTCCAGTTTCAGGAGGAAGATAAATATCATATATTTATATTAGGGTTTGTATTTAATTCTTCTTTTTTCATTTTTGCTTGTCTTAATCCAATATAGGTTGAGGCTCCTAAAATTAATGCAGCGCCAAGCCAAAGACCGGCAGGTGGTGTTTCACTAAAAAATATAAACCCTAAAGATACAGACCAAATTAAACGTAAATAATCTAATGGCAATAAAACAGAAATCTCTGCTCTTTTAAGAGCTTCATTTAAAAACCAATGGGTTAATGTCCCTGCTATTGCTATCAGAAAAAACATAAATAACTGTTCTAAATTTGGCCATACCCAAACTTGAGTGGCAAGAATAAATGTTGCTGGTATTAAGCCAGCTGCTTGCCAAAAAGTAATAGTCAATGTGTTATCTGTTAGAGTTAATTTTTTAGCCATTAATACTGATGATGACCACATTAAGGATCCACATAATATTAAAATTGGACCAAAACCGAGTTCAATATCAGGTCTTAATACGATGACCGCTCCAAAAAATCCAAGGAACATAGCGCTCCATCTTCTAATTCCAACAATTTCTTTTAAAAAAATTATAGCTAATATAGTTGCAAAAATTGGAACGGTAAACATTAATGCAGTAGCTTTTGCTAATTCTGTTATACTTAAGCCATAAAACATACAAAGCATCGCCACGCTTCCAATCACAGCTCTAAATGA
>CAZWGZ010000055.1:0-10044 GCA_964633395.1 uncultured Rhodobacterales bacterium
CCAATAGATTGTCTCATTTGATCTAACATTAATAAATGATCTTTCCAACCTTGATCTAAAACTTGAAGTAATAAGCTTTTCTCTGCTTGTCTAAATACTTCCACACCAAAATTGACAGCTCTTTCTGCCATGAAATTATCTGATAAACTAATTAAACGATCAACAATTTCTTTTTCGATTATTCCATCTTCTTTAACCCAATCTTTTATTGGGAGGGAAAGTCCCAAGTGATTTTTAATACTTTCTTCTAATCCTTCTGCATCCCATTGATCATAATAACTCTGACTTGGAATAGACTGTAAAACAATACTTTCAATAGCTTCATAACGCATGTCTGAAACCATTTCACTAATATCATCTGATCTCATTATTTCTTTTCTTTGATCAAATATAACCTTTCTTTGATCATTCATTACATCATCAAATTTTAGAAGTTGTTTTCTTATTTCAAAGTTATGGGCCTCTACTTTGCCTTGTGCCTTTTCAACAGCCTTATTTATCCAAGGATGAACAATAGCTTCACCTTTTTCTAAGCCAAGTTTACTCAACATTGTCTCCAGTCGGTCAGATCCAAAAATTCTCATCAAATCGTCTTGCAATGACAATAAAAATTTTGAGCTTCCAGGATCTCCTTGCCTTCCAGTTCTTCCCCTTAATTGATTATCTATTCTTCTACTTTCATGACGTTCTGTACCAATAACATATAGCCCACCTGCAGAAAGAGCTGTCTTTCTTTTTTCTTCAATTTCTAATTTTAAATCATTTAATTCTTTTTCATAACTCTTAGATGATGATTTAATTTCTTTGGCTTCCCTTATTTCTAAGTTACCACCTAATTGAATGTCAGTACCTCTTCCTGCCATGTTAGTTGCAATTGTAACAGCTCCAGGCAAGCCAGCATATCCAATAATTTGAGCTTCTTGCTCATGAAATTTTGCGTTTAAAACTTCATGCTTAATAGTTTTTTGATTTAATAACTTTGATAGAATTTCTGACTTCTCTATGGAAACAGTTCCAACTAAGACTGGTTGTTTATTTTTTTGACAATTTTCGATTAGATCGATAACAGCTTCATCTCTTTCTTGATTAGTCTTATAAATTTCATCATCACTATCAATTCTAGCAATCTTTAAATTAGTTGGAATATCTAAAACTTGTAAATTATATATTTCAGAAAATTCACCTTCTTCTGTTAAGGCAGTACCAGTCATCCCTGATAATTTTGGGTACATCCTAAAATAGTTTTGGAACGTAACACTTGCTAGCGTTTGGTTCTCAGGTTGAACACTTACATTTTCTTTCGCTTCGATTGCTTGATGCTGGCCTTCTCCAAATCTTCTACCTTCCATAGCACGCCCAGTGAATTCATCAATTATGATAACACTATCATTTTTAACCATGTAATGAGTATTCTTCTTAAACAACATATGGGCTCTTAAAGCTTGATTAATGTGATGTAGAAAAGAAACATTTTTTATATCATAGAGACTACCATCTTCAATTATATCAGCATTTTTTAAGGCATTCTCTATTGAACTGATTCCTTTGTCAGTTAAGTTACAAGTTCTTTGCTTTTCATCCAATTCATAATCATCTTCTTTTAGAGAAGGAATGAATTTATCAATTGATTGGTATAAAATAGAAGAGTCTTCAGATTGGCCCGAAATTATTAGTGGCGTTCTAGCTTCATCAATTAAAATAGAATCCACTTCATCAACGATAGCAAAATTAAATGGGCGTTGTACCATTTCATCTAAACTATATTTCATATTATCACGAAGATAATCAAAGCCAAATTCATTATTTGTTCCATAAGTTATATCTGCTTTATATGCCACTCTTCTTTCTTGATCATCCATCTCAGAAACAATACAACCTACAGTCATACCCAAGAATTCATGAACTTGTCCCATCCATTCAGAATCTCTTTTTGCTAAGTAATCATTTACTGTTACTACATGAACCCCTTTGTCTTCCAAAGCATTAAGATAACACGCCAAGGTGGCGACTAATGTTTTACCTTCACCTGTTTTCATTTCAGCTATTTTTCCATGATGCAATACAAGACCGCCTATTAACTGAACATCAAAATGCCTTTGATTTAGAGTTCTTTTTGCAGCCTCTCTGACAGTTGCAAAAGCTTCAGGCAAAATTAATTCTAAACTTTCACCTTTTGATAACCTATCTTTAAAATCAATAGTTTTTGATTTTAGTTGATTATCAGATAACGCCATCAGTTCTTTTTCAAGTTCATTAATCTTACTAACAATAGGTTTAAATTTGTTTATTTCCCTATCATTGGATGAACCAAAGAATTTTGACGTTATTTTATTGAACATTTTATTACTCCAATTATTCAAAAATATTTATTTATACATCCTTTAAGTAATATAAATAAAAAACATGTTTTCTTGTATAGCATACAAAAAACATGTAAAAAATTATTAAAAACTTATAATTGGAATATAATTAAATGTCTTGTTTTAAAAAAACTTTTATTACTATCAAATTAATTTTATTTATATCATTAAATACTGCTTTTGCTCAAGACCCAGATACAATTATTGCAGCAAAAGTTAATGATCATATTATTTCTGCCAAAGATGTCTTAATTGCTTTAGAAAAATTACCAGAAAAAATTAAAGAGCAGCCTCTTCCTAGTATATATCCAAAACTAATAAATGAACTTATAAACCAACATTTAATTGCACAACAAGCGTATAAAGAAAAATTAGATCAAAATAAAAAAGTTTTATCCGAACTTAATAAAAGTAAAGAACAGATAATGGCAAAGTTTTGGCTTAAAAATTTTCTAGATAAGCAAGCTAAAAAAAAGAATATTGAAGCTTTTTATAAGAATTATCTAAAAAATTTTAAAGTTTCAAAAGAATTTAATGCAAGCCATATTTTAGTTAAAGAAAAAAAAACTGCTTCAGAAATAATTAAAAAATTAAATAATAAATCTAACTTTACCGACTTAGCAAAACAATTTTCAATTGGCCCTTCTGGGAAAAATGGAGGAAACCTTAACTGGTTTGGCCCTGGACAAATGGTTCAATCATTTGAAGAAGCTACCTTTGCACTTAATAAAGGACAGATAACTCAGAAGCCTGTTCAAACTAAATTTGGCTTTCATATCATTATTTTAAACGATGTTAGAGAGTCTAAGCCTAAAAAATTATCTGAAATAGAACAACAAATTATTAAAATAATAAAAAAAAATTCATTGTTAGACCTGGAAAAAAAATTAAAGAAGAACCAAAAAATTATAATAAACAAATTTGAAGAAGTGGCTAAAAAAGTTAATAATTAATTATTACGAGCTGTATATTATGCAAAAAAATAAATATCCAAATCAAGATAATTTAGATGGTATAAAATTATCAACTATTTTTTCTGGTATAAAAGAACCTTTTCAAAATAAAGATGACCTTTTACTTATTGAGCTTGATAAAAATAGCTCTATTGGGGGTATTTTTACTAAGTCTTTAACCGCCAGTGCTCCTGTCATTAATTGTAAAAATAATTTAAAATCTTCTATAAATCCTTCTATAAGAGCTATACTTGTTAATTCTGGAAATGCTAATGCATTTACTGGATATTTAGGAGATAGAACAGTTGAAAACATTACTGAATTTCTATCTAAAAAATTAAATTGCGAAACAAATGAAATATATACAGCTTCGACTGGCGTTATTGGTGAAATTTTAAACCCAGAAATTATTATTAATGGCTTAAGAAAAATGAGTACTGCACATCAAACAAATTGGTTTAAGGCAGCAGATACAATTAGAACAACCGATACGTTTGCTAAAGTGGCTTCAAGGAAATGTTTGATCGATAATATTGAAATTGATATTATAGGTATTGCCAAAGGATCAGGTATGATTGCTCCTGACATGGCTACAATGTTAGGCTTTGTTTTTACAAATGCCAATATTCCATCTGACGTGCTTCAAAAACTTCTTCAACAAGCTAACGAAACAAGTTTCAATTCTATTACTGTTGATAGCGATACATCAACGAGTGATAGTGTTTTATTTGCATCAACAAGGAAAGCAAAGCACCCCAAAGTTAATAATTATTCTGATGTTCGTTTAAGAGATTTTAAAAAAAATCTTAAAAGCCTTATGCTAGAACTAGCAAAATTAATAGTAAAAGATGGAGAAGGTGCTTCAAAATTTATTACTATTAATATTAGTGGTGCCGCATCAAAAAAAGCAGCTAAAAAAATTGCATTTTCCATTGCAAATTCACCTTTAGTTAAAACAGCCATTGCTGGAGAAGATGCCAACTGGGGAAGGATTGTAATGGCTATTGGAAAATCTGGAGAACGTGCTGATAGAGATAAAATAAAGATTTATATAGGTGATGAGCTTGTTACAGATAAAGGAATGAAAGCTAAAACATATTCAGAAACAAACGCAACAAAACATCTCAAGGAAAAAGAGATAACTATATCAGCTGATGTTGGGATTGGGATATTCTCCGCAACAGTTTATACATGTGATTTAACTCATGAATATATTAATATAAATGCAGATTACAGATCATAAAAATTTAGTAATTGTAGCTTCAATTGCTATAATAGACGCTAATGATCAGATACTAATAGCAAAGCGCCCAAATAAAAAACATTTGTCTGGGTTTTGGGAATTTCCTGGTGGAAAAGTAGAAAAAGGTGAAAGTCCTGAAAATGCTCTCGTTAGAGAAGTAAAAGAAGAACTAAATATTGATATTAATAATAAATGTATTGCTCCTCTCACTTTCTCAGAATTTAATTATGAAAAGTTTCATTTATTATTACTCTTATATGTTTGTAGAAGATGGGAAGGAGAACCTATGTCTATGGAAAAGAATGAAATCAAGTGGGTTAAAGTAAATACATTAAGACAATATAAAATGCCTCCTGCTGATGATTCATTAATTTATAGCTTACAAGATTTATTGTGATATTAGATAAATCAACTAATATAATTTTTATTATAAAGGATTAATTGTGAAAGAGAATATTCAAGTTTTAATTTATTCCAGCTCATTATGTGGCTATTGCTATCAAGCTAAAACGTTGTTGAAGAAAAAAAATATTTCTTTTCAAGAAATTGATGTTGATGAAGATTTTAATAAAAGAAAAGAAATGATAGCTAAATCTAATGGCAGAACATCTGTGCCACAAATTTTTTTTGGAGACATTCATATTGGAGGATGCGATGATTTGATCAACCTTGATAGAATAGGTAAATTAGAAGTTGAAGATGAATAATATATCTAATAAAATTTCTGTTTCTTGCCTTCAATATACATCTCAAAATGATGAAATGCTTACTTTAAAAATTATTAAGCCCTTAATAAATAGGGCTATTGATACAGGTTCTGATCTTATAGCATTACCTGAATGTGCTACCTCTCTTCAAGAAAGTTCTGAAATAACTAAGAAGTTGGCTAAAACTGAATCACAGAATATAAGTTTAAAGATACTAAAAGAAATAGCAAAAGCTAACTCCGTCTATATCTTAATTGGTTCTTTGCCAATAAAGATTAAAAACAAAATAGCTAATAGATCCTTCTTAATTGGCCCCAAAGGTGAAACTCTATACAAATATGATAAAATACATATGTTTGATGTTAATTTACCAAATGGTGAGAGTTACAAAGAATCTGCCACATACTCTCCAGGATCTAAAGCAGTTATAGCAAAAATTCAATTAGATAGAGTTATTAAAATAGGAATGACAATTTGTTATGATGTTCGTTTTCCAAATTTATTTCAAGATTTGGCTAAAAATGGAGCAGATATAATTACTGTGCCTTCAGCCTTTTCAAATAATACAGGAAAATTACATTGGCATACACTGCTTAGAGCTAGAGCAATAGAAACTGGATGCTTTATTGTTGCTCCAGCTCAAACAGGCATTCATTCTGGTGGCAGAAAAACATATGGTCATTCTTTAATAATCTCACCTTGGGGTGAAGTTATAGCAGATGCTAATAAAGAACTTTGTTTTATAAATGCAAAATTTGATTTAGGTCAGGTTAAAGAAGCTAGGTTAGCAATTCCAAATTTAAATGCACAAAGAAAGTACTTAACTAATTTGTAAGTATTTTTCTTCTTTTAAATTTAATAACTCTTCTTTTTTTAAAGACAATAAATTTGACAATCTTCTTTCTAAAACATCTCCAATTTTTTTAATAGTCAACTCAGGGTCTCTATGCGCTCCTCCAATTGGTTCTGCTATTATCTCATCTATTATTTTAAATTTTTCCATGTCTTGAGCGGTCAATTTTAAAGCATCTGCAGCTTGATCTGCATTGCTAGAACTTCTCCATAAAATGGATGCACATCCTTCAGGTGATATCACTGAATAAATTGCATGTTCTAGCATAATAGTATTATTCGCTACAGCCAATGCGACCGCACCTCCAGAGCCACCTTCTCCAGTTATTATAGAAATTGTTGGCACACTTATTTCTAAACTTTTTTGGACACATCTAGCAATTGCTTCAGCTTGCCCTCTTTCTTCTGCCCCTTTCCCAGGATAAGCTCCTGCTGTGTCTACAAACATTAAAATTGGCATAGAAAACTGATTTGCTAGCTCCATTAACCTTACAGCCTTTCTATAACCTTCAGGCCTAGCCATACCAAAGTTTTTTGCAATTCTATCGTTTGTATTCTTTCCTTTATCAATACCAATAATCACAACACTTTTACCTCTAAAAAATGCAGTTCCTCCGGTTAATGCACTATCATCTGCAAAATTTCTATCTCCGGATAAAGGTATATAATCATCAAACAAAATATTTATAATATCTTGAAAATGAGGTCGTTCAGGGTGTCTTGAAACTTGAACTTTCTGCCATGAACTTAATTGTGAATAAGTAGATTTTAATTCATTTGAGACAGCATTTTGCAATTTTCCTATCTCTTCTGCAATATTAATATCACTTCCAGAAGATATATGTCGCAACTCTTCTATTTTACCTTCTAGGTCTGAAATTTGTTTTTCAAATGACAAAAAATGCTTAATCATATTTAGAGACTTTCTTTGTTTTTAAAATTAATGTTACGAAGTGGATGAGTGTCCTTAACTAATCCTGACAGTCTATCTGGTTTTACAAAAGTATATATTTCAGTAGTATTAATATCTGCATGACCTAAAAGCTTTTGTAAAGAACGAAGATCTGCTCCACGGTTAAGCAGATGAGTTGCAAAGGAGTGCCTAATTTTATGAGGAGAGACATCTTTCTTACTAAAACCGGCACTAATTGACAAATCAACTAAGTCTTTATAAATTAATTGCCTTGAAATAGCGCCTAAACCATTTTTTTCTGGAAACATATATTTATTGTTACTAAATGTCTTTTCTAAAGCTCTACTTTTTATCCAAGAACTAATCATAGCTTGTGATTCATTGTTAAAAACAACAATCCTATATACCTCACCTTTACCTTTTATTTGGAGTTTATCATTAATATTAATAAAGTCTGATAAAGGTAAACTTAAAAGCTCTGTAATTCTCATTCCTGTAGAATATAAAATTTCTAGAACTGTTAAGGTTCTTAAGGAACGAAGTGTTTTATTATTAAACTTATTACAATTTTCTCTTGCTTTTTCTAGAAGCAAAGTCATATCGCTTTCAGATAATGCACTTGGTAACGTTTTTTGGTTCTTGAAGCCATCCATATCATTTAAAGGATTAAATTTTATATAATTCTCTTCTTTTAAAAATTGATAAAAGCGCTTTATTGATGAAAGTTTTCGACTTAATGATTTGAATTTTAAATTTTCTTTTTTTAAAAAAGCAAATAATTGTCTTAAGTCTAATTCATTAGCATAAATAAAATTTATCCCCTTATTAGCAAACCAACTTATCATCAACTTTATATCATTTTTATAAGCAATTTTAGTGTTTTCTGATAATCCTTTTTCAATATTGATTGTACTAATTAATTCTTCAATTAAATTACTTCCTTCTTTTTTTTCAATCATAAGTTGTCCTAACTAAAAAGTAATTAACTTAGACGTCATTACCTCGTGTGTCAGATTATTGGCTAAATCTTCAAAGCCTAAGTTAAATAAAGATTTTCTTATAATTAAAAGCTGACTTACATCAAAATCTATAAATGGATTATTTCCTACCAATCTACCTAACAACAATAGCGTAAGAGCTTTTTTATTACTATTAGATGCTTTTTCAATAGACTTAATTAAAAGAAATGAGTTTAAATTATAATTATTACTCCATTTATTATATTTCGTTTCCTGGAGAGTTTCTTGATTATATTGATTTGCAATATTTAGCCAATTAAAAGATTTAGGCTCTAACATTCCAGCCTCTTCTAAAACTGGGATTAATGACCAAGCTTTTTCTTTTAAAATAATATTCCAATTCCATTCTTTACCCTTCTTTAACATAAGGATGTTTGCTAGGCTCTCATCTGGAAATAAACTAGGATTAGCTACAATTTTTAGTTTTTTTATTGAAGCATTTAATTTTTTTGTTAAAGAACTAGTATTTATTTTTTCTAACATAGGCAAATATAAGTTAATAGAATGGTAAAACCTACCATATTTCATTTCAGACTTTAGAATTCTAAAAATTGCTTCCACTTTTTTTATATCATCCTTTAATGATATTATGGACATCCAAACTTTTGCTCTACTATATCCATTAGGATTTTTTGTATAAATAGAAAAAGCTTTTTCAATATTTGATGGTTCATTGCTTACAGATTTATAATTTTCAATTATTTGTTTTGAAGATACATGGTTATAATTCATTTTTTTATCTAAAAGAAAAGATCGTGCTTTGGGAGTTAAATACGTCAAAGTCAATAAAGATTTAGTGTATTCTATGCCTAAGCCAGCAATAAAATTTGCTTTTATAGGTATCTTAAGTGTGTCCATCATAATAATATGAATTGGTTGAATTTTAAAATCAGTTTTATCAAATTGAAAATCTGTTTTATCACCATTCATTATTTTAAATAAATTTTCAAAAATTATATCTGAAAAACCTTTAGACTTAATCAAATCTAATATAAACTCGGACTCGTTTAATTTATCATTGATTGAGAGACAGAAGATACGAGTCTTTTGCCAAAAATAGTTATTATTATTTTTTGCTTCTTTGTTAATATATTCACATGCTATTTTATCACGATGAGTTAATAATTCATATTCTATTGACCAGCGTTTCCATATTTTCCATCTTTGTCCTTTGGGTAGTTGTTTTATTAATTGATATAATTTTTCACTTTGACCACTACTTTTAATTTTAATTAATCTGGTTTCCAAAAACTTTATAATATCGTCTGAATTACCTCGAGGTGGATTAGACGTGCTTAAATACAAGTCAATTAAAAGAGATTGTAGAGCCTTGCTTGATACTAGGTCAGGAATATAATTTAATTGTTTCACTATTTCAGACGCGCTCATATCTTGCCAAATATCCAAGCGCATAATGTCGTTTATTTTTGTTTTAACCCCAATAGACCCCAAAGAAGGTGTTCCCAAGTTACTTACTTTGATATTAAATGTTTTATTATTAGTTATCGATTGCTTTTTATTAACAGGCATAACTTGGGACAAAGAAATGTTTATAGGCATAATTAAAGTAATAAATAAATAATATTTAATAAGCTTTTTAAAAGATGGTTTGATCATAATAATTTTATTTAACAGAAATATCATTAATATCTAATGATTTAGTTATTTTTTTATGAGGAGCAGGCATTTCCAAAGAAGTCACCATCAAAATCAATCCCACTATTAATACACTAAAAATCATTAATATAAATTTATAGTTTTTCATTTTATTTCCTATAACTTAAACATTCTTACTTATAAACATAGATTATGGCGAGTTTTTGTCTAAAATATTTTAATATTTATAATTTTCATTGTACCATATTATTATTTTAATAATATAATGTTTTAAAAAAGTTAATGTGATGAATTAAATATAATGTTAATAAATATAAATATAGCACCTAAAAAAAAAAATAATCCTGAAAATAAATTAATTACATTGATAGGAATGATGG
>CAZWGZ010000056.1:0-10044 GCA_964633395.1 uncultured Rhodobacterales bacterium
CTTGGCTTGATAATTATTTGAATAAAACTTTATCAAGTCTTTTATCAGTTTTATGCTTTATAATAAGTATTTCATTTGTTTTAGTTTTAATTTCCCCTGTTATTATAAAACAATTACAAAATTTTATTTCTATGATCCCTATGTATTCAGCAAAAATAGAAATTTTATTAAATCAATTAAATACTAATTATTTGTTAAAAGAAAAATTAGAAAGTGGATATTATATAAATTTTTTGAAGCCTTTTTCTAAAAATTTAATTACTGCAGGTAATGAAATAATTAATAATGGAATTTCTTTTTTTCAAAGCCTTTTTAATATTGTTTTAGTTTTGGTTATAAGTTTTTATATAACTTTAGAGTTAAAAAAAATTAAATTGTTTCTATTTTTAATTGCCAAAAAATCAAATTTCCATGATTTTCCAAAACTAATGGAAGATATAGATGTTGTCTTATCTAGGTTTATTCGCGGTCAAGGTTTTGTATGCCTGATATTATCAGTTTTTTATAGTATTACATTATACTTAATTGATATAAATTTTGGTATTTTATTAGGATTGTTTGCTGGTTTGATTTCATTTATTCCATATGTAGGAGCTTTTCTGGGAGGAGGGCTTGCTTTGATATTAGGGTTATCTCAATTTGGTTTATCTAATGAGTTACTTTTTTTATTAGTGATTTTTATTTCTGGACAATTGATTGAAAGCTATTATTTGACCCCAAAATTTGTTGGAAATGCTATTAAATTAAATGCAATATGGATTATATTTGCTTTGTTAACTGGAGCTCATTTAGGAGGGTTCATAGGGATATTAATATCATTACCTTTAGCTGCAATAGTTGGAGTGTTAGTTAGACATTACTTTAATAAAATATTTGAAATAAATTAAATTATGAAAACTAAAACTTTTAATTATCAATTAGCCCTTCCATTAACTCTTAAAACTCTTAAAAACAGAGAAAATTTTCTTGTCTCTGAATGCAATCAATCAGCTGTAAAGTTAATTGATAATATAGATTCTTGGAAGAACAGTAAAAGAATTAATTCTATACCAGCTATACTTATTCACGGACCACCTGGGTGTGGTAAAACACACATAAGCTCTATTTTTGAACAACAAAATAGTTGTATAACTTTATCTTCAATAATTACTAAAGATATAAGGTTAGCTGAAAAGGGTAATAATTTTATTATAGATAATTTTTTTCCAGGAACAAGTTTTTCACCTGAAATAGTTATGCATTTTTTAAATGAAGTTACTTACAATTCTGGTTCAGTTTTGTTTCTTTCAAGATTTTCTGCTTTTGACATGCAATGGGAATTAGATGACTTAAATTCAAGATTACGTAGTATAATGTCTTGTGAAATTAAGTCACCTGATGAAATGCTCTTATATAGTTTTTTAGCTAAATATGCAGATGATAAAAAACTAATTTTAACTGATAAGCAATGTATTTATATTATAGAAAGGGTAGAGAGAAGTTTTGAAACTATTATTAAAATTATAGATAATTTAGACAGAGTTTCTTTAGAAATTAAAAAAAAATTAACTTTTGATAATCTTCAAGATGTAATTGATTTCGTAAATGAAAATTAGAGAGCCAACTTTTTTATTTCACCTTTTTCTATTGTAAAAGCTATTTGGCCGTCTAATAGTGATAAAACATTTTTTCCAAATATCTCATTTCTCCAACCCTTAAAAAGTTTTAAATTATCTCTTTTGCCTTCTATAACTGATCGTAAATCGTCTGTGTCTGCAATTAGTTTCTCAGCTAATCCACTTTCTTCAGAACAAAACTTTAACAATAATTTTAATAAATCAATACTACTTTTAGATACGTTAGACTTATTATATTTATGTGAAACTAAGGGCCACTCAACTTTATCAATTTTATTAGCTTCTTTAATTACATTAACTATTTGATCAAAATCTTTATATGATAAATTTTTAGGAATTCCTCTTATTTTTTTAAGTTCATCAATAGTTTTAGACGATGCATAAGCTATATTTATCAGAGCATCATCTCTTATTAATTTATTTCTAGGTATATTTCTGCCTCTACACTCATTTTCTCTCCACATTGCAAGGTATTTAAGTGTATTTAATGTTTGTGGTTTACTGTTTTTTAATTTAATTCTTTTCCAAACGTCATTTGGTTCAACATGGTATAAGCTTTTATCACTAAGATATTTCATTTCCTTCTCAACCCAATTTGTTCTGTTACTATCTTCAATTAGTTTGTTAATTAATGGATAAATTTTAATTAAGTGAGTTACATCAGATATTGCATAATCAATTTGTTGTTTAGAAAGAGGTCTTTGTAACCAATTTGTAAATTGCAACTCTTTATTTACGGGTAAGTTTAGAAATCTACTTACTAATCGTTCATAGCCAATTTGATCGCCCAGTCCACAAAACATAGCTGCAATCTGAGTATCGTAAATAGGGTATGGAATTTCTCCTGTTAAATTTAAAAAAATTTCTATATCTTGCCTAGCAGCATGAAAAACCTTTAAAATATCCTTATTTAGAAGTAGGTCCCATATTGGTTTTAAATTAACATCTGACAAAGGGTCAATAGATCCCGAAAAATCAGATCCTGCTATTTGAATTAAGCACAAAGACGGATAATAAGTACTTTCTCTAATAAATTCTGTATCAATTGCTAATATTTTTTCTTTAATGCATTGGTTATAAAATTTATTTAATGTAACATCATCTGTGATTGGTTTATTTAATATATTCATACTAAGACAACATAAGTTAAAATAACTATAAGACAATCAAAAATACTAAGTTTTATAATAATTTTTTATTAAAAGAATAAGGATATATTTAAGTGTTATTTAGATGTTATATAATTTTTACTGCCTTTTTAAGTATGTTAATGGTGAATCCAGCTTGGACCGCTCAACTTTTATCTCATAATGCTATATATGCGTTGAATATTGAAAGAATTAATAAAAATAGTTCTCTTGAGGGTGGGCAAGGTCGTTCAGTTTTTAAAATCAAACAAGTCTGTAATGGTTGGGATGTTAATGAGGATTATATTTTAATTTATGAGCTAGCTAACAACAAAAATGCTAAGAGTTTTTCAAGTCATAAAACATTTGAAAATACTAATGGAACCCAACATAGCTTTGAACATAATGAAAAAAGTGATTTCAATGGAGAAAATAATTATGAAGGTTTTATTCAAAAAATAAATAATAAAATAATTGGATCATTAATAAGTAAAAGTTCAAAAGATCTGTCTTTTGATCAAGATATTCTATTTCCAGTGGATCATTTAAAAAAATTAATTGATATAGCTAAAAATAAAGGGAGTGTTTTTACCTCCAAAGTATTTTTTGGAAGCGAAAATAAAAAATTTATAAAAATTGTTTCTGCTTTTATAAATAAAAAAAGAAATTCAAACATAAAAAATGATACCTATTTATCAACTAAAATGGTTTGGCCAATAAAACTAGCTTTTTACTCTAATGACACTAAGCAATCAAAGCCTGATTATGAAATCACAGTAGAATTGGATGATGCAGGTATAGTCCATAGCTATGAGGTTAACTATGGTGATTTTGTTGTTAAAGCAAATTTACAGAAATTTAAAATAATAGAAAAATCAGACTGTAAATAAAACATAATTTATTTAATTTTAGATTCTTTAAAAAGAACATGTTTACGAACTTTAGGATCATATTTCATTAGTTCTAATTTCTCAGGCTTAGTTCTAGGATTTTTTTTTGTAACATAAAAAAAGCCTGTGTCTGCTGAACTTATTAACTTAATCTGTAGTGTAGCTGGTTTAGCCATTTTTAACTCCTAAAACTATAAATTTCAATCTATGGATTTTTTTTGTAAAGTCAAGTTTTGAAATACTTTGAACAACATGAAGAAAAAAGAATTTATCTCCTTCTTTTCCTTCTCTTTTTTTGAGTTTTCAATTTTGTTCCACCAGAATACCATTTGACAGCAATACTACCTAACAAAGGGTTCACTTCAGTGATTATAGCTTTGAACTCCATTCCAGATTTAAAAAAATACCCAGAGCTTTCTCCGTTTAATGTCTGTGTAGCTTCATCAAAATTATACCAATCATAAGGTAATCCTTTAATAGGAAGTAACGCTTCAGCTACCCCTTGATCTATAGAAACAAAAATACCAAATTTATGGATTGAAATAATAGAGCAATCGACAATCTCATTAACCCTATCTTTATATAATAACGTAATAAGCCTATCTGCAGTTTTTCTTTCAGCAGATGTTGCCCGTCTTTCAGTATTTGAGATATGCTCACATAAAAATTTTAAATCATCTTTGTTTTCATTTTTTTCTGTGTCTTTTAATTTTTTATCTTTATTTTTTTTTATTATATTAATAATTTGTCTGTGAATTAACAAATCTGCATAACGACGAATTGGAGATGTAAAATGAACATAATTTTTAAGAGCTAATCCAAAATGTGAAGTATTTTCATTATCATATCGAGCTTGAGATTGACTTCTTAAAATTGATTGATTGATCATTTCTTGCTCAGGAGTTCCCACTGATTGTTTTAAAATTCTATTCATTAGTAAAGGATGGGGAACTTTTCCTATTAAAATATTAGCTAGTGGTTTCCCTATTAAATCTATTAATATTTTATATTTTTCTTGGCTAGGAGGTTCATGAACACGGTAAACTGAGTTAATTGTAGTTTTGTTGATCTCCTCAGCAGCGGCAACGTTAGCCAAGATCATTAATTCTTCAATTATTTTATTACTAGTAATACCATAAATAGTATTCACATTTTTAGGCCAGCCACTATCATCAAAAGAAATTACTTTTTCAGGCAAGTTTAAGTTTAAAGCTCCTCTTTTTTCTCTTTGAATTTCGAGAAGATTATAGACTTTATATAAAGAATTAATAACATTCAAAATACTTTTATCAAAATTGTATATTGAATGTTTATTTGTAATTACTTCTTCAACTTCTTCATAAGTCAGACGTTTTGCAGACTTAATAACCGATTGAAAAAATTTATGTGATTGCTTGATTCCGTTATTATCTAATATAATTTCTACTGTTAAACATGCTCTATCCAAATTAGGTTTTAATGAACATAAATTATTTGATAATTCTTCTGGAAGCATAGGAACAACAAGGTTAGGAAAATAAACTGAGTTTCCTCTTTCTCTTGCTTCATTATCTAAAGAAGATTTTTCTTTTACATAATGTGAGACATCAGCTATGGCAACTAACACTCTCCACCCTTTTTTGTTCTTTAATTCTTCTGCGTAAACTGCATCGTCAAAATCTTTAGCATTTTCGCCATCTATAGTAACCAATTGAGTTGATCTTAAATCAACACGAGAGAGAATATCAATTGGTTTTAAGTTTTTTGTCTCTTCTATTATTGTATCATTAAATTTATAATTGATATCATATTCTTGAATTGCCAAATGCGAGTATGTTTCTGGATTTAATGATGACCCAACAACTTCTATTATTTCAGCATAGTTGATTTGATTATTAGATTTTCTATTTTTATTTTGATTTACCTTTATTTTTTTAAATTTTAAATTTTTTAAAGTTTGCCTAGAAGCACTTTGAGCTTTTACTACATCGCCTTTTTTAATAGATAAACCATCTACTATAATAGGAGTTATAATTTCCCTGCTTTTACGACCCCTTTCTAATTCCTGGAGAATGAATTCCTTATTAGTATTCAAGTTTACTTGTGCAAAAAAAATTCTTCGCTCTATTTCTATTTTTTTAATAATTTTTTTTACTGATATTTCTTTATTATTAAAAACTAATTCAACCAATAAATGATCTTGTTTGTTAAATTTAATATTTTCATTGTTATATGGAATTTGTATAATTTCTTTTGTATATTGATCATCTAATATTCTTGCAGATGAATATCCATCGTTATCTATTGAAATTACTTCTAATGATAAAATTGATGAACTAATCATATCATCAACTTTATTATCATATTTTTTTTCATTATGACTAAACTAACGTTTCAGGAGAGATTATTTTTTTTTACTAGGTTTCTTTTTGATTCTAGGTGGTTTAGCTGCTTTTGCAATTATTAATTCAATTGCTTGTTCTAAGTTAATTTCTTCCAGAGTAATAGACTTTGGAAGAGTAGCTCTGATTTTATTATATTCAACATAAGGCCCAAATCTACCTGATTTTGCTAAAACTTGTCCATTACCATCAGGATGATCACCTAATACTCGACCAAGGTTTTGGCTGTTCTCACCAATCATAACAACGGCATGGTTTAAACCAATATTAATTACTGTTTCATCTGCTGGGATACTAATAAAATTAATTGCATATTTTAAATATGGTCCATATCGTCCAATACCTGCAGTAATTTCTTGTCCGGTTTCTGGATGATTTCCAATCGTTCTTGGTAAAGAAAGAAGAGATAAAGCTTTTTCTAGATTTATCGTAGTAGCTTCCATAAGTTTTGGAACGCTTGTTCTTTTAGGCTTTTTTTCTTCTCCAAGTTGCAAGTAGATACCATATGGCCCCTTTTTAATTAAGACGTTTAGGCCAGTAATTGGATCAATTCCTAGAAGGCCATCATTTTCGGGAGAGAATGTATCATTTACGTTATCTTCAACATTTTGATTGCTAGCAATTTGTCTAGTGAACTTACATTCAGGGTAATTAGAACAACCTATAAAAGCTCCATGCTTTCCTAATTCCAGACCTAAATTACCATCTGAACAAGTTGGACACTTTCTATTTGGCATACCATTTTCTATTTTGGTCTCTTTAGGAAAAAATAAGTCTGTAAGTTCATTTTCAAGAGCTTTTAGTATCTTATCTCTTTCTAATTCTGACATTTTATCTAAATGAGGTTTAAAACCATCCCAAAATTCTTTCAATAAGGCTTTATAATTTAGCTTTCCGTCAGACACACTATCTAATTTTTTTTCTAATTCAGCTGTGAAATCATATTGTATATATTGACCAAAAAAATTATTTAAAAAAGCAGTAAGTATGCGTCCTCTTTCTTGAGGAATATGCTTCCCTTTTTCTTTTTCCACGTAATTTCTATCAACTAAAACTCGCAATATTGAGGCATAAGTCGATGGTCTACCGATTCCAACTTCTTCCATTTTTTTAATTAAACTAGCATCCGTATACCTGGGAGGAGGTTGTGTAAAATGTTGATCACTATCAACTTTATTTAACTTTACCTTTTCTCCTTCTACTAAATTAGGTAAAATTTTATCATCATCTTTGTTTTTATATACAAAAAATCCTGGAAAATGAACTTGAGACCCATTAGCTCTGAACACTATAGATCCATCATCTGAAGATATATCAGCTGATGTTTCATCTAACTCGGCCGATTGCATTTGACTTGATATAGTTCTTGTCCAAATTAATTGATAAAGCTTCATCTGCTCACTATCTAGATAGCTGGCAATACTATCTGGATCGCGTGCAATCTCAGTTGGTCTAACAGCTTCATGAGCCTCTTGAGCATTAGCAGCTTTAGATTTATAAACTCTTGGACTTGCTGGTATATATGACTTTCCATGACGATTAGTAATTTCATTTCTTACTTCTTCAATAGCTTCAGAGCTTAACTGAACTCCATCAGTTCTCATATACGTAATTAAACCAGTTGTTTCAGATCCTATATTTATACCTTCATATAACTTTTGAGCTATCCTCATAGTTCTAGAAGCTCCAAATCCTAATTTGTTTGAGGCTTCTTGTTGAAGTGTTGAAGTTGTAAAAGGTGCTAAAGGATTTCTTGTAACTCTTTTTTTTTCAATTTTTGTTATATTAAACTTAGATTTCTTGATTTTAACAAGTGCAACATCTGCTTCATCTTCATTGTGAATGTCCATTTTAGCTAGTTTTTTACTATCTAGCACTATAAGTCTAGCAGGAAGATTTTCATCACTTGATTTTAAAAATAGAGATGAAATTGACCAATATTCTTCAATATTAAATTTTTCAATTTCTAATTCTCTCTCGCATATTAATTTCAGTGCAACCGATTGAACTCTTCCTGCAGATTTAGATCCTGGAAGTTTTCTCCATAAAATTGGAGAAATTGAAAAACCAATAAGATGATCCAAAGCTCTTCTTGCTAAATATGCATCAACTAATTCAGCATTTATCTCACGCGGGTTTTTCATAGCTTCTAAAACAGCAGTCTTTGTAATTTCATTAAAAACTACTCTTTGAACTGGTTTATCTAATATAGTTTTTTTACTATTTAATATTTCTTTTAAATGCCAACTTATAGCTTCACCTTCTCGGTCAGGGTCAGTTGCAAGAATAAGAGTATCGGATAACTTTAATTGGCTTACAATTTCTTTCAAGACTTTATCTTTATCTTTATGCATTTCCCAAGACATTTTAAAATCTTCTTCTGGAAGTACAGCTCCATTTTTTGATGGTAAGTCTCTTATATGGCCTACAGAGGCAATGACTTTGTAGTCATCTCCAAGATATTTATTAATAGTTTGAGCTTTTGCTGGAGATTCAACTATTACTAACTTCATTTATTCACGTCCTAATTTTGTTATTAAAAGCAACTTAAATACAACAATTTAAAAAATACTATTTTCTTGCAGATAACATTACTTTATTTAAATAACAATGATAATATTTTTATATCTTAGGTTCTGAGCCATTTATTAATCTTTTAATATTTGCTTTATGTTGAAACCAACAAATACAAGAAATTAATAATGAAGCAACAAAAAAATAATTTTCAGTTGAATTTAAAAACATTAGTATTGGTATTGTTAGGTAAGCAATTAAAGCTGACATTGAACTAATTTTAAATATTTTTGCTATTGATATCCAGATTAATAAAGCTATAACTCCCACCATCAAATTAAGAATGATTATAGAGCCAAAACCAGTAGCCACACCTTTGCCTCCTTTGAATTTCAACCAAATTGGGAAGCAGTGACCTATTACTGCTGACACAGCAACTAATGATTGAACTATTTCTAATCCAAGCAAATTAGAAATTGAAAGCTGTTTAAAAAAGAAAGCTGCTAAAAATATAGCAAAAGCTCCTTTGCCCCCATCAAGAATGAGTGTAAGTAAAGCTATTTTTTTATTACCAGTCCTTAAAACATTAGTGGCACCAATATTTCCACTACCTATATTTCTAATGTCACCTAATCCAGATAATTTAGTTAAAATTAAACCAAAAGGAATTGCTCCAATAAAATATCCAAAAAACAAAAACAACATCAATATTAAGAAATAATTAAGATCAAAAATCATTATATTATTTTATCATTAAATGTTTGATCTATAAATGAAGCATGACCTTTAATGAATGTTCCTAATATTTTACCTTTTACAACTCTTCCATCAAATGGGGTTGGGCTAGTTTTCATTTCTTTTTGATTAATTTTATTTGATATATTTTCATTAAAAATAAAAAAAGTAGCGTCTTTATTCTCTTGTACTGAAGGTTTTTCAATTTTTAGCAGTCTTGCAGGATTAATTGTAATCATGGAAAGAGCTTTGCTAATATTTATTATTTTTTTATGCACTAATTCTAATGTGAGTAAAAATAATGTCTCTATGCCGCATGCACCAACTGAAGCCGCAGAAAATGGTTGAATTTTTGTATCTTTAGATCTAGCTCGATGGTCAGAAGCTATTGCATCTATTGTTCCATCTTTAATACCTTCAATAATAGCTAATCTATCATCTTCCGATCTTAAAGGAGGAGAAATTTTGAATGCAGTATCATAACCTATTAATACAGTTTCATTTAAACAAAAATAAGGAGGAGCTGTATCACAAGTAATTTTTACTCCTCTTTTTTTTGCATGCCTAATTACATCAACTGCTTCTCTTGTAGACACATGAGCTACATGGTAATGAACGCCAGTTAATTCAGCCAATCTTATATCGCGTTCAATAATTATTACCTCTGCACAAGATGGTATTCCTATTAAACCAAGTCGTGTGGAAGTTTCTCCTTCATTCATTTCTCCTTTTATAGAAGTAGTTGATGCCTCACTTAATCCCGATAAATCTGCATCTTCAG
>CAZWGZ010000057.1:0-9956 GCA_964633395.1 uncultured Rhodobacterales bacterium
AAGAATGCTCTGGCAGGTATCTCCATTAAATAATATACATTTAATATAGTTGAAAGACATAAAACAATTATAACAATTAAATAATCACTCTCGACAGCACCCATCATTAAGAAAATTTTGCTCCATGATCCACCCATTGGAGGAACTCCAATAATAGATAAAGAAGCAATAAAAAACGCTAGAAAAACCAAAGGCATTGATTTTCCTTGTCCATTTAATTCTGATATTTTAGAAATGTTTGCTCCAACATAAATAGCACCAGCTACAAAAAACAATGTAATCTTTCCAGCTGCATGAGTTACAATATGAAGTGCTGCTCCTTGAGTGGCATATGATGAAGCTAGTGCTCCACCTAACGTAATATATGAAAGTTGGCTGATAGTTGAGTAGGCAAGTCTAGCTTTTAAATCGTCTTTATATATTGCTATGATGCTTGTTGATATGAGAGTAACGCATGCCAACCCAATCAACCATTTAGAAGAACCTGTATCTGCAAGGTATTGAATACCAAAAACATTTGTTAATATAATTAACATTGTAAATACACCTGCTTTAACAACAGCCACTGCATGTAACAGAGCTGAAACAGGTGTAGGTGCTACCATTGCAGCTGGCAACCAACTATGAAGAGGAATTAATGCAGCTTTTCCTATCCCAAAAACAAACATCATAAGTAAATATGGAGCATATTTGGGATCAAGCTTTCCACTTAAAATACCATTTTGAGACATTTCAAGTGTGCCCGTTATAACCCAAACCCATATGATGGCAGGTAATAGTAATAATATTGATGAGCCAACTAAAATAGTCATGTATATACGTCCAGCTTTTTTAGCAACTTCATCTTGTTTATGAGTTATAAGTGGGTATGTAGAAAAAGTTAAAATTTCGTAAAAAATAAATAATGTTAACAAATTTCCTGAGTAGGCTATGCATAAAGCTGCATGTATCGCTAATGCATAAAAAGTAAAAAACCTAGTTTGATTTTTTTCTTTATTACCTCTCATATACCCAACAGAATATATAGCAGCAACAACCCAGAGGAAAGAAGCAACTATCCCAAATATTGCTCCCAAAGGAGTGATATTGAAACTAATTGTTAAACCTTCAGCAATTTGAAAAATTTCAACTGATGGTTTTTCTCCATTTAGAACAGATCTTGTTATTTCTATAGCTCCCCAAGAGCTAACTACTCCACCTATTGGGCCTATAATATCTCTTAATAATACATTATTTGATAAAAAAGGAGTTAGAATACAGACTAATAAAGGACTAAAAATTGTTAGTAAGATGTAATTTTCTATAGAGATCATTTATCTATCCCTAAGAGTAAATTAGATGCATTAAAACTACTGTTGACTATTAAACTGGCATCTAATCCAAAATAAATATTTAAAAAAGTTATTATTAGTAATGAAGTGTAAATAACAGGACTTTCCTTAACTTTTATCCCTTGATTATGTGATGGACTTAGCCATAAAGCTTCAATTATTTTCCATAAGTAAATAAGAGATAAAGCTGAGCTAAGCAATATTAAAAAAGCTAGCCACAATCCTTCAGAGCTAATGGATGCTTTAATTAAGTATAGTTTAGATATAAATCCTGCAGTTAAAGGCAATCCAGCAAGGCTAAGCGAACAAATAACAAAACAAAAAAATGTTATAGGCATTGTTTTTCCTAATCCTGATAAACTATGTATAGTTATTCTTCTTTGTAAATAATATCCCATAGATGTAACTGCCATAAATAATCCACCTTTAATTAGAGCATGATTGGCCATATGAATAAATCCAGATGCAATACTTGCTTTTGTACCTATTGAAAAAGCAAGAGAGATATAACCAATTTGCGCTACAGAAGAATGAGCTAGCAATCTTTTAATATCTTTTTCATAAATTGCCATTATTGTTCCTGCAAACATGGCTAAAATAGATAAAGGAAGAATTATATACGTAAGCGTATAATTAATTAAATCATCAGAAGGTAAAAAAATTGAGAATAAAATACGAGCAAGGATATAAAGTGAAGCTTTCGTTGCTGTTGCAGCAAGTAGGATAGATACTGCTGAAGGGGCATATGCATAAGCTCTAGGAAGCCAAATATGTAATGGGAATATTGCTGCTTTTACCATAATACCTACAACCATAAAACCAAACCCTGCTATTAAGGCTCTATTATTTTCAATGTCAGCAAGTCTTTCAGTAAGGTCTGCCATATTTAATGTTCCAGTAATTGCGTATAATAAACCAACACCAATTACATAAAGTGTTGCTCCTACAGCCCCAATTATTAAATAGTTGTAAGCTGCAACTAACGCCTGCCTATCTTTTTTAGCTCCCATTGCCACTAATGCAACAGATGCTAGGGATGAAATTTCTAAAAATACAAAAAGATTAAAAGCATCCCCAGTGGTAACTAGGCCTAACAAACCAGCAATGGCTAAAAGCCATAAACTATAAGTTTTGGATATAGTGTCTTTATCTATTTCAGATGGCATTACCTTAAATGCAAACAGTGTTGCTAAAAAGCCTATCCCACTAATAATTATAAGCGGAATAATGGAGACATGATCAATAACATATTCAATTCCTAAAGGAGGAGACCAGTTACCAAGCGCATATGAAATTAAAGAGTGAATTTGAACTTCTTGATATAACAAAAGAGATATTATAAAAGTAATAAATGTCGTTACTAACGTAATTAACCAGCTAAGATAATTATTAGAAATAAGCACAACAATTAGTGACATCATTAATGGACAAATAACTATTAAAATAGGCAGATGGCTTATTAGAATATCTATCATTTATTGAGCTTCATATTGATTTTATCAAAAGTTTGATTTTGATCATGGTAATCAACTAAGTCTTGAGCTGAAATATCATCCTCTTCAATACTTCCATATGTAGAATTAATTCTAACCACCAAAGCAAGTCCAAGGGCTGTTGTTGCAACACCAACAACTATAGCAGTAAGTATTAAAACATGAGGCAAAGGATTAGAATAAATTGATGAAGAAGAACCAGTTAAAATTGGAGCTATTCCACCTGTGATTTTACCAAAGGTAATATAAAGTAAAAAAACTGAAGTTTGAAATATCGTTAAGCCTACTATTTTTTTTAAAAAATTTTTTCTTCCTATAACAATGAATAAACCTATCATCATTAAGATGAATACTATCCAATAATTCCAAATACCCATTGCTGAAGACATCATTTTAATATCCTTTATCCGATTTATAACCAGCAAAGGAATTAAACAAAGAAATCATTACGTTGCAAACCGTCAAACCGACGCCAAATTCAACTAGAAGTATTCCTATATGTTGCCCAGATTGAGCGCTAGTTCCAAGTATGTTGTATGATAGAAAATTTTCTCCAAGTAACATCGATATTATTCCAACTCCTCCATATATTAGAGCGCCTAAAGCTAAAAGAAATAAATTCATTTTTTCTGGAAGAAGTTTTTTGCCTTCGTTTAATCCAAAGACAATCGAATAAAGAATAAAAGCGCTTGCAATAATTACTCCTGCCTGAAAACCACCTCCAGGACCATAGTCACCATGAAATTGGACATATAATCCAAATAAAATAATTGGAGCAAAAAGTACTTTTGTACAAACTCTTAAAATTGGATTTTTATACATTCTTACCAACCTTTTTTTTGAGTTCATTTTTTTTCTTAGATATAGTTGTGTTTTTTAATAGAGCCAAGACAGCTATCCCAGCCGTAAAAACAACTACGGTTTCTCCAAAAGTATCGTATCCTCTATAACTAGCTAATATTGAGGTTACAATATTTGGTATGCCAATATCATTTTTTGATCCAAGAATATAATCTGGGACTATATGTAAATGTATTGGAGCTGTTGCTAGTCCTATTTCTGGTAAATCATAACTGCACCAAATTAGAATAGCACCTAGAACTATACACGATATTGCTGGAAAAAACTGGCTGTTTAAATTTTGCTCTTCTTCTTTTGGTAAGTACGCCATGGCTGATAAAAATAAAATTGTTGATATTCCTGCTCCCACAGACGCTTCTGTGAAAGCAACGTCAACGGCATCAAGTGTTATAAACATTAAAGCAGCAACCAATGAGTAAGCACTGGTAAGAATTACAGTAAAGATTACACTTCTAGTTTTAAGTAATGAGATTGCAATTCCCATCATTAAGGTAACTAAGAATGCATTTATTATTAATTCTGTAATCATAGAAGCTTTCCAATTTTTCTACCAAAAGGAATTATTTTTTTTTGTCGAGCTAAATTTGCTGTCACATGACTTGAAACAGGGCTAGTAAAAAATATAAAAATTCCAATTAATAATAACTTTACTGTGATTAAAGACCAACCAGTTTGAATAATCATGCCAAGTAAAAAAAATGCTGTTCCACCTGTATCAATCATTCCAGCGGCGTGAATTCTTGAAAAGACATCTGGAAACTTTATTAACCCACATGCTCCGACTATGATTGATAAAGAGCCAATAAAAAAACAAATCCCTGTAATGATATCTTTAATTAAATCCATTATTTTTTAATTTCCCCTAAAGAACCAGTACTAAATAATTTTAGAACAGCGATTGTACCAATAAAGTTTATTAATGCGTAAACTATGGCAATATCAAGAAATTCAGGCCTTTCCATATAAAAACCATGAAGAGAAATTCCAATTACTATTATAGTCCCTAGAGTATTTACAGCTAAAATTCTATCAAAGGTAGTTTTGCCCAATATAGCTCTGACTAATATTAAAATTCCAGAAATGGCACAGGCTATTAAAGCAGCTAAATACATTATTTACTTTCCTTCCAGCCACTTAACTTTTTGATCCATTTCACCACTCCTTAAATCATCTCCAAAGTCTGAATTAAGAGCATGTATTTCAAATGTATTGTTATTAATTTGGGTTGTTACTGTGCCTGGTGTTAATGTGATAGAGTTAGCATAAGTTACTTTAGCCACTTCACTGATTTGTGAAACCTTAATAGTAAATATTTCTGGATCAATTTTTCCTGTTATCACAGCTTTTGCTGTACTTATGTTTGAAATAAAAATTTCTTTAAAAAGCCATAGTAAATAATTTGTTAACCTTGGAAAAAATACTAAAGGTAGTCCTTCATCATCAATAAGTTTAGCTCTTTTGGCTATGTACACACAAAAAATACAAGATAAAATACCTAAGGTTGTGATAAGAAAAGTATAGTGACCAGACATTAAAAGCCATACAATTAGCAATATAATAAAAAGTACAATTGATTTCATTATTAAAACCTAACTCTAATATTAAAAACATATTAATTTTTAACTAAAGTTAGGTTTAATTTCAATATAAGTTTTAAAAGAAATTAAGGTTTTGCAAAAGTATTAACTTTTGTAACCTTTTTAATTATTCCTTTTTCTTTTAAAAAATCTCCAAACTCTTCGTAAGTTCTCATGTCATGAGCCTGAGGTCTCAAAGCAAATCGGGATAAAGTATCTCTAAAAGCACGTTTATTTAATTCATCATCTAGGCCTTTTCTGAATGTAGAAAAATCTTTCCATGATGAAATAGGATCATTGATCATTGTTAAAGTTGCTTTTTGAACGGCTTTAAAAAATTTATTAAAAAGTGGATTATTTCTATTTTTAACATTTGAAATGTATATTAATTCTTCATATGTTGGAACGCCATGCTCTTCAGGGTAAAAAGCTCTTCCTGGATGTCCTACTATATCCATTTGATTTAATTCAAAATTTCTAAAGGCTCCAATAACACCATCTACTTTTTTGGCTATTAATGAAGGTGATAAAGAAAAGTTGATATTAATTAATTCTATATCAGTCATTTTTAAATTATATTTTTCTAACATTCCTGATAACAACGCTTCTTCAAAGCCACCAACAGAAAAACCAACTTTTTTTCCTTTCAGATCAGATATTGATTTTATTGGCCCATTTTTTAACACAACAAGAGCATTTAGTGGAACGCTAACTAAAGTACCTACTCTGACAACAGGTAAGCCTTGATCAACTTGAATATGAAGTTGGGGCTGATATGAAATTGCTAAATCTAATCTACCTGCAGCAACTAATTTAGGAGGGTCATTAGGATCAGCTGGCTCTATCATCTCTACTTCTAGCCCAACTTCTTTAAAAAAGCCTCTTTTTTGCGCTATTATAAGAGGAGCATGATCAGGATTAATAAACCAATCGAGTCCAATTGTTAGTTTTTCTGTTTTTGCATGAGCAAAATTAATTATTAATGTTAAGAAAGTTGTTGTTATTATTTTAAATATTATATGCATATTGCATCTCCCTCCGCTGGTTCTAGCCAGATCAGGTTATAAGGGTTAAATTCTCAGCAAGACGACCATCTTGCACCCCCGGCAAATTCCCTTATTGAGCATTATTAAAAAAAAATCAATAATTTTTTATATTATTTCCACCATACATATTTAGTAAGGACTTTATCGGTTACTCTGTAGAGTGAAATTGTTATAAAAATAAGGATTAATAAGGCTGCGAACATATTGTCTGTTTGAAGTCTAGCGTTACTATAAATCATAAAAGAACCTAAGCCTGTACTACCTCCTATCCACTCTCCAACAACGGCTCCTATAGGTGCAAAACAAGTGGCCACTCTAATGCCAGAACTTAAACCAGGAAGAGATGCAGGTATTTTTATTTTCCAAAAAATTTGCATTTTATTGAAACCTATTGTTTTTCCGGCATCTATTAATTCTTGTGGAACTTTATTCAAAGCATCTGTAAAATTTGATGTTATAGGAAAGAAAACAATTAAAACGCCAATTACTATTTTACTGCTCATTCCATATCCAAGCCATAAAATAAGCAAAGGAGCTAAAGCAAAGACTGGAATAGATTGGCTAGCTAGAAGTATAGGCATTATCCATCTTTTAAGTCTAGGTGAAGATGAAATGATTAAAGCAGTAGAGATACCAATAAATGACCCAATAATAATAGATGCTAAAATTTCTACTAACGTATATGAGGCATGATTTAATAAAATATCTATATTATTATACATTGAAGTAAATATCTTCGTTGGGGGAGGGAGCATAAATGGAGGTATTTCGAATATTACACAACTGATTTCCCATATTAGAAATATAATTGCAGCTATAAATAGACCTCTTAACATTTTAATCCATTAAAAAATTAATTTGATAATATCAATATATACATTACAAAAAAGTACAATGCAGAATTATATATTTACAAGTGATATTTTTAAAGGGTCTAGATATGAAAAAGGTCATCCTTTGGACATGGATAGAGTTTGGCCTAGTTTAGAGCTTTTAAAGCTAATGGGCTGGGTAAATGAAAATCAAATCATTAAAAATAAAGCTGCTAATTTTGATGAATTAACTAAATTTCATGACAGAGGTTATGTTGAAGCCTTAAATTTAGCTGAAACTAATCAAGATTTACCTGATATTTTAAAGAAAAAATATAATATTGGAATTGGAAATAATCCTATTTTTAAAGAAGTCTTTTCTAGGCCTGCTTCTGCAGCTAAGGCAAGTATTAAAGCTGTGGAAATGATTGCTAATAATGAAGCTACTAGAATTTTAAATTTTTCTGGAGGCACTCACCATGGTAGAAAATCTGAAGCTTATGGGTTTTGTTTTTTAAATGACTGTGTTTTAGCTATATTAAAAGGTTTAGAGCTAGGCTTTACAAATATAATGTATGTCGACATAGATGCCCATCATTGTGATGGTGTACATGATGTATTTGTTGATCATGAAAATGTAACTTTAGTATCTTTGCATGAAAAAAACAGATGGCCCAAAACAGGCCCTATAGAAGATTGTTCAATACCAAATATAATGAATTTTCCAGTTCCCTCAGCGTTTAATGACTCAGAAATTGATTTCATTATTAACAACGCTGTTATTCCTTTTGGAAAATCTATTAAACCAGACCTTTTAATTATCCAAGCAGGTTCTGATATGCTGGATGGAGATCCTCAATCTAGAACTTCATTAAATAATAATGGGTATTGGAAAGCCATTCATGATCTATTAAGCTTATGTGACAAATCAATAATTTTAGGCGGAGGAGGGTATAATCCTTATTTAACTGCTAAAGCATGGGCTGGTAATTGGGCAGTATTAAATAATAAATTAGAATGGCTTGATGAAGAAATGTCTATCGATTGTCAAACGTTTTTAAGATCCCTTAATTGGACTAATAGTAGAGTAAGAAATGGAATTCCTGATCATTGGCTTAAGGCTTGGCGTGATCCTTTTTTAAAATCAAATGTTCGAGATGAAGTTCGTTTTCTTTTAGATGAAGTTTTAAGAATAAAAAAAATATGATTAATTATAATAAATTTATATTAAAAATTATACTATTAGGATTTTTCCTAATTATTTCCAATGCTAAATTAATTTCTGCCAATATCAAGATTCCAAAATTTGAAAAAATTAATTGTAAAATACAATTTAAGAACAATAAGTCTTTAGATTTAACTTTAGAATGGGCTAATACAGAAGAAAAACGAGTTTTTGGATTAATGTATAAAAAAGAGCTAATTGTTAATAATGGAATGCTATTTGAATGGAAAGATAGTCAAATTAGAAATTTTTGGATGCATAATACCTTTTTAAATTTAGATTTATTTTTTCTTAATGAAGAAGGCGTCATTATTCAAATTTATAGAAATGCTATTGCAATGGATAAATCTAACATTTCAAGTAAAGAAAAAGTTAGATTTGTTTTAGAATTGAATGCAGGCGAACTTAAAGGAAATGTTGGGGACAGGCTTAATTGTCCTATTATAAAATAAATATTAAATTTATTTAACTTAAACTAAAACAAATGCTTGCTTTTGTTCATTACTAAAGTATAAATCAAAAATGTTCGGGGCGTAGCGCAGCCTGGTAGCGCATCTGCTTTGGGAGCAGAGGGTCGGGAGTTCGAATCTCTCCGCCCCGACCAACTTAAGTGTATGTTTTCATTAGACATTTACAATTTATATCCTTCTACTTTATTTCAAATGTAACCACTTGATCCACTATTGATCCAGTGAGGTTATGTTATGGCGTCTATACTAAAGAGAAATGATAAGTGGTTTGTTCGGGTTCGAAAGCACGGACAGCCATCACAATCTAAAACATTTACCATAAAACAAGACGCCCAGAGATGGGCTGTAATGATTGAGCGACAAATAGATCAAGGCCTTGTTGGATGCGTTGATAAGTCTGTAACCTTAGGTGATTTACTCAAGCGATACCTAAAAGAGGTAACTCCTCATAAAAAGAGCCGTGATAAAGAAACATGGAGGGTTAAGGCTTTGCTTAAGAGGTCTATATCAGGAGTTGGACTACCTAATTTAACCTCCACCATCATATCGAATTTTAAAACCTTAAGGCTTGTTGATGGCGCAAGAACCACAAGGTATGACTTGGCGTTAATAAGGCATTGCCTTGAGTTTGCACGATTGGAGTGGGGGTATTACCTGCCAATTAATCCTGTTGATCTGGTATCCAAGCCAAAGCTTAATAAACCAAGAGATAGAAGGGTATCTGCATACGATATAGACAAATTAATGCATGCCCTTAGAGAAACTAAAGTGACTTATTTAAAGCCACTTATACTCATTGCATTAGAAACAGGTCTTAGGCAGGGTGAGTTGATAAAGTTGTTGTGGAAGGATGTCGATTTAGATAGTCGTTTACTAAAAGTAAGAGATACTAAGAATGGAGAGGATAGGGTCATTCCCTTGTCAAACAAGTCTCTATCAATTCTCGAATCATTGCCAAGGCCAGGTAAAACTGTGTTTAACGCAAGTCACTCATCACTTCAAAATGCATGGAAGAGGCTAATAAAGAGATCTGGTTTAATCGACCTTCACTTCCATGATTTAAGGCATGAGGCTATCTCAAGGTTTATTGAAAGAGGCCTAACAATACCAGAAGCAGCCTCAATTAGCGGACATAAAGCAC
>CAZWGZ010000058.1:0-9802 GCA_964633395.1 uncultured Rhodobacterales bacterium
ACATCTATAGTATCGCCATTTACTTTTACTTCAGCTGGGAATCTTCCGTGAACGGTATCATATCTTAATAAATGTGCATTAGTTTCTACTGGCCCTAAATCATTAATTCCTACAACTATAATATCATCTCTACCTGATTCAATAATAGCCCTTAATATATTTCTTCCAATTCTTCCAAAACCATTAATTGAAACTCTAACTGTCATTTTATTTCCTCTCATTATAGTTAAATTTTAATTATTACTTAACGCCAATATAGCTGGCAAATGAACACCTTCTACCCATTCAAGAAAAGCACCTCCAGCTGAAGAAATATACGTAAATTTTTCAGTTACACCAGCTTTTTTTAGAGCAAATGCCGTATCTCCTCCCCCTGCTACAGTTATTAATTTCCCTTCTTCAGTAAGGCGAGATGCTACTTTAGCTAGAGAAAAAGTTCCTTTTCCAAAAGGTTCTATTTCAAAAGCTCCAAGTGGTCCATTCCATAATAATGTTTTAACATTTTTCAAAATAGCATTCATTTTATCAATACTTTTCGGACCAACATCTAAAGCCATCATATCAGATGGTATCATATCAGAAGAAACTATTTGGGTTTCAATATTAGCTTCAAACTTTTTAGCAACCACAAGGTCCATTGGCAGTATAATTTCACAGTTATATTTTTTACTTTTTTCTAGAATTGACCTAGCAACTTCAACTGCTTCTTTTTCAAAAAGACTTTTGCCTACAGTAAACCCTTTTGCAACTAGGAATGTGTTTGCCATTCCACCTCCTATTATTAAATAATCCATCTTAGTCATTAGATATTCAATAATATTTATTTTTGTAGATATTTTTGCACCCCCAACTAATGCTGCAACAGGCTTAGAAGGTGAAATTAATACTGATTGTAAAGCAGTTATTTCTTCATTTAATAAAATACCTGAATATGAAGGTAAAAAATTTGTTATTGCATGCAAGCTTGCATGTTCTCTATGGGAACAAGAAAAAGCATCATTAACAAAAATATCACATTTTTGTGCTAATTCTTCTGCGAACTGTATATCATTTGTTGCTTCACCTTTATGAAACCTAACATTTTCTAACAATAAAATTTCCCCTGATATTAATGAACCTTTGGCTTTCAAAGCTTTAGGACCAATACAGGATTCCGAAAACTTAACTTCAGAATCTAAAGCTTTCGATAGGATGTTTACTAGTGGTTTTAAAGAATAATCTTTATTAATTTTTCCTTCAGGTCTTCCAAAATGACTGCATATTATAACTTTAGCCCCTGAGGATTTTAAATACTTTATAGTTGGAACTAGTCGTTCCATTCTCATAAAATCTGTAACTTTTCCATTTGACATTGGAATATTTAAATCAGTTCTAATAAAAACTGATTTATCTTTAACTTTTTCATTTATTATATTTTTAATCGAAAGAGGCATTGTTAAAAGTTTACTCTAAATAATATTTTCAATTAATTAATTTAATATTGATTTGACTTTTTCTACAACCGCTTCAGTAGTAATGCCAAAATGCTTATAAAGTTCTGAAGCAGGACCTGAAGCACCAAACCCTTTCATTCCAATAAAAGCACCTTTATCACCAATATATTTAGCCCAACCCATATCACATCCTGCTTCTATAGCTATTCGAGGACAATCACCTAGAATTTCTATTTTATAAGCTTCATCCTGTTTATCAAATAGCTCCCAACACGGCAATGTCACAACAGCAACTTTAAGTCCTTGATTATTTAATAATTCAGATGCTTCCATTGCTATTTCTACTTCTGAACCTGTTGCAATTAAAGTTAAATCTCTATTTGATGTAATATTATTTAAAATATAACCACCTTTAGCAACTTGATTATCTGAAGATTTCTCTGAGCGAAAGGCTTTTAATCCTTGCCTTGAAAGGGCTAATACGGTTGGACCATTAGTCTTAAGAGCAACGTCCCAAGCTTCAGCAGTTTCAACAACATCTGCTGGTCTTATTACGTTTAAATTTGGGGTAGATCTTAATATAGCTAAATGCTCTATGGGTTGATGCGTTGGTCCATCTTCACCGAGGCCAATTGAGTCATGAGTTAACACATAAATTATTCTCTGTGACATTAATGCCGACATTCTAATTGAAGCTCGCATATAATCACTAAATACAAGAAAGGTTCCACCGTAAGGAATAAAACCTCTATGCAATGCAATACCATTCATTATTGAACCCATTGCATGTTCTCTAATTCCATAATGAATATAATTGCCAGAGAATTTTCCAGGAGCAACAGTTTTCATCTGGCTTGTCTTAGTTAAATTTGACCCCGTTAAATCTGCCGATCCTCCAATAGTATTTGGAATGATTTGATTTATTACTTCTAGAGTTTTTTGACTAGACTGCCTAGAAGCTAATTTAGGTTTAGCTTCTTTCATTTCTTTTATAAATAAAGACATTTTTCTTTCATAAGCCTTAGGAATATTTCCATCTAAAAAAGATTGAAAACGTTTCTTTTTTGGGCTCTTTTCAAGTTTACTTCCCCACTCTTCATAAATATCCTTCGATCTTTCTATTGTTTTTTTCCAAGCTATTAAAATATTTTGTGGAATTTCAAAAGCGTTACTTGTCCAGCCTAAGGCAAGTCTCGTTGCTTTAATTTCTTCTGCTCCCAAAGGAGCTCCATGAGTTTTTGACGTTCCTGCTAGAGTAGGAGCACCAAAACCAATTATTGTTTTACAGGCAATAAGAGAAGGTTTTCTTGATTTTTTAGCATTATTAAGAGCAACTTCAATTTCTTCATGATTATGTCCGTCAACAATTTGGGTATGCCAACCAGCTGCCTTAAATCTTAGAATTTGATTAGCAGAATTTGATAAATCTGTTGAGCCATCAATCGATATATTGTTATCATCCCACAACACTATTAATTTTGATAATTTTAAATGCCCCGAAAATTCTATTGCTTCATGACTTATACCTTCTTGAAGACATCCATCTCCAGCAATAACATATGTGTAATGATCAACTAATTTTGATCCAAATCTTGTAGCTAGCAATCTCTCAGCTAAAGCCATGCCTACAGCCGTTGCTAAACCTTGCCCAAGCGGCCCAGTTGTAGTTTCTATACCTTTTGCATGTCCAAATTCTGGATGACCAGCTGTATTTGAATTTAATTGACGAAAATTTTTAATATTTTCTATGGGCATATCTTTATAACCCAATAGATAGTGGATTGCATAAATTAACATGGATCCATGGCCAGCCGATAAAACAAATCTGTCTCTATCAGGCCAATCTGGATTATCTGGATAAATATTTATAAACTTACTAAATAAAACAGTTGCAACGTCTGCCATACCCATTGGCATTCCTGGATGACCTGAATTTGCCGCTTGGACTCCATCCATAGCAAGAAATCTAATAGCATCAGCCATTAATAATGATATATCGTCTTTAGATCTAACCTGGGACTGCATTAAATTTCCTCTTAACAACTTTTCTAAATAATAATTAACGTTTACTCTTTAACACTTATATTATGAAAACTACATAGAAGTTTCAAAAATTTATAAATTTTCACTCGAATTTTTAAATTCTTCTACTTCTTTTAAAGACCCAAAGATTAAAGGGGACCTTTGATGAATATTAGTTACTTCTAGGTTTAGGATATCTTCAATACCATTAGTTGCTTTACCATTAGCTTGTTCAACTAAAAAGGCTATTGGGTTTGCTTCATATGTTAAACGTAATCGACCTTGCTTATACTTAACTCTTGCGTCAGCTGGATATAAAAAAACACCACCTCTAATAAATATTCGACTAGCATCGGCTACTAATGAACCGACCCATCTCATTCCAAAATCTCTCCCCCTGGGTCCGTCCATTCCTTTTTGACAATTTTGTATATACTGAGATGTTCTTTTATCCCAAAATCTACTATAGGCCGCATTAATAGCAAACTCAGATGTAGCTTCGGGAATACTCAGACGTTCATTAATTAATACAAATTGATTCTTAGCTTCATCTAAACTAAATAAAGCAGTGCCATTCCCCACAGTTAAAAACAAAGTTATCTGTGGTCCGTATACAAAAAAACCAGACGATTTTTGTTTGCTTCCCTTTTGGGTAAAAGCTTTTTCGAGAGAAAGGTTATTTCTCGACATAATAGAAAAGATAGTTCCTATCGATACATTAACGTCTATATTACTGGATCCATCTAAAGGATCAGCAAATACTATAAACTCGTTTTCATTTTTAAAATCAACAAATCCTTCTTGCTCTTCTGATGCATAAGCTGAAACTGGAGATTTTTTAAGAAAATCAATTAAAATTTCGTCTGATAAAATATCTAATGGTTTTTGAGTATCTCCATCAACATTTTTTGTATTCACCTTTTCTTTATCACTGTCATCTACAATGTTTCTTATTTTATTAGATATTTCAATAGCTGCGCTACTCAAATTATTGATTATAATTTGAATATTTTTATCTTTACTAGACTTTAATAAATATTCATTTAGATACATTTTTTAATTTCTCCTTAAGATAGCATAGCTATTTTATTTTTAGTTTTTCCATAGCTAAATATAATGATTTCTTTCGAATTTGAACCATTTTTTTCTTAACAGATTTAAAATCAACTACTTCTTTATTTTGATTTAATTTTGACTTAGCCTCAAACCTTGAAACATTAATTTTTATGCCAACTATTGCAGACAATTTTTTTTCTATGAATTCACGTGGTGCGTCTCTAATTTTCCAAGGTGGATTTTCACCTATTTTTTTTTCGTGTATTTTAGTCAATTTCCCTAAAACTGCGAGCAATAATTTTTTATCTTCAAAAAAACTAATTACTCCGTGAAAATGTATTGCCTGATAATTCCATGTAGGTACAACTTGATGTGTTAATTTTTTTGTTTGATACCAATTTGGGCTGATATAAGTATCTTCAGCCTTGTATACAACTAAAACTTGATCACCTTCTTTACTCTCTTTATAAAGTTCATTTTCTCTGGCTATATGTCCTGTTATTGTTTGAGATCCGTCTTCATTAAAATCACATAAAAAAGGAAGATGATTTGCTGAAAATCCATTAGCCCCAGAGGTAAATAATGTTGCTAAAGGATAAGAATCTATTATTTTTTTAATTTCATTTATATTTTTTTCTTCAAAGTGCTCTGGTACATACATTTAAAGATCCAATTTTAAAAAGCTTAACTTTTATTTCGGTAATGGTATAAATTCATTAGCATCATCAACAGGCATAATAAATTTCTTATTAACCCAATTCTTCTTGGCTCTTTCTATCAGTTGCAAATCAGAAGCAACAAAATTCCACCATAAATATCTTCTTTCATTCATAGTATCTCCACCCAATAAAATACAGTGACAATTTTCTATGGCTTTAATTGTTAATTTACTTTTATTACTTAAAACTAACATTTCTCCAGCGCTTACAATCCTGTCTTTTACTTCTAATTGCCCAGATAACAAATATACTGCAATCTCTTCTATATCATCAGGTAATTCTAAAATATTATTAGTTTTGATTTTGATTTCTACAAAAACTCCTTTAGAAATATTTTTTAAAGGTGATGTCTTACCAAACGCAGAACCTAAGATAACATTTGCCATCATATTTTTAGATACAATTGATGGTATCTCTTTCTTTTTTAAATTATAAAACTCTGGCTTCATTTCTTCATTCAATTTGGGCAAAGCTATCCAACATTGGAGGCCAAAAAGTTTATAAGGTACATGAATACCTTTAGGGGTTCTCTCAGAATGAGAAATACCCTTGCCTGATATCATTAAATTTACGTCGCCAGGTTTAATAGTGACTGACGAACCTATAGAATCACGATGCAGAATTTCTCCTGAAAACAAATAGGTTAATGTTGCTAAACCAATATGAGGATGAGGACGAACATCAATTCCGCCTTCAGTTATAAATTCATTAGGACCCATTTGATCAAAAAATATAAATGGTCCAACCATCTGCCTAGTTGCATGTGGCAAAACTCTTATAACATCTAATCCACCTATATCCCTTGATCTTCCTACTAAGAGATTATTATCTTTTGCCAGTCCCATTCTCTTACCTATATTTTGAATATTGCTACAATGTTAATTTATATATAGTTTAAAATAAAGGTTTTAACAAATACTGGCTATTCTTTAATGTTTTATAGAAAAATTACAATTCCACTTAATCTTCCCCGATCTTATGGTAAAAATAATGGATCTTATAATTCCAATATCAATTTAATTCATGAAATTATTAATTGTAATAAAAAAAATGAAAAATCTATCATAATTTCATTTAAAAATTATTTTATACAAAAAATATCTTTAGATAAAAATGAACCTTTAAATACATTCTTAGATAAAATTATTTCAATAATATTCTTGTCAAAAGATATTCAACAAGGTTTATACCAACTATTACGATTTGTAGATAGTGTTGCGCTGAATTTAATTTTTACAAATAATCTTTTTAAAAAAGATTATTTATTCAATAACCTTTCTGAAGTTTTATCATTTTCTGGATATCTAACAAATTTTATTTCAGAAGATATAAAATTACTAGATATTCTTGATCCTAATTATGCCATTAGGTTAAATGGAAATATAACATTTTATAAAAATATGTATGATAAGATTGATCCTGATTTATATGATGAAGAGACACTCTTAGATTTACTTCGAAAGAGCCATAGATTTCTAAAATTTCAAATTTTATTTGCACTAATTCAAGGTGAAATTAATATTTTAAAATTTGCTAAAGAACTCTCTTTACTTGCTCAATCCACATTAGATAAAACTATTGATATAGTAGAAAAAGAAATTAAAAAAAAATATAATATTGAGTTAGATCAATATTGTATAATAGCTTATGGAAGATTTGCTTCATTAAACATGAGCGCCAACTCTGACTTAGATCTTGTTTTTATTTATAGCGACAATGTTAATGCTATTGAAAGTGATAGACTTGCACATTTAGATTTGTTTCGTAAATTAACAAATATATTGTCTATTAAAACAAATGAAGGGATTTTGTACGAGGTTGACACAAAGCTCAGACCATCTGGGAAAACTGGACCTATTGCCTCAACCTTTTCTAATTTTAAAAATTATCAAAAAAATAATGCTTTTTCTTGGGAAAAAATAGCTTTAAGAAAGACAAGAATTGTTTCAAAAGAAAATAATTTTAGTTCACAATTATCTAACCTCATAAAAGATTTTAATAACTACCCAATTTCCACCCATGAATTAGCTAAAGAAATTAATTTAATGAGAACCGGCTCTAATCACAATGGAACTAATGATAGCAGGACAAAAAAAAATCAATCATCAAAATGGTATGAAACTAAGTATAATGCTGGTGGGCAAAGAGATATTGAGTTTCTTAGAGTTTTTTATAATGATAAGTCAACTTTTAAAATTACACACGACATTGAAAAAAAATTGATCTTTTTAAACAAAATGGATATTTTTTTCTCCAAACTAGATCAGATTATGAATATTTGTTTTTTAAAGGAAAAACAAGATGATCTAACATTCAAAGCAATACGTTTATTAACAAATGAAACTAACGAAAAAGATCTTGGCTCTTTAAAATCAAAGGCAAAGGATAGTAAAATTGAAATTTTTAACTCTCTAAATCAAATTTTAAACCACTATGAATAATTAAATAAAATAAATAACGCCTATATTTTAATCATAATTTAGTTTTTCTATTATTTATGATTAATTTTTAATCATTTTTAATCATTTTTTTATTCTATTACATGTTTATTTTTTAATTTTAAAAAAAATCTTTATTTTTCATCTTAATCTTTAATTAGGAGTTTTATAATGTTCAAATTTTCTAGGTTGTTTGTTTTAACAACTATTCTATTAACAATTTTTTCAAGTAGGGTTTTGGCAGCTCCAGATCCGGAAACCGCATATATTTTTAATTCATTTTCTTTCTTAGTCCATGGATTTCTAGTTATGTTAATGGCTGCCGGTTTTTGTATGTTAGAAACTGGATTAGTAAGAGCTAAAAATGCAGTAGTCCAGTGTGCTAAGAATATCGGTTTATACTCAATTGCAGGCCTAATGTTTGCATTTGTTGGTTATAATTTAATGTATATGGATGTCACAGGCTGGATTGGCAGTTTTGCTTTATGGGCCCCAGCTGACGAGTTAAAAACTTTTGGAGGTGATAAGGACTCAACTTACTCATCAGGGTCAGATTGGTTTTTTCAGATGGTTTTTTGTGCCACAGCAGCATCAATTGTCAGTGGAGCTGTTGCTGAAAGAATTAAACTAAAAAGTTTTTTCATTTTTGTTGTAGTTTTATGTGGGTTTATATACCCAATCCAAGGCTCTTGGTCATGGGGTGGTGGCTTTCTAAGTGAAGCAGGTTTTCTTGATTTTGCAGGCTCATCAATTGTTCATGGTGTAGGTGGTTGGGCTGCATTAACTGGAGCAATAATTTTAGGGGCACGTAAAGGTAAATATGCTGAAGATGGCAGTATAACTCCAATGCCAGGGTCTAACTTACCATTAGCCACTTTAGGTACATTCCTTTTATGGTTTGGATGGTTTGGGTTCAATGGTGGATCACAATTAGCCATGGGAACTGCTGCAGATGTTGCTGCAATATCAAATATTTATATAAATACTAATTTAGCTGCAGCCGGTGGAGTTGTCGTTGCCATAATATTAACAATGCTCTTTTATAAAAAAACAGACCTTACCATGGCATTAAATGGCGCTTTAGGAGGCTTGGTTGCTATAACTGCTGAACCACTAGCCCCAACTCCAATGCTTGCAATTTTCATTGGCGCTGTAGGAGGATTAATTGTTGTATTAGCAATTCCTATGCTAGATAAACTTAAAATTGATGATGTTGTTGGCGCAATCCCAGTTCATTTATTTGCTGGAATTTGGGGAACAATAGCCGTTGTCTTTTCAAACTCTGACGCGACAATTGGCGCTCAACTCTATGGTATATTATCCATTGGTGCCTTTACAATTATAGCATCAACCATTGTTTGGTATTTGATTAAGTTAATAATGGGAATAAGAGTAACACCTGAAGAAGAAATGGAAGGTACTGATATTAGTGAAATTGGGATGGAAGCTTACCCTGATTTCAGAAAGTAAATTTTTATTTAATAAAAAAAGGAGGACATTAGTCCTCCTTTTTTACGTTTTTATATACCTAAAGAGGAATAACTTTGGGCTACTCTTTGAACCGCAACCATCATAGCTGCCGTTCTTAAATCTGGAATATCTTTATTACTATTCCAAACTTTACTTATCACATCATAAGCATCCATCATTGTATCTTCTAAGCCAGAGCGAACTAGATCCAACTCAGAAGCTCCTTGAATAGATTTTGATTTATAATCAGTTGGAAAACTTTTTCCTGTCATTTTTTCAATCCCTTCAATAAGAATTGAAACTTGATTTTCTTGAGCTCTTCTTTGTAACCTACCTAGTCTTATTCTACTTAAGTTTTTAATCCATTCAAAATAACTAACAGTTACTCCTCCTGCATTTGCATAAAGGTCTGGGATTATTATTATTCCACGTCTATTAAGAATATCATCTGCATCTGAAGAAATTGGTCCATTGGCTGCTTCAATGATAAGAGGAGCTTTAATGCGTTCGGCGTTATCTTTCGTAATTACCAATTCCATGGCTGCTGGTATTAGAATATCAGCTTCAGCCTCAAGAACTTCTGCGCCACTCTCTGAGAAGCCTTTAAAACCTCTTATAGTTCCTTTTTCAATAAGATAATTTTTAAGAGATAAAATATCTATTC
>CAZWGZ010000059.1:0-9796 GCA_964633395.1 uncultured Rhodobacterales bacterium
GGGTTGATATTACTGAAGGCTTATTTTGTAATTTTAATCCACAAAATGGTATAAACGAAATTTTAGATTTAGGAAGACCAATAGGTTGTTTTGCTCTTAAAAAAGATGGAAACGCAATTGTGGCTCTAACTGATGGTTTTTTTGAACTTAACCAAAAAACCCAAAAACTTACTCTAATTAAAGATACAGAGAGCGACATATTAAGCAATAGGTTTAATGACGGGACAGTGGATCTTAAAGGAAGATTTTATGCTGGAACCATGCCTATCAAAAATCCAGAAATAGAAAATTCGCCAAAAGGTACCCTGTATTGTCTAGATCAATTTGGAAACGTAAAAAAAGTTATGGATGGATTTCATATTATTAATGGATTAGCTTTTTCACCAGATGCAAAAATAGCATACGTATCAGATAGTGCATATTGGGTAAGAACTATTTGGGCGTATGATTATGATTTAGAAAATGCTATTTGGTCTAATAAACGTATTTTTTTTGATACAAAAAATTTAAACGGACGTCCAGATGGAGGATGTGTAGATTCAGATGGTTGCTATTGGATGGCTGGCGTTTCTGGCTGGGAGTTGGTGAGGATAACTCCTAAAGGAGAAGTTGATATGATCATCAAAATGCCAATTGAAAAACCAACTAAAATAGCCTTTGGTGGTCCTAATCTTGATATAATGTATGTTACCTCCATAGGTATAAACGGAATAACGAGGGGGACTGAAAAAACCCAACCACTTGCAGGCAGTATTTTTTCTTTAACTATCCCTGGAGTTCAAGGAGTTGAGTTTCCTTTTTATAATTGATTTTTTTGAATTAACTTTATTTTAATTAAACCAGTTGCACTCTGCCCTGGTTCTAAATATCTATGGGTTATATTCTCAATTTTATTATACGCTAGATTGAATCCATCTGTAGGATGACTTGCAGGCTCCACACAAAAATAATTACTACCCTCTGGAACATGAACTATTAAATGATTGAAAATTTTATCTGCTTGTAAGATAAGGCTCTTATTGTAACTTAGCCAATGTATTTTTACATCTCCTTTAAAACCTTCATAACTGACAGTTTTTTCTTTTTTCCACAAACTTTTTCCATTTTTTATATTGAAGTTATCTTTGATAGATTGTGTTTTTGTGGGAAAATTTTCTGGGAAACCAAGCCATTCTTTATCCGCATCAAATTCTAATTTAATATCGTCATTAAAATTAAAAAAAGGATGAAACCCAAAACCAAAGGGCATTTCAGAATTAGATTGATTGGTTATGGTTAATCCTATGGAACAAGTATAATCATCTAAAATAATTTCTTGTTTAACATCATAGGCCCATGGCCAACCAAATTTAGAATTCTCGTGACGATATGAAATTAAAACACTATTAATACTTTGTTCAACAACATCCCATTTAGTCAAATGTCCATGCCCATGAATTGTATGAGGTGCAACATTATTATTTTTATTAAGTTTATAAATAATATTTTTAAACATAAATTGTGAATTTTTTATACGATTTGAAAAGGGAACAAGCGCAAAATTACCTCCTTTATATGATTTTAATAATTCAATATTATCAGTTGGAATAGGACGTAAAACTTCAAACCCATCAAAAGATAAATTACTTATTTTTCCACCGTAATCAGGTAATATATTTAATTTTGTGTTACTATTTTTTAATTTAATAATCTTTAAATTATTCATAAATCATTAACAGTAGTTTTTTTAATAATCGTATCAGGAGAATTTAATAAAGTGTCTTTTAACTCTGTCCCTAAGCCAATACCATTCATAGGAAATGCAAAACCATTCTCAATTTTTGGGAGGTCAGTGACAAGATTTTGATAAAAACCATTATAAAAGGCTCTGACGCTTTCTAATATCATAGCCGTAGGAAATGCAAGACTAATATGTAAATTTGCTATCCATACAACTGGACCTGTACAATCATGTGGACACATCATTCTATTATTTGCATGAGCTAAACCAGCAATTTTTATAGCTTCAGTAATTCCCCCAATCCAACCAAGATCATAGTGCATATAGTCAATTGCATTAATAGCTAATGCATCCCGATACCATAATGCAGTCCCTAAAGCTTCACTACCTGCGATAGGAGCAATCGTTTTACTTTTAAACTCTGCAAGGTCTTTGAGGTGAGCCATATTTATAGGATCTTCATGCCAAAACACATCAAATTGATCAACATGTTTTGCAATTTTTAATGCTGGAGCTAATTGCCATAAAGAGTGATACTCAAGCATTATATCAATTTTAGATCCAACAGCTTTACGTATTTTTTCAATACGACTAAGTCCTTTTTTTAAATCTTCATAAGAAATTCTTTGACCTTTAGTTAAAAAAGCAAATTCATCAAATGGCCATATTTTCATAGCCGAAATTCCTTCATTTAATAAACTTTGAGCTAACTCTCCTGGATTTGAGATTTGCAATGTCAAGTCATCCTGTAGCCTTTTTTGATCATTGGTCTTATTTTCTGTTCCTGATCTAGACAGTGAATTGGCTTTCAAATTATATCCATCAGCAGCACAAGTATTATAAACTGGAATATTATCCCTACATAAACCACCTAACATATCAACTAAACTTAAATTACTAGCTTTTGCTTTTAAATCCCATAAAGCTATGTCAACCGCTGAGTTCCCTCTATATTCAACTGACCTTGTTGGATAACCAATATATCTATTTGCTGTCCAATTAATTAAGTTATCTGCGTGCTCATTTATCCTGCGAGGATCACGTCCAATCAGATATGGTGCACAAGTCTCGTGAATGTAAGCAACAATCGCTTCAGGATTTCTAAAAGTTTCACCTAACCCAACAAGACCTTCATCTGTATGAATTTGAACCCATACAATATTTGAATATTTTTTGTTCTGAATAGTTTCAACACTAGTAATTTTCATTAGATTCCTTAATAAGATCAGTTTAAAATAAAAACTCTAACACTTAAAAACATAAAAAATAAAGTTAAGATATTACCTAACTTCAATAAATAAATATTTTAAATTCCTAGTTACTGTTAAAATGTACTTTGCCTAAATCAATAATATTATAACCATCCAAATTAGATGCTATTTCTTTAAAATGACTTGTTTTACAAAAATTTAATAAATCTTGGAATGGTTTTTCAAACCAAAATTTTCTATCAACTACCAAATCAAATCTTTCTGTTATAATTGGACAAAATCCTAATTGATATTTTTTGGCCTCTGATTTTAAACCAAGAGTAACGTCAGCTTTATCTGATAAAACTAGATGGACTGCATCATTTTCAGAGTAAGCTATTTCTGTTCTTTTAAAATCATCATGGCTAAGATTATAAGTCCTCAATATATATTGCAAATATATTTCTGAACCAGATCCTATTTGCCGTCTTACTAATCTTTTTCCTTTATAATTTTCTATAGAAATATTTTTAATGTTATTATTTTCTTTAAAAATTAAACCTCTTTCTCTTTTTGCCCATTCAATTAAAACTACAGCTTTATCTGATAATTGTTTTTTTACTATCGGAACATTCCATATATTTTCATCATTATCATAAAGATGTAATCCTGAGACGAAACCTTCATTTAATTTAAATCTTTCTAAACCTTGAGTACTTCCATCAAATGACATCGCTATTCCAGACTTGGAGTTTTTTACTGCTAGCTCTAATAAAGGATCATGACTTCCTAACAAAACAATGGGTATTGATTTAAGTTGAATATCTTCTGATTTATTACCAGATATCCAATTTGAAATTTCAATTTTAGAAAAAAGTAACTTTCCCATGACTCTTGAATGAGGCACTAAATCTTTAGAAACTAAATCATATACTTTCCTTGATTTAATTCTTAGAAAATCTGCTAACTCTTCCGTTGTAAAATAATCAGACATAAGGCAATTCTATAAAAAATATTTAGTTTATTTTAACATTATATCCTATAATTAGTTAATGAAAAATAGACCAATAAAAATAAATCGCTCGTCATTGCCTCCTAGGTTAGTTAATGAAAATGAAAATGGTATAAGAATTAAAATCTATGTTCAAGGTCATATGATAGGCGCTGGGAAAATGGAGTTATTTCATCTCCTTGCTCAAAAAGGATCTATACGATCTGCTGCAAAAGTTATGGGAATGAGTTCTAAAAGAGCAACATTACTTCTAAAAACAATTGAAGAAGCATTCCCTCAACCTATTTTAGAAAAACAAACAGGAAATCAAGGAACAAAAATAACTTCTTTTGGGAAAGAGCTTTTGCAGAAATACTTAGATTTATGCGAACATTTAACAATAGAATCTAAAGAATTTGTAAATTGGGCTGCTTCTAAACAAAGTTTAAAATTATAGGTAAAAATTATGAACAATGAAAAAGAATTTTATATTTCACCTGACTTAGATAATGATAAATTAACAGAAACTATTGATTGCATTAATGAAAATGGTGAACAGATTCAATTACCTGTAGTAAAAGAAATTCCATTAACAATTTATCTCAATAAGCAAGAAATTGTAACTGCAATGACACTTGGAGATATGCCTGATCTATTGGCTGTTGGTTACTTATTAAATCAAAATATGCTTAAGAGAGATGATGTTATATCTGAAATTAATTATGATGATGATTTACAAGTTGTTATTATCCGAACAGAAAGACAAACAAATTATGAAAAGAAAATGGAAAAGAAAATAAGAACTAGTGGGTGTGCTGTAGGGACGGTTTATGGAGATATTATGGATGATTTCTCTTCTATTAATTTAAATAAAAAGGCAAAAATTAAAACCTCATGGATATATACAATATCTAAGAAGGTAAACACCAGACCTAGCCTTTACTTAAAAGCAGGCGCTCTTCATGGTTGTGTATTATGTAAAGAAGATAGCCCTATTATCTATGTTGAAGATGTAGGAAGACATAATGCTGTTGATAAGATTGCCGGATGGATGCTTTTAAATAAAGAAGATGCCAATAATAAAATATTTTATACTACGGGAAGACTTACGTCTGAAATGGTTATAAAAACGGTTCAAATGGGTATTCCAATTTTAATTTCACGATCTGGCTTTACAGAATCTGGGGTTAAACTAGCTAAAGAGGCTGGACTAACTTTGATTGGAAGAGCTAAAGGGAAAAAAATGATTATAGCAAATGGTATAGAAAGAGTTATTTTTGATACAGATACTAAATCTATTAAAAATGAAGATGTTGTATCTGCCCAAAGAGCTTTAAATAACTAAAGGTATTATGAATTTGGAAATATTAAATGAAATAGTCCCATGTGTAATTTTAGCAGGTGGTAAAGGTAGACGAATGGGTGGAAAAGAAAAGGCCTTAATCCCTCTTTTAGACCGACCTCTTCTATCTTATGTTTTAGAAAGTGTATCAGGACAAGTTGCTCCTATAGCATTAAATGTTAACACTAATTTTGATAAATTTTCTAAATTTGGATATCCTATTATTAAAGATCCTATTAAAGGTCACCTAGGTCCATTAGCAGGAATATTAGCATCTTTACATTGGGCACAAAAAATAAATAAAGATTGGGTCATGACATTACCTTGTGACACTCCATTTCTTCCAAAGGATCTTGCTCAAAGAATGATTGAAGTGAAAAATAGAGAAATGGATGTTGATTTGATTATTGCTAGATCAAGAGGATACAATCATCCTGTAGTTGCTTTATGGAAATCAAACCTTCACTTTAAACTTAAAAATGCACTTGATGATGGAATCAGAAAAATTGATCTTTTTACTTCAAAACTTAAAATTAGATATGTTGATTTTGATACCAAAAATAATTTACAATTTGATCCTTTTACGAATTTAAATTCTCCTCTAGATCTTATAAATGCTCAACAGATTCTTGGGAAATTACCTCCCTTTTTTGGTTTAGCTGGTTGGTCAGGTTCAGGGAAAACTACTTTATGTACTAAATTAATAGAAAACTTTACTAAGATTGGCATAAAGGTAGGCACCTTAAAACATGCTCATCATAAATTTGAACTTGATAAACCAGGTAAAGATTCTTTTAATTTAAGACAAGCAGGCGCGAGGCCAATGATAATATCCTCTAAAGAACGCTTTGCTCTTATTCAAGAAAATGATGGAGACGAAGAAAAAAGCTTGTTTCAAATGTTAGAAATATTTGCAAAAGAACCAATAAATCAATGTGATATAATTATTGTAGAAGGGTATAAAAATGAACCTATTCCTAAAATAGAAGTTTACAGACCAGATATTAATAAACCTTTATTATATAAAGAAGATAATAATATATTTGCTATTGCATCTGATATAAAGATTGAATCTTCTATTCCTTCATTTGATTTAAATAATATTAACTCAATATCAGATTTTATTATTCACAAATATAATATTTCATAAAACTGAGTTTTATTTAGGAGAAAACAATGGCTAATAATAATAATCCAAGTGAACCAAAATTTATTGACCTATGGCCTACTCAATTTATGGAGATGTCACTTCCAGGTCATGAAACTGCTAATCCAGTAATTGCTGATTTAGTTTTATCTAATAATACGGCTCAAGAAAATATGACTGAAAACTATATGTCTCAAAATATATTAAATATGGATCATCCAGCTATGTTCTGGTTAAAGCAATGTTTAGACCGATCTATTTATGATTATGCTCAAAAATCTGGTATTTCATACGAATTAAAATATTCACTCCAAGGTTGGGGCAATGTTAATATGAAAGGTGATTATCATAATTTACATAATCATCCTCACTCTTGGCTATCAGGAACTTATTACATAAATGTTCCAGATCAATCTGAGGCTGAAGTTTATAGATCTGATCTTAATCCTGGCTCTATTAGTTTTTTTGATCCACGTCCTCAAGCTAACATGAACTCTATTAAAGGTGATAAACAAGTTGATCCTGAGCACAGAGTTCTTCCTAACTCTGGAGATTTATTATTATGGCCTGCTTTTATTCATCATTTGGTTCATCCCAATATGTCTGATTTTCCAAGAATTTCTATTTCATTCAATGTTATCGTTAAAATGGATAGTAGTTTAATTCCTAATTGATAAAATTATAAACCTCTATGATCAAATGGAATAAATGTTAACATATCTCCTTTTGAAATATTTTCACTTTCTAAAGGGATTTCGACAAGTCCATCTGCTCCAGTTAATGAAGAAATAACACCCGCACCTTTTTTACCATGAAGCGTTATAAAAGAACTATTATCCCTATTTACTATTTTGGCTCTTAAGTATTCAGCTCTTCCTGGTTTTTTTTTGTGTTCAAAGTCTGATGGCAACTTTATAGTAAAAGGGTCTAAGTCTATTCCACCTGCAAGCTTATCTACTAATGGCTTTATTAATAGCTTTGAACAAACAAATGCTGCAACTGGATTTCCAGGCAAACAAAAAATTATTTTTTTATTGATTATACCTACTGCCATAGGTTTTCCAGGTTTCATAGCTAATTGCCATACTACACATTTGGCACCTATATCTCTTAATGCATTCTGCGTATGATCTTCAATTCCATCCGATGCTCCTCCAGATGAGATAACAATATCGCTTTTAGATAAACAATCTTCATATCTAAGAGCTAAGTCTTTCCTATTATCTTTAACTATACCCATGTCTATTGTTTTTAAATAATTAGCATTTAGTAAGGAAATTAACATCGGTCTATTTGAATCATAAATTTGACCATCTTTTAATATATTAATTGATGTATCAACTAATTCATCTCCAGTTGAAATCACTGATACTTTTATTTTTTTATACACGTTTATAATTTTATTACCAGATGCTGCCAATTGACCAATATCAGCAGCATTAATTATTTTTCCTTTTACTATGACTATTTCTCTTTTTTGGAGATTTTCACCTATAGGACGAATATTTTGATTCTTTATTACATTTTCTTTAATTATTACTTTATTACCAATTCTATTACATTTTTCATGCATAATAACCGCGTCTATACCACGAGGTATTATTGCACCAGTATAAATTTCTACAGCTTCTTTAATTTTTATATTTACATTTAATGGATGGCCCGCCTTAGCTACACCTATTACTTGAAATTCTATATTTTTATTTTCATTTAAAGTTTCAGCTAATATACCATAACCATCAACAGCTGAATTAGCAGTTGACGGTAAATTTATCTTACTAATAACCTCATTATAATTAACCCGTTCTCTTGTGTTTTCTATAGATATTTCTTCATTATTATTTTTACAATATATAACTTTTAATAAATTGGCTTTTGCTGTCTGTAATTTTGTAGGTTTATTCATCATTATTATTTTACTTTAGTAGATTTATGTTTTCGTTAATAGATTCATATATCAATTCGTTATCTATAACAAAATTAACTCCTGCATCGATATCTGCTTCTTTTGTAAAAATTGCATCAACCATACCTACTAAGTTTCCATTATCATCCAATAAAGGTGCTCCTGAATCTCCTGGATTTACAGCAGCGTCTGTTTGAATAAAATTTTCAATTTGATTGAAACCAATATTTTTTCGATTTTTAGCAGATATTACACCACATGATAAGCTTGGTCCTAAACCAAAACTATTTCCAATTACACATACTTTATTTCCAATAATGCTTGGTTCCATAGAAATATTTAAAACCAAACCTTTTGTTTTTGACCTCAATATTGCTATATCACGCTTAATGTCCTTAAATATAATTTCAACATTTTCTATATTATTTTTATAATTTTTTATTTCTACACTAGTTGATTTTTGTATTACATGTGCTGCAGTTAAAATAAAATTACTAGTTTCTTTTTTATGTTTTATAGATATATAAAACCCTGTTCCAGCTGGCGCAGTTCCAGTTGGAGCTCCAAATCCAGGTTTGTCATAACCTGGCCATGTTGGAAGAATAGTTACTACTGACTTATGCGCATTAATCCAAACATTAGAAGCATCTTTAGCTTGAGTACTAATTGAAAATAACAAATAAATTATTAAGTTTATTATATAAAATATCTTTATCTTCATTCAATCATATTCTCTTTTTTAAAAACTCTTTCTATAGTCTTACATTTGTGCTGGTCATTACGCTTGCAGTATCCATTCCAGTACTCATTAAAATATAGTAAGCTCCTACTCCAATTATTATTCCAAATAATCCGCTTGTTAATACCATTTTCATTTTAGTCTCCTTTTTTTTATCATTTAGTTAGTTGATTCTTTTAAAAACATTATTAAGTCTTTCCTATCTTCATACCTTTTCATTTTTTGTATAGGCATTTTAGTTCCTGGTGTCACTTTATCTGGACCCTTATCAAATAATTCATTTATTGAATGTTCATCCCATATTATATCAGATTTTAATAAAGCTTTAGAATATTTATATCCATTCAGTGTCCCTGCTTTACGACCAAAAATTTTATATAAAGTTGGTCCAGCTCGTTTTTTTCCATTAGCAATTAAAGTATGACAAACACTACATTTTCTAGCAAACTGTTTTTCACCGTTGCTTGCTTCTTTTAATGGATTAAAGCGTCTTGCTGGCCCTGGCCTTTCCAATATTTCAGGTGGGAAGTCGAATATCTCCCATCTAGTTAAAAAATCATCTAAACCTGCAACAATTAATGAGGAATCTTTTGGAAAAAGAATGTTGTCCCAGATTGGTCCGTTCACAGCATTAAAATCTCTCACTAATGACCAACTATTAGTATGAAGTATTATCATTCTACCTTTTGCATTTCCAAAACTAATCAAATTTTCTTTTTCTAAATAGTACATCGATAAAATTGGTGTTCTATCTTCTCCTA
>CAZWGZ010000060.1:0-9714 GCA_964633395.1 uncultured Rhodobacterales bacterium
TTTATCCAAATTTCATCTCTTATACGTTTTTTTTGAGGAGCTTTTAAACCACCTGCGATAAGTAAATTAGATAAGATTTTCAATCTTTCAGAATTAACCCCGTCTGGTTCTCCTAGGCTAAATCTATTGCCTTTAATATGTTTTATAACTCCTGGCTTCTCAATTTCGCACGCTGGATAAACAACACAACCTAAAGCACGTTTTGGATCAATTGTATCCCATATTAAACCATTTGGATCGACAGATTCTATATATGAATTTTCTAACTTTGTCTGAGAGTTAGCTTTATAAAAGTACCACCAAGGTAATCCGTTAACGGCAGACAAGACAGTTGTCTTATTGTTTAATAAAGGTTGTAATGAAGTCACAATATTTGATATTGCATGAGCTTTTACAGCAAGTATGATGTAATCTTGAGTATTCAAATCATTAGGGTTATCAGTAACTTTTAAATTAAAATTTTCTGAGCCTTCATTTGAAATTAAAGTTAATCCATCTTTTTCTATGGCTTCTTTATGTGCCCCTCTAGCTATTAAAGAAACATTTGCTCCAGCCTTACTTAGACAGCATCCAAGATACCCTCCAATTGCACCAGCCCCAAAAATACAAATATTAATCATTGAATGTTCCTATTCTAAACCTAATTTTTTGGCGAGCCCAATTCTTTGGAGTTTTCCAGTTGCTCCTTTAGGGATTTCATCTAAAAAACAAATATATTTAGGAACTTTAAAGTTAGCTAGTTCTTTGCGAGCATAGGTTTTGATTTCTTCTTCAGTACACTCAACATTACTTTTAAGAACCACTGCTGCTCCAACGGCTTCACCTAGAAGTTTATCTTTTACACCAAATGTAACCACTTGCTCAATTGCCTTATGTTCCATTAAAATATTATCTACTTCTAGTGGAGATATTTTCTCTCCACCTCGGTTAATTATTTCTTTTAACCTTCCAGAAATTTTTAGATAACCATCATTATCAAAGAAGCCCTGATCACCTGTTCTAAACCAGCCATTTATAAATGATAATTTATTAGCTTCATCATTATTTTCATAACCTTTAGTAACGTTGTCTCCACGAATACATACTTCTCCTTCTAAGCCGTTACGGATAATATTTCCCTCTTTATCCATTATACAAACTTCTGGGCCTGCAGGTTTTCCAACAAAACCAGCTTTTTGGAACATTGGAGGCATTGGATTTGAAGTCATTTGATGCGTTGCTTCAGTCATACCATAAGCCTCAATTACGGGTGTTTTAAAAACATCTTTTAATTGATCGAAAATAGCCGGTGGAAGAGATGCTGATGAAGATCTAACAAACCTTAAAGCTAAACTTTCAGCTAGCTCTAAGTTTTTTTGTGCTCGCATCAATATTGCTTGATGCATAGTTGGTACCCCTGAGTACCAAGTTATCTTTTCTGACTTAGCTTTATCTAAAAATTTTAAGGCATTGAATCCATCGCTGGCATAAACCGATGCTCCAGCGCTAATTGAAGCACTAAGTATAGCTATAAGCCCATGAATATGAAATAAGGGCATAATATTAAAACAATGATCATCAGACGTTAACTCAAGAGTTTTTCGAATATTTATAGCTGAAGAATAAATATTTTTATTAGTAAGAGGAACAACTTTAGGCCTTGATGTAGTTCCGGATGTATGAAGAACTAGGGCTTCATCTTCTTCATTAGATAATTCAAAGCTTGATGATTTGTTATATAAGTTAAATATTCCTAAAGGGGCGCCTTCAATTTTCTGTATTTCAGATATTTCAATTTTTAGTTTTTTTGCAGCTTCTATAACTGGATTAGAACTATTTTTTTCTACAATTAAAATTTTAGGCTTAAGGTCATCTAAATAAAACTCATATTCACTCAGTTTATAAGAAGGGTTTAATGGAGCAGCGGACATATAACTAGAAATAGATAGAAAAGCTGTTGCCATTTCTGGTCCATTAGGTAGGACTATTGCTGCTCTATCCTTATTTGAAATTCCGTTGGCAGACAACTGACCTGAGATATTAAAAATATGCTGCTTTAAATCGGAAAACTTGATTTCTTGGCTGTCATTTGAAGTTATAGCAATATTGTTATCTTTATTCTGATTGATTAAGCTTCGTATAGTTTTCATCATTTTATTATATTCCTCCGCCAAAAAACATATATAACTTTAACAGTCTAATTCTTATAAATGCAATTTATATTACCTTAGTTATTTATAAAATTAAATTGGATAAATAAAAAATAATGGTTATATGGTCATGAAATTTATTTATGTATTAAAGGGCTATTTATTTTGTTTGATTATGTTTTATTTCAAGAACTTCTCCCATACTTTCTGGGTTTGTTAGTTACTGGTATAGTAGGAGGGCTTATTGCGGGTCTGTTAGGGGTTGGAGGTGGAATTGTAATAGTGCCAGTTCTATTTTGGATATTTACTTCTCTTAAATTTCCTGATGAAATTTTAATGCACATGGCTATTGGTTCATCTTTGGCTACAATTATCCCAACTTCGATTGCTTCTGCTAGAGCTCATTATCATAAGGGTTCAATTGATATAAATGTTTTAAAAAAATGGGGCTTTGGAATATTTTTTGGAGCTTTAATAGGAGGTTTTATAGGAAAATTTTTCGGTGCAAATGATTTAAAGTATGTGTTTGGTATAGTAGCGCTATTAGTTGCAATAAATATGTTTAAAAAAAATCCAGTTACAATCAAAGATAATTTACCTTTATCAAAATTTATAAATTTCTTTTTTTCAGGATTAATTGGTTTTATATCTTCTTTGATGGGAGTTGGCGCAGGAACTCTAGGTGTTCCTGCTCTAGTGTCTTTTTCTATGCCTATTCACAAAGCTATTGGAACGGCCGCAGCATTAGGGCTTTTTATAGCTGTTCCAGCAACTATTGGATTAGCTTTTTCAGGTTTTGACGTACCTAATAGACCTCCAATGAGTATAGGTTTTGTAAACTTAATTGCCTTTTTTATTATGTTTCCTCTAACAATTTTATTTGCACCTATCGGGGTTAAAATTGCTCACCTAATAAATCAGAGTATTTTAAAAAAAGTTTTTAGTCTTTTCTTGATAATTACTTCAATAAAAATGCTGTCATCAATCATAGTCTAGCAAAAATTTTCTTGCTGCAGGGCTTAGTTCTTGAGCTTGTTTATTTACTTGTATTTTTGAAGCTAAATTTTTTCCAAGCTCAATTCCCCACTGATCAAAGCTATTTATATTCCATATGAATCCACAAGAAATAGTAATATTTTCATATAATGCAGCCAACATACCAATGGAAAAAGGAGTTGACTCTTCCCAGCTAATTATTGTTGAAGGTCTGCCTCCAGAGAGATTTTTATTTTTATCAATTACATTAGGAGATCCTTTTGCCAACGCTTCAGCTTGAGCAATAGCATTTATTACTAAGTGATTATGGTTAGTTTTATAATCATCTAATACATTAGTATTAATTGATTTGCGGGCTATTAAAATATCTAGAGGAATTTTTTCGAGCCCTTGATGCAAAAATTGAAAAAAACTATGTTGAGCATTTGTTCCAACTTCACCCCAAATAATTGGGCTGGCTGGCATTAATAGTTTATTGCCATTAATATCAGTACTTTTCCCATTACTTTCCATTTCTAACTGTTGTGCCCAGGAAGGAAGTTTTGATAGCCTATGATTGTATGGAACAATGCAATGGCTTGATCTATTTAAAAAATTACGGTTCCATATTCTTACTAACGCCATAATAATTGGAATATTATTCTCTATATCTTCGTTAATAAAATGTTGATCCATTGTATGAGCACCATTTAAAAAATCTTTAAAATGTTTTTCTCCAATACTGAGAATAATAGACATTCCAACTGAAGACCAGAGAGAGTATCTTCCTCCAATATTTTCAGAAAATTGAAATATTTTTTTTTCTGAAAAGCCCCATGCAATAGCTTTTTTTGGAGAAGAAGTTATTGCCACCATTGATTCTTCAATAGATATACCAGCATTTAAAAGCCAATTTTTACCTATTTGAGCATTCTTTAAAGTATCTAATGTTCCAAAGCTTTTGGATGTTATAATAAATAAGGTTTTTAAAGGATCACAATTTTCTAATATGTCACTCATGTTAGAAGGATCAACGTTTGAAGCATAAGAAATTTTAAGGTCTGTTGCAAAAGGTTTTAATGCTTTATTGACCATTAAGGGACCCAAGTCAGACCCACCAATTCCAACATTAATAATATGATTTATTTTCTTTTCAGCTAAAACCTTATTTGTAAATTTTGAAAGTTTTAACCATTCATTGGATTTAAATCTATTGGGATTGCGAAGACCAAAGTGGCCGACAGATCTATTTTCAGAAATGTTAATCTTTTGCCCTGAGACCATATTTTGAATTTTTTGTTGTATATTGCTAACTCTTGCTAGTTTAATTAATTCGTTTTTAATTTCTTGATTTAAAGGCTGGCGCGTTAAATCCACAACCAGATCTTTGAGTTTATATTGAAACTGATTTACGCGTTCTTTTTGACACATTAGATATTCTAAATTATTAAAATCAAAAGATTTTAACTTTTCGTTAAGGATTTTTGTTATTGGATTATGAGCTAATTGCATCTGATTTCTCATCAAGGCGTTATGTTTGTTTTGACTTCATAAGTTGAATTACATATACCATATCAAAAATCAATAAGAGAGATAAATTTCATATGTTTTATAAACAGACCTTGATCCTTCTTTCATTTTTAATATGTACCTTAGCTACCTCATTTAGTTTTGCTGAAAATATTAAATTTAATGGGTTAATAATATCAAATTTTTGGATTAAAGAACCGATTGGAAATCATTCAATAACTTCAGGTTATTTAACAATAAAAAATACTAATTCGTATGATGAAACTTTGATTGCCATTACTACTAATTTTGCAAAAAAATCTGAAATTCATGAAATGATTGTTGAGAATGATATCATGAAAATGAATATCTTAAACGATGGTTTAAAAATACCAGCCAATTCTAAAGTTCATCTTAAGTCTGGAAGTTATCATGTTATGTTTATGAAATTATACAAAAAATTAAAAATCATGAGCACTCATCAAATAAACTTGAATTTTGAAAAAGCGGGACAATTAAATGTTCCTTTTCCTGTATATAAGAAATTTTCTGATATTAAACTTACCAAGCATCATTAATTTTTAATCTTTATAAGTGAAATAGAATCATTTCCCTATCAATGTGTTAGCAAAAGAAAATAATTCTTATTACAAGACATAATAAAAAATAAAAAGAAAATTAGCACTATTTACTATTGAATAACAGAAAATATTACTTAATTTATCTCTTTCATTATATAAGGAGAAAAATATGACTAATTCAACGCATCCAGAAACTATAGGATTGCACGCTGGCTGGAGAGCTGATGCTACAACAGGTTCAGTTGCAGTACCAATACATCAAACAACAAGCTATCAATTTAAAAATACAGAACAGGCTGCAAACTTATTCTCTTTATCAGAATTAGGTAATATTTATACAAGAATTATGAATCCAACTAATGATATTTTAGAAAAAAGAGTTGCGGCTTTAGAAGGAGGTGTCGCTGCCTTAGCTTTATCTTCAGGACAAACAGCTTCTGCATTTGCCATCCAAAATCTTGCAAAAGCTGGAGATAATATTGTAAGTTCAACTGATCTTTATGGTGGGACATGGAACTTATTTTCTAACACCTTAAAGGATATGGGAATAGAGGTTAGATTTGTAGATCCTTCAAATCCTTCAGCATTTGAAGATGCTACAGACGATAGAACAAGAGCTTATTATGCGGAAACTTTACCAAACCCAAAATTAAAAGTGTTTCCTATATCTGAAGTCAGTGTGATTGGTAAAAAGTATGGAATTCCACTAATAGTTGATAATACAGCAGCTCCTACAATTTGCAAACCTATTGAACATGGAGCTGCTATTGTTGTTTATTCATTAACTAAATATATTGGAGGTCATGGTAACTCTGTTGGAGGTATAATTGTTGATGGAGGTAACTTTGATTGGGAAGGAGCTGGTAAAGATAGGCAGCCTTCGTTAAACACTCCAGATCCATCATATAATGGAGCAGTTTGGGTTGACGCTGTTAAGCCATTAGGTCCGATAGCTTATATTATTAAAGCAAGAGTAACTTTGTTAAGAGATCTTGGTGGAGCTTTAAGTCCATTCAATGCCTTTCTTATTCTTCAAGGTCTTGAAACTCTAAGTTTAAGAATGAAAGCTCATTGTGAGAATGCATCTAAGGTAGCGCATTTTTTAGAAAATCATGATTTAGTTTCTAAAGTTATTTATCCTGAATTACAAAATGGAAATTCTAAATTAACTGCTGACACTCATCTTAAAGGAGGTTATGGAGGATTAGTTGGCTTTGAGTTAAAGGGAGGAATTGAATCTGGAAAAAAATTTATTGATGCATTAGAACTATTTTATCATGTTGCTAATATTGGAGATTCTAGAAGTTTAGCCATTCACCCGGCTAGTACAACTCATAGTCAGTTGACAGCTGAAGAGCAGTTTAAAACAGGAGTTTCTGAAGCGTATGTAAGGTTATCTGTTGGAATTGAACATATAGAAGATATTATGAGTGATTTATCTCAAGCTTTAAATAAATCAATCATATCTTAAATAGTATAATAAAAATAAAATTGATAGAAAAAGCCAAGAAAATTTCTTGGCTTTTTCTATATTAATATTGGTTTATTAATGTAAATATTGTAGATATTGATTGTTTGAATTTTAAAGATATGAAAAGAGAATAACTTTTGACCTTTGATGATAAGTTTTCTGTTGCCCCAATGATGGAATGGACGGATCAACATTGTAGATATTTTTTAAGATTAATATCAAAGTATTCTGTCCTTTATACCGAAATGATTTCTGCTGATGCGTTAATATATGGTCCAAGAGAAAAGTTATTAAATTTTAGTAAAGAAGAGTTGCCATGTATTCTTCAATTAGGCGGGAATGATCCTGAACGCTTGGCGCAAGCCAGCAAGTTTGGACAAGATTATGGCTACTCAGAAATCAATCTTAACATAGGTTGTCCATCAAATAGAGTTCAGAATGGAGCTTTTGGAGCATGCTTAATGAAGAGCCCTAAATTAGTAGCTGAGTGTGTTAAAGTAATTCAAGATAAATGTCATATACCTGTTACGATAAAATGTAGAATAGGTGTAGATGATATGGATGAAATTAATGGGTTAGATGAGTTTGTTGATGAAGTATCAGAAATGGGAACAAAACTATTTGTAATACATGCTAGAAAAGCTATTTTAAATGGCTTAAGTCCAAAACAAAATAGAGAAATTCCTCCCTTAAATTACGAAAGAGTTGGAGCCTTGAAAAAAAGAAGGTCAGATTTAAAAATTGTTATAAATGGAGGCATTCAATCAATAGACCAAGGTAAAAATCTAATAAAAAAATATAATCTTGATGGATTTATGATTGGTAGAGAAGTTTATAAAAACCCTTATATTTTATCATCTGTAGATCAAGATGTTTATAAAAAACAGATAGTAAAAAAAACAAGATATCAAGTTGCAATGGACATGGCTCAATATATAGATGGCTATATGAAAAAAGAACAAGCTTATGTTCACGCAGTTACGCGTCATATGTTAGGTTTGTATAATTGTTTGCCAGGTGCGCGTGAATGGAGACGAGCTTTGAGCGAGGGCTCTAGATTTGCAAAAAATGGTGATATTTTAAGACTTGCCACAGATAAGATAGAAGATGTAATACAAACAAAGAATGTAGCTTAATTTAGGAGAATTCAAGTGAGTGAAGTAAATAAGAAAGAAGGTTATAGAACTATTTTAGAAATGGGGCCTTTGCTACTATTTTTTGGAGTAAACTATTTTTATGGTATCATGGCAGGAACTTCAGTATTAGTTGCTAGCACCTTAATCTCTTTAGCCCTTTCTTGGTATTGGTTCAAAAACATTCCCATGATGGCTGCTGCTGGCTGCGTGGCAGTTGTATTTTTTGGAGGGTTAACGATTTTTTTTGATGACGATTTTTTTATAAAAATTAAACCCACCATTGTTTCTATTATAATAGCGGGTGTTTTAGCAGTAGGAAAAATCTTAGGAAAAAATCCTTTAGCAGCCGTAATGAGATCTGCTATAAATCTTAATCCTGAAGGATGGACTAAATTGACATGGCTTTGGGTAGGTATGTTTATAGTAATGGCAATTGCCAATGAAATAGCTTGGAGAAACTTGACAACGGACGAATGGGTTTCATTTAAAGCTTTTGGAATTCCCGTGCTATCGCTTGGTTTTGGTTTGTTATCATTACCAATTATGCAAAAACACCAAATTAAGAAAGATTAATTAAGTTATTTAATATTATTAAGTTTTCTTTCTATTTCTTTTGCCATAGGTGAATCCTTGGGTAACTTGTCTACAAGAAGTTCCCAAGTATTTATAGCATCTTTATTTTTACCTTTTTTAAAAGCCAACAAACCTTTAAAAAATAAACCTTCAATATTATTGGGATTTAGAGATAAAATATCAATTATTAAATTTTCGACTTCTAATGTAAAATTAGGTTTAATTGAAGGGGGAAGTAGTTCTTTTAATAAAGTTAGTTTTAGATCTAATCTATCTGAATTGATTAGTACGGCTACTCTGATTGCATTAATTGCTCTATCTTTATTTTTTAATATCTTGTAAGCATTATATAATCGAAGCCAACCTTCCGTATCAGCTTTAGTTTTAGTTAGACGATTAGCAAGCTTTTCAACCATTTGATTAATTCTTAAGCTTTGATCTTTTTCATTTAATTTTATTATTTCATCTACTTGCTCTTTATTAATTTCTACTTTCAAACTCTTTTTATTTGATAGATATTTTAATAAATCTTTATCACTTATACCAATATTTTTGGCAGCTATTTGAATATTTATTTTCAAATTTTTTTTCCAAGAGTCTTCAACTGAGGTGTTGTTATATAGTTTAACCCATATATCAAAAGCTTGTTTTTCATCACCAATTTGGGATAAGGCTAATCCAGATAAGAAGTTTGCTCCAGGATCAAAAGGATTTTCTTTTAAAGCCTCTTTAATTAATTGCTGTGCCTTAGATATTACTTGACCATTGGCTTTTCTGACTATCGCTTGGGCAAGTAAAGACTTTATTTTAGGAGTATTTTTTAAAATCAATAGTTTTTCTAAACTAGATATTTCTACTTCAATATTATTTGCTCTTGAAGCTATTCTAGCTAAATCTAAAAGTAGAGTAATATTATTAGGGTTATTCTTAGATTTTATTATTAATTGATTTAATTGTTCTTTGTTTTCTATAATAATTTGGTTATCCAAAATATTTTTTTGAATAGCAGCTTCTTTTGAGGCATTTAATTTTTCTATATTCAGAAAAGGTTTTCCAATTTTGTAATAAATTGAGAGACTGCCAATTAATAAAAATAAAAATGAGAGAATTACAATTTTTCTTTGAGATTTTATTGATAACGTTTTTAATATTAGAAATGGTTTGTTAATTTCTAAGTTTATATTTTTAAAAACATAGAAAATTAAAATAGAGCTTATTAAAATTATTAAGAAAAATAACATGAACAACACTTTTTCCTATTAACAGTTATTTTTTAAAAAATCTCATGACAAAAAACGAGCCACATATCAAAATTAAAAAAGGTAATAACCATAGTAATA
>CAZWGZ010000061.1:0-9455 GCA_964633395.1 uncultured Rhodobacterales bacterium
AGTGAGGTTTATATGAGTTTTCTTTCTATTTTTAGAAAGTCCAAGAGTGTTTCAGTTATACAGTTAAATGGAATTATTGCACCTAATATGGGTAGAAGGAAAGGTTTGAACTTACATGAGCTTGAGAAAGTTATAGAACAAGCTTTTACAGGTAATAATATACAGGCAGTTGCACTGCAAATTAATTCTCCAGGAGGTTCGCCTGTGCAATCAGAAATGATATCTTTAAGAATTAGAGAGTTATCGGAAAAAAAGAATATACCAGTCTTAGCTTTTATTGAGGATGTGGCGGCGTCAGGAGGTTACTGGCTTGCTTGTGCAGCAGATGAAATTTTTGCAAGTAAAGCTTCTATAGTCGGTTCTATTGGTGTTGTTTCATCTGGATTTGGGTTTGATAAAGCAATCGAAAAGCTTGGTGTACAAAGGCGTCTTTATACTTCAGGAGATAATAAAGCTATATTAGATCCCTTTCTTCCTGAGAATAAAGAAGATATAAAAAGATTGAAAGCAATACAGAAAGAGCTTCATTCTCAGTTTATAGCGTTTGTCAAATCTAGGCGAGGAAGCAAAATCAAAGATGATAATAAAGAAGTTTTTACTGGTGCTTTTTGGTCAGGTGAAAGTGGTATTGAAATAGGATTGATAGACTCCTTTGGAGAAATGAGGAAAGTTCTAAAAGAAAGGTTTGGTAATAAAATTAAAATAAAAGAATTTATGCCAAAGAAAAAGCTTTTTGGCTTCAGTAGCTTATTAGGTGGAGCGATGGAAATGCTTATTTTCAAAATTGAAGAACGCTCGATTCTTAAAAGATTTGGATTATAATATGATGCTCTCTATAGGAAAGATATTTTGGCTTTTAGTAATCTTAGCTGCCGTATGGTATGGATTTAAAATTATTGATAAAAGAAAGATAAAAGCTAAAGAAACTAATACTAACAAAGATAATCATTACTCCAAAGGAATAGATGCTTTTGAGTGTGATGTATGTGGCATATGGAGTCCAGGTGATAGTTGTAAAAATCATAAATGCTCAAGTAAAAACTAAAAAAATATGAACGAATTTAGCTTTGAATCTTCATGATTCATAAAATATTAACAAACTAAAGAATATTAATTTAATGAATAAAAAACTCTCATTTCAAAATATTATTTTGAATTTACAATCTTATTGGGCAGATTGTGGTTGTGCATTGCTTCAACCTTATGATACAGAGGTTGGAGCAGGAACTTTTCATCCTGCTACAGTATTGAGAGTTCTTGGTCCAGAACCAATATGGAAAGCTGCATATTTACAGCCATGCCGAAGACCAACAGATGGAAGATATGGAGAAAACCCAAATAGGTTACAACATTATTATCAATTTCAAGTAATAATTCAACCTTCTCCAAATGACATACAAAATTTATATCTTAGTAGTTTAAATGCAATAGGTCTTAATACTAAGGATCATGATATTAGGTTTGTTGAAGATGATTGGGAAAGTCCAAGTCTTGGAGCTTCAGGGTTAGGCTGGGAAGTCTGGTGTGATGGAATGGAAATAACCCAATTTACTTATTTTCAACAGGTCGGAGGAATTGAAGTAAAGCCAGTTGCTAGTGAAATAACATATGGCTTAGAACGTTTAGCTATGTTTATTCAAAAAGTTGAAAATGTTTATGATCTTGATTGGGATGGAGTTGAAAAAAATCAAGGTGGAAAAACGTATGGAGATATTTTTTTGCAATCAGAAAAAGAATTTTCTGCTTACAACTTTGAAAGATCCGATGCATCAATTTTACTTCAACATTTTGTTGATGCAGAATATGAGTGTAACTCATTATTATCTGACAACCAAAATCTATTGCCGTTGCCTGCTTATGATCAATGTATGAAAGCTAGTCATATATTTAACCTCCTAGACGCAAGAGGTATGATTTCTGTCTCTGAACGACAAGCTTATATATTAAGGGTGAGGCAAATGGCTCGATCTTGTTGTTTGGCATGGATGGAAAAGTAACATGGAAAATTATAAAAGATTAACAGGCGATCTCCTCGTCGAATTTTTTAGTGAAGAAATCCCTGCACGAATGCAATTTCAATCTGGAGTTCATTTAGAGGAATCCTTTAAAAAAGCATTTGATAAAAAAGATATACGCTTTGGTGAAATTGAAATTTTTACGGGCCCAAGGCATCTCGCAATCATTATTAAACAATTAGATCTGAAACAACAAGATCAAATAATAGAAAAACGTGGTCCAAGATTTGATGCCAATGAGAAAGCTTTAAATGGTTTTTTAAATTCTAATGATATTTGTCTAATCGATACTGAAATAAAAGATACTAAAAACGGTAAGTTTCATTTTTATATAAAAAAAATCAAAGGTTTAGAGACTAAAAAAATTATACCAGAGATAATTCATGAAATTATTTATGGGTTTGTATGGTCAAAAAGTCAGAGATGGGGTGGTACAGAGTTACGTTGGGCAAGGCCATTACGAAATATTTTATTGTTATTAAATGATAAAGTTGTAGAAGGTGATTTAGAGCTAGGTAATAGTGAAGTTATTAAATTTACTAACTATACATATGGACATAGGCATTATGATAAAAAAATAAAAATAGATTATATTAGTGATTATCAAAAAATATTATTACAAAATTACGTTATTTTGAATAGAGATGATAGGAAACATAAAATTTCCAATGATTTAAAGATCTTATTAACTAAAAATAAATTATCATTAATGGATGACCCAATATTATTAGAAGAAGTCACTGGTTTAGTTGAGTTTCCAAATGTAATGTTGGGCTCTATCAGTGATGAGTTTATGTCTTTACCCCCAGAAGTTTTGTCAACAGCAATGAAAGTTCATCAAAAATATTTTTCAACAACAGATAGTAAAAATAATCTAGCACCAAATTTTATATTTGTAGCAAATAGCCTTTCTGACACAAAAAGAGATGCAACAGTTGTTGAGGGTAATGAAAGAGTACTTAAAGCCAGATTATCTGATGCAAATTTTTTTTGGAAATCTGATCTTTCTAAGACTTTCGAATATTGGAATGATAAATTAAAGAACGTTGTGTTTTATGAAGGTTTAGGCTCAGTATATGACAAGACATTAAGGATGTCTGAAATTTCTAAATATATTGCTAAAGTGTTTAATGTAAATTCTTCATTTGCTTCTCAGGCTGCATTATTATCAAAGGCAGATCTTGCTTCAGAGATGGTGGGAGAGTTCCCAGAGCTCCAAGGTGTAATGGGGGGATATTATTCCAAATTAATAGGATACAACAACGAAGTTTCAAATGCCCTTACAGAGCACTATAAACCAAAGGGTGTGCTTGACAGTATACCTAAAACTAATATTGGAGGTATGCTTTCAATCATTGATAAAATTGATACTTTGACATGCTTTTTTGTCATAGGGAAAAAACCTACTGGTTCAAAGGATCCATTAGCCCTTAGAAGATCAGCTTTAGGTATAGTTCAAATAATGATTGGATTTAATATCAATATAACAATGTATGAACTATTCTCAAATTCATTAAATTTGCATAACAATGTATCAAAGGCATTAGAAATTGAATTAATGGACTTTATTCTTGATAGGCTAAGAATTATTTTAAAAGCCGAAGGGATTAAGCTTGATGTTATTGAGTCTATTTTAACATTAAGTATTATACATAATTTACCTTTTCAAATTATATATAAAAGAATAACTGCCTTAAATGAGACAAGAAATACAGAAAATTTTAAGCTATTTTTAGTTAATTTTAAAAGATTAAATAATATTCTCAAATCTTCTGATGTATTAAATTTTTCTAATTTTGATATTAACATTAATTTATTTCAATCTCCTATTGAGACAAAATTGTTTCAAGCTATCAATGATTTAAAAAAGGTAATTAAAATATCTGAATTTGAATTAAATAATCAGGAGGTGTTTTTAAAAGCAATAAAAGAGCTTCAAATACCTATAAATTTATTTTTTGAATCTATAATTGTAAACGTTGAAAACAAAGAAATCAAAGACAATAGATTGAAATTAATGTTTAGGCTAAAGGAATTAATTATTAAATATTCTAACTTTGATATAATCGAAGACTAATCAGTTTTAATTCCTAATCCAGAAAAACGCTTATTAAATCTAGCTACCTGACCACCGGAGTCTAAAATTCTATGCTGGCCTGTCCATGCAGGATGAGACTTAGGATCAATATCTAATTTTAGAGTGTCTCCTGGCTTTCCCATAGTTGAGCGTGTTGTATACTCTGTTCCATCAGTCATAACTACTGTTATATCATGATAATCTGGGTGAATATCTTTTTTCATTTTAAACTCTCATTACAATATATCTAATTCTAAATGTGAAATATGTAATTACAATTAAATTTAATTAATTACAAGTTATTTCAATTATTTAATTAATCGTAATCGTTTAAAGAATTTTTTTTCAAAATTCCAAAAATAACGAAACTCTCCAAAAAGTGTTGCTATTATAATTAATACAAGTTGATAAATTGGAATTAAAAAAATAATCCTTACTAATAAATAAAGTGGATAAAAATTGATTAACTCTTTTAAATTAATTGCGTTCAAAATTGATGATGACATCAATAAGGAAGCACTTCCGCTTAGAGCAAAAACAAGGAAAATAATTATAAGATGCTTAAATGATCTAGCGTGAAATTTATCTATTATTTTTTTTAGCATATTCATTTCTAATTACTTAAATTTGATATTTTGTGTTATTTTCATTTCTATACGCCTATTTTTTTCTCTAGCATTTTTATTATTATTCTTATCTATAGGTTGAAAACTACCATATCCTGAAGCAGACAATCTGCTTGGTTTAATCCCTTGTTTAATTAAAAATCTTAAAACAGACAATGCTCTTTTTGTAGATAATTCCCAATTATCTTTATAAGTTTGTCCTGCTCTAACTGATAGATTATCTGTATGCCCTTCAATTTGAAGTATCCAATCAATATCAGTAGGCAATGATTTTTCTATTTCCATTAAAGTTGAAGCTAACTTTACCATTTCTAATTGTCCTTTTGAACCAATTTCAACAGAACCTTGGGTAAAAAGAACTTCTGATTGAAAAACAAATCTATCACCCACTATCCTTATTTCAGGACGATCTTTTATAAGTTCCTTTACTCTACCAAAAAATTCTGATTTAAATTTTTGTAATTCTTCAACTTTTCTTGCTAATGCTGAATTTAAATCTTTACCGATACTTAATGTTTTAACTTTTTCTTTTTCGTCTTTAGTCTTGTATGCGGACAAAAGAGCTTGTAATTGAGATAATTTGTTTTTTAGTTTTAGAGATGCATAAACTAACTTATTTATTTCATCTTTGCTGGCTTTTAAGTAGCCATCTTTTTTAGATATTTCAGTGTTCTTTTCCTTCATATTAATTTTTGATTGTAGTATTTTTTTAATTTTTAAATCTAGTGTTTGTTGTAATTCTTTAATTTTTTTATCATTAATATCTATAATAACTTTATTTTTAATCATCTCTTCTTGATTTTGTAAATTTAATTCATTTTCTACTTTTAACTCATTACCTAATGTTGCTATTTTTTGTTCAAGAAGTGACAAATGAGAAGTTAATTGAGTTGTTGACTGTCGTTCTATTGAGAGTAATTCAGTAAGTTCAATTAAGTTAGTTTTTAATTTAATTAAAGCGTCGTCTTGGCCGTTCATTTTTTGAGATAAAAAAAACTGTGATAAAACAAAAATCATTAAAACAAATATTATTACCATTAATAGACTTGATAGAGCATCAACAAATCCTGGCCATGTATAATCAACGTGTCTTCTTTTAATTTTATTAGCAATCATTGAAAACCTTTATAAATATTTTAAAAAAATATTTAATCATTATTTTTATTTCTCTGATTTGTTTTTTCTATTTCTATCAATTGTTTAGAAATTGCTCTTAGTTCAATTGTTAAACTAGATTGCACTTCTGAAAGCTTGTCACTATTTAGCTCTCCTAATTGTTTTAAAATTGAAGCGATTGTGATTAATTGATCTTTTACACTTCTTTCGTCATCTAACTTCTCTACAAGTCTATTCATTACAATTGTTAGTTCATTAATACTTTCAGTTGTTCTTACTTTTTCATTCTCATTTTGGTGAGCCCTTTTTGCAACTACTGCAAGACTTTCAATTGCAGCCTCACTTAATCCTGAGTTACCAGTCTCGCTAGTAGTAAAAATTGCCATCTGAGAGAGCCAGTCCTCTAATTCATTAAAAAATCTATTACTTGCTTGTCCTACCTGTAGATCTAAAAAACCTAATATTAATGAACCAGCTAAACCAAATAGAGAAGAAGAAAAAGCAGTAGACATCCCATCTAACGGAGCACTTAAACCCTTTTGAATATCCATAAATAGAGAGTTTCCACTATTGTTTACTCCATTAATATTGAAATCAATAGTATTTATAACGCCTGAAACAGAAGAAATTGTCTGCAATAAACCCCAAAATGTTCCTAAGAGCCCAAGAAAAACTAATAATCCAATCATATATCTTAAAATTTCTCTACTTTCGTCCAGTCTCGAAGATACGCCATCAAGAATTGTACTTAGAGAGTTTGCTGATAAAGATGGGTTTTCTTTTCTATCTTCACTTAGCACTGATGCCACAGGAGCTAATAAAACTGGTTTTATTTTTAAAGCAACATTAGCGGGCATTAAGCTATCTTTTCTTTTTATAAATTTAAGCCATTTTGACTCTTTGCTTAACCTAGATGTTTGACGGAAGGAAAATATAGTCCCAAGGATAAAAGTACCTACGATAACCCCATTTAATGCTGAGTTACCTTCGAAAGCTTCTTTTAATGGATTGAATAATAAACCAATTAAAATAATTACAATTACAAGCAAAAACAACATTCTAAAAGCATATTTGTTTGGATCGGTCATATTTATCCTTAAAATTTTAACTATTTAATTTACAAACATTAAAACATGACTTTTTCAAGACGTAAAAGATAATTTTTAAATTATTTACTTTTATTATTTAATAATTTGTATTTTTTTAAAATTTCTCTGTGAATGACTGGGTTTGCTGCAATAAGCGCTTCTCCAAAAACTTGATTTGGACTAACTGATTTAAGGTTGGAAATATATCCACCGGCTTCTTTTATAAGCAGTTCTCCACAGGCAACTTCGTTCATATTTAGATTGTTAGATAGAAAACAGTCAATTTTCCCTGATGCAAGCCATGCAAAACTTAAAGCTGAAGATCCAAATTCACGAATAACTAATGAATTTTGGAACACCAGATCTTTTATAATTTCGTACTCTTTTTTATTATTTAAATTACTATTTAAAGTGATGTCATTATGGATAGAAAAAATGCAAGAATTTAAAGCGTTTCTTTTAGAAACTCTGATTCGTCTGTCATTTAGAAACGATCCTTTTCCTTTTTCTGCGAAATAAATCTCATCTCTGAGTGGATCTATAATAACGGCGGTAACAATCTCATTATTGAACTCAACAGCAATAGAAATAGCAAAATGAGGAAATCCATGAGAAAAATTTATTTTTCCATTCAACGTATCTATTATCCAGTAATATTTATCTTTTTCATTTTTGTTAACAGAAGATTTAAACGCCCAATCAGGCCTTGCCTTATATAAATCCTCATTTAGAGATATATTAATTTGATTTTCTGTTTTAGACACAAATTCCATTATTGAGTTAGGTGAAAGTTGTAAATTTTCAATTTCACCAAAATCTCTTAGTAATTTTCTAGTAACTTTATTCAATGATTGAAAAATCACATTTAAAAGTGGAGACTTATTGGCCATTATCACTCCGATAGTAGTAATTTAATTTTAACTAATTTTAGTTTTATATTTTTGCTTTTTCTATATACGTACTATCTGCTGGTCTTACTACAATTTTAGTTCCAATTTCTATATGTCCAGGTACCATAATTTTTATACCATTACTTAAAATAGCAGGTTTGAAAGATGAAGACACAGTCTGACCCTTGATGACAGCGTCGGCTTCAATAACCTCTTCAATACAACTGTCTGGCATATTTACAGATATAGGCTCTTCGTCATAGGTATTTATTATGACGTTCATTCCATCTTGGAGAAAAGCCGATTGATCACCGATCATATTCAGGTTAATGCTAACTTGTTCAAATGTTTGATTATTCATAAAAATTAGCATATTATTTTCTTTATATAAAAAAACGTGTTCAATTTCCTCTAAAATCACTCTTTCTATATTTTCAGACGATCTAAATCTTTCATTTAACTTGGTGCCATCTTTTAAATTTCGAAGCTCTATTTGGGCAAAGGCACCACCTTTTCCTGGCTTCACATGACTAGTTTTAACGGCTACCCATAATCCATTCTTATGTTCAATAACGTTGCCAGGTTTAATTGTATTGCCATTAACTTTCAAAATTATTTCCCCTTATATATATCTGTAACTTCATTCAATAAGTCTAATGCTTCTTTATGAGGTCTTTGAAAAGAGTTTCTACCTATTATCGATCCACTTGCACCACCTTTATACAAATCTTTTATCTCATTAAGAAGACCTTGTTTATTTTTAGATGCTCCTCCTGAGAAAACTACGAGTCTTTTACCCTTGAAGCATGATTGAACAATATGCTCAATTCTAGCTGCTAATGAATCAATAGGTATCTTTTCCGAAGAATAAACTTTTTTAGCTTCTGTTAGCTCAATATGAGATGTTGGAGGTTTAACTTTGATTATATGAGCTCCAATTAAGGCTGCCATATGAGCAGCATAAGCCACAATATCAATTGCTGTTTCACCCTCTTTACTTATATCCCCCCCTCTAGGATAGCTCCAGATCACTACTGCTAGACCTGCGTCTTTTGCTTCAGCAGCCATTTCTTGGACATCAGAAATCATATCTAAAGCATCATCTGAACCAGGATAAATAGTAAACCCAACTGCAGAGCACCCAAGTCTAATAGCTTCGCGAACAGAGCCTGTTATAGCTTGATTAGGAGCATCTTGTTCTCTTGATAAAGAATTAGAGCTATTCGTCTTCATAATTAATGGAATTTGTCCAGCAAATGTATCTGCTCCAGCTTCAAGCATTCCCATGGGGGCAGCAAAAGCTGATAGACCTGCATCAATTGCTAATTGAAAATGATAATGAGGGTCATAAGCTTCTATATTTTTTGCAAAAGAACGAGCTGGCCCATGCTCAAAGCCTTGATCAACAGGAAGGATTACTAATTTTCCAGTTCCACCTAGTTTGCCGGACATTAAAATTCTAGCTAGATTTGTTTTTACGCCAGGGTTATCACTTTCATATTGGCTTAGAATTTTTTTAACATATTTTGTAATTTTCATAATTTAAGGCCTACTATGTGTTATGTTATAAATATTTATACTCAATTAGGTATTTTGTATTTCTTTTATAGATTTAAATATTTTTAAATTCAATAAATTTTCTA
>CAZWGZ010000062.1:0-4142 GCA_964633395.1 uncultured Rhodobacterales bacterium
ATATACGTTCCATATTTAATAGCAATTTTAACTACTTCTTCATAAAAATCTATTGATGCAACTTGTGCAGTTGGATTAGATGGGAAGGAAACTATTAAAGCAACTGGAGCTGGGACACTATCTCTTATAGATCTCTCTAACCTTTCTAAATATAAATCTGGGTTAAAAATGCCATCGTCCATTGCAGGTAAATGACGTAGAGAAGCGCCTGCTATAATAAAACCATAAGGATGAATAGGATATGAAGGATTTGGAGATAAAATGATATCGCCTGGAGAGGTTATTGCCTGAGCTAGATTTGCAAGACCTTCTTTTGAACCTAATGTAACTACAACTTCATTTTCAGCATCTAAATCTACATCAAACCTTCGTTTATAGTATTTAACTTGTGCTGCTCTTAATCCGGGTATTCCTCTACTTGTTGAGTACCTTCCCGTTCCTGGCCTTTCAACTGTTTCAATTAATTTTTCTCTAATATGTTTTGGAGTTGCCATATCTGGATTCCCCATACCAAAATCAATTATATCTTTACCTTTAGCCCTTAACTCTGCCTTTAATCTATTTACTTCTGCAAATACATAAGGTGGAAGTCTTTTTATTCTATCAAACTCATCGCTCATTGTTAGTCCTAATTTGAATATTTGTTATACTTATATTAATAATTACTTTTCAAAATATAATTTTTTAGTTTAAATGCTTAGATTGTACAATTTAGATTTAATATGTTTATTTTAAGGTATCAATGCGTTTTTTTATTAAAAGTATGTTTTTTATTTCTGGTATATCTATTATAGGATTAATGTTGTGGTTTGGAATGCCAAATATTCAAAGTGCTTTTAAGCCTATTGAAGTTATTTCAGTAGTAATTTCTCTTGATAACAAATGCTCTGTCCAAGACGATAGCTTTGTAGTTGCTGTGCCTGGAACGAGTTTAATCGTTCCTTTTAAGAAAGGTATAGCAAGACTAAGACTTAGATCAGATAGAAAAGTACAATTACAGTCCAATCCTAAATTTGAAGCTGTTCGTTATACTGGTATTCATGTTCCAGTGTTACCAAGAATGACATTAGAGGCTGATTGCTCTACATCTCCAAGGTTGAAAGGTATTTTTGGATCAATGAAAAATCAATTTAAAAATTAAAATAAGGAGTTTTTAATGAATAATTTAAAAGATAATTTACCCAGTGATCCTCTTACCGGAATCAGTATTAAACAATTAGGAGTGAATCTCAGAAAAGGTTCAATTACATGTAAAGAACTGACTTCTATTTATTGTAAACGGATAAAGGTATTTAACTCGAAACTTCATAGCTATATATATTTTGATGAAGCCAAAGCTATGGTTTGGGCAGATGGAATAGATAAATTATTTGATAATGGAGTTGACTTAGGCCCTTTGATGGGAATTCCTGTGGCAATCAAAGATATCTGCTCGGTTAATGGAATGCCTACAACTAACGGATCAAATATAATAACCGATGATATAACAGGCCCTGAGGGATCATTAGTTAAAAAATTAAAGTCATTAGGTTGTGTCATATTAGGAAAAACTCATACAGTTGAGTTTGCACTTGGAGCAACAGGTGTAAATGAACGTAAGGGAACGCCAAGAAATCCATGGGATGATAAAATTCATAGAATACCTGGAGGATCTAGCAGTGGTTCTGCTGTTGCAGTAGCTTCGGGTTTGGCAGCATTTGCAATTGGTACTGATACAGGCGGATCAGTCAGAATACCTGCATCACTTAATGGAATTGTAGGTTTAAAAACAACTAAAAATAAATGGCCAACAGATGGGATTTTTCCTTTATCTCCAACTTTGGATACACCAGGCCCCATTGGTAGGTCAGTAAAAGACATTAAGTTAATTTTTGACACATATAATAATAATGTAAATCAATTGTTTGTTCCTGTAAAAATAGAAGGAATGCATTTAGGAAAATTACAAGAACCATTTACTATGAATTTAGATCCCGAAGTTTCAGAAGCTTATGAAAATTTTTGTTCTAAGTTACAAGATCTTGGAGCAATAGTTGAAAATGTTACAATTCCTGAAGCAAATGAGAAAGCAGTTCTGTTTCCTAAAATTGTTGGTTCAGAAATTATTAGTGCCTTTGGAAAAGAGCGTTTTTTAAAAAATGTCGATAAAATGGATTCTGTAACAGGGCATAGAGCTAAATTAGGTTTAGATGTTTCTTCCGTAGATTACATCATAGCCAAGAATAGAGTATTAGAATTAGAAAAAATCACTAAACATTATTTTTTAAAATTTGATGCACTAATTTCTCCTACTACAATTATGCAAGCATTAAGTATTAATGATACACAAAGCACAGAAGAAATGCATGAAAGAAGTCTTTTAGCTTCTGCAAATACTCAACCAGTAAATATTTTTGGAGCCTGCGCAATAACATACCCAATTCAAAGTTTTTGTAATAATTATGATTCTGCAAAAACCTTACCTATTGGTTTGCAGATTATTTGTGGAAAAGATCAAGATGATAAAGCTGTCGAAATTGCTCTTTCTTTTGAAAAAACATTTGGGGAACCTACTTTGCCTAATATTAAAAACTTCTTATGATTTTAAATTTTATTAATGCTCTTTAATTAAAAATAGAGTATTAAAGATTAAATTAATTATCTTAAAACTTGAAATTTTTAATGTAAAAACCTAATTTTTTAAAACTCAAAGCAATTTAATATAATTAAATCACTATAAAGGATACTAAGTTTTGTCTTTAAAATTAATAAACGCAAAAAACTTAACTAAATCATTTGATGATTTTATTGCTGTAGATAATATAGATTTAGATGTAAGCCGAGGTGAAGTTGTTGGATTTTTAGGTCCTAATGGGGCAGGAAAATCAACTACGATGAAAATGTTAACAGGTTTTCTTGAGCCTGATAGCGGCAGCATTGAAATTTGTAATGTTGATATCAAAAAAGATCCACTTCAAGCTAAAGGTTTTATTGGATATTTGCCCGAAGGAGCGCCTACCTATTCAGATATGGAAGTCTGCGACTTTCTATCTTTTGTTGGTAAGATGAGAGGGTTGGATAATAAAAAATTACTTAGTTCTCGTTTATCTGACATGGCTGATCAAATAAATTTAAAAGAAGTTTGGAACAGACCAATTGAGACCTTATCTAAAGGTTTTAAAAGAAGAGTGGGAATTGCTCAAGCTTTAATACATGATCCAGATATTCTTATACTAGATGAGCCTACAGACGGATTAGACCCAAATCAAAAACATGAAATGCGAAGCCTAATAAAAAATATTTCTAAGAATAAAGCTATAGTTATATCCACTCACATTTTAGAAGAAGTTGAGGCAGTTTGTTCTCGTGCAATAATAATCGCAGATGGGAAATTGCTAGCTAATGAAAAACCAGAAAACCTTGGAAATAAGTTTTTACAAACAGATGCCGTTTCTATCAAGATATCTGATAACATAGATAAAAAAATTATAAATGAAATCAAATCATCTCTTACCTATAAAACAGTTAATATTAAACTAATTCAAAAAAAACATTATGAAGTTTTAATTGAAGATAAAAAAGAAAATTTAAATTTAAATAAAATAATGACTGAATTAAAGAAATATAAATTAAATATTTATGAAGCTAGCTTTTTAAAAGATAGCTTAGATGATGTTTTTCGAAAAATCACTCAACAAAAATAAAGTATAACACAAATATTTTCGGATGAATTGTATGAATACATATTTAAAAAAGACTTTTATAATCTTTGACAGAGAATTAAAAGGATATTTCAGAACTCCGTTAGCTTCAATTTTTCTATTGGTTTTCTTGGCGCTTTCATCTGGTATGACTTTTTTTCTTGGACGTTTTTTTGAGCGTGACCAGGCAGATTTAACAGCATTTTTTGCTTGGCATCCTTGGTTGTTTTTAATTTTAATGCCAGCCATTGGTATGAGATTGTGGGCTGAAGAAAGGCGATCAGGTACAATTGAACTTCTAATGACACTTCCAGTCACTAATACTCAATTAGTTATTGGAAAATTTCTTGCTAGCTGGATTTTTACGCTTATTGCATTGATCTTGTCTATGCCAATTTGGATTACAGTTAATTACCTTGGTAATCCAGATAATAATGTTATTTTTATTTCATATATAGGAAG
>CAZWGZ010000062.1:4242-9120 GCA_964633395.1 uncultured Rhodobacterales bacterium
TGGATAAACATTCAACTAGTTCAAATTAAAAAAGCAGACTGAGGGTAATATGAATATAATTAATCATCTTAAAATAAACACTCTTATTAAGTTGTCTATTCTTCTATCAATAATTATTTTTTTTAGTATAAATATAATTACAAATAATATATTCAGCTCTTCTAAAATAGATTTTACTGAAAATAAACTTTATTCATTGTCAAATGGAACAAAATCTCTTTTACAAAAATTAAATGAACCTATTCATGTCAGATTATTTGTTTCAAGTAACCTAGTTAAAGAAGTTCCTCAATTATCTACTTATGCAAATAGAGTTGAAGCTATATTAAAGTCATACAGTAATATTTCAAATGGTAATATTACCCTTGAAATTATTGATCCCAAACCTTTTTCAGATGCTGAGGACAGAGCAGTTGGTATGGGTATAAAATCATTCAGCGCTACTGAAATGTCAGATCCACTTTACTTTGGTTTAGCAGCTACAAATTCAACAACTGGTCAAAAAAATATTTCTATTTTTTCTCCTGAAAGAGAAACTTTTCTAGAATATGATTTATCTAGTTTAATATCTGAATTAGGACAGACCAATAAGCCAGTTGTAAGTATTTTAGACAATTTAGGCTTAAGAGCAGATGCTAGAATTGGAAAACCAGAACAACAAATTCTAAAACAAATGAAAGAGCTTTTTCAAGTTGAAATGGTAAATGAAAATAAAAATGAATTAGCTAAAAATACTAAAGTTTTAATGATAATTCACCCTAAATACCTTTCAGATGAAACTTTATATATGATTGATCAATGGGTTTTAAATGGTGGCGCTACTTTAATATTTTTAGATCCTTATGCTGAAACTGAAATCAGCAAACAACAAGGAATGCCTCCAATGAACCCCAGATCAAACGTTAAAAAACTTTTAGATACTTGGGGAATTAAATTTGATGATAAAAAAGCTGTTCTCGATTCAGAATATGGTTTTCGTATTTCAAGAAATATTAATGGAAGAGATATACAAGTAACAAACTATCCTTGGCTCAATATTAGAGGTGAAGGACTAAATCAATCTGAGGCTGCTTTATCAAAACTAAGTACTATAGTGATGACAACAGCAGGGTCTTTTAAGTCAACAAATGATAAAATAACTCTTGAGCCAATTATTACATCAAGTGCTAAATCAGGACTTGGGGATGCCAAAAAAGCTGCTGATCCTAAAGGTGATCCTCGTGATTTATTAGCAAATATTAAGATTACAAAAGAAAGACAAATTCTTGCTGGATGGATCAAATCTAAATTGCAATCATCATTTAGTGATAAAACAATCAATAAAGATAAAAAACAAATTCAATTATTAAAATCTAGCAACAAGTCTAATATTTTGCTTGTTGGTGACGCCGATATGCTAATGGATAGGAATTGGTTAACTCAAAGAGGCGCCTTCGCAAATAATGGTGATTTTGTTTTAAATATCATAGAAAAAATGATTGGTGGAGGAGCTTTATCTGATCTAAGGGGAAAAGGGACATCATTTCGTCCATTTGAAAAAATTCTTGCTTTAGAAAAAGTTGCTGAAGAAAAATTTCTTGTTCAAGAACAAATGTTAGCAAAAAAATTAAAAGGTATGGAAGATAAGATCAGAAATTTAACCCAAGAAAATGAGAATAAAGACGATATTCTTTCTCCTGAAACAATGAAAGCTATAGAAGGCTTTCAATCTGAAATGATGTCAACTAGATCTCAATTAAGGAGTGTAAAGTTTGATTTAAGACGAGATGTTGAGACGTTAAAAAAATGGATAATTTCAATAAATGTAGCAATTCTTCCAATCTTGTTTGCAGGACTTGCTCTTGTTATTTCTTTAAGAAGAAAAAGAAAAGTTGTTTAATTAAATTTTTAATAGAAAAATTAGGTAATTGTCATGAACACAAAAAGTTTTTTAAATTTAGTAATTATTACATTTTTAATGGTAGTTTTTGCATTTTTTTCTATTAATTTTAACTTTCAAAATTATAATTTTGAAAATAGAGGAGATGTCTTTTTAGAGAATTTCACAAACAATATTAATGATGTAACTGTAGTTTCTATAGAAAGCTTTGATAATACTCTTGATTTAATCAAACAAGATAACAATTATGTTTCAAAATCAGGATATCCTCTTAAAGTTGGAATATGGGAAAATTTAATTACAAGCCTATCAATATTAAGAATTGAAGAAAAGAAAACTAAGGATCCAAAGAGATACTCTGAACTAAATTTATTGTCACCAGAACTTAATAAAAGTGAAGATGAGAGTGAAGGATATGCATCTAAAATAACACTTAAGAAAAAAGATGGATCTATTTATAAGTCTATATTATTTGGTAAAATTGACCCAAGTGTTGGTGGATTAAGTGGAGGTCAATTTGCTAGAATTGCTAATCAAGACCAAAGTTATCTTCTAAAAGGTGGAATAAGAATGCCATCAAGTAGATCAGATTGGTTTGAAAGTTTACTTTTTACAATAAAAATTGATGACTTTAAAACTGCTGAATTAAAAAATAATAAAAAGATTTTTAAAATTGAGAATTTTGATAAGTCTTTAAAGTTAACATTTCCTGAATTTTTAAGCTTTAAAATTGACGAAACTAAATTGAATCAAGTTAGAGAAGTGATTAATGGCTTTTATTTCTATGATGTAAGAAAGTCTTCAGGAACGAATTTAACTGAATTGCCTACCTTAACATATGAAACTAAGAATGGATTAATACTTTCATTATCTTCAGTTGGAGATAATAAAGGCAAAGAAAGTTGGATAAAAATTAAAACTAGTTTTAATAATCCTAAAGCCAAAATATTGTCTAAAGAAATAAACTCTAAAACATCAGGTTTTGAATTTCTTGCCAACATAAACACTTCTGACATTTTATTATGGGATAATACTAATTTCAAATCTAAAGATTAATAGTATATCCATTAATACGATCTAGGCATTCCCAAAACATGTTCCGCTATATATGAAAGTATTAAATTTGTGGATATAGGTGCAACTTGATATAACCTAGCTTCTCTAAATTTTCTTTCTACATCATACTCTTCAGCAAAACCAAATCCTCCATGCGTTTGAACACATGCTTCTGCTGCAGCCCATGAAGCATCGGCAGCCAACAACTTTGCTGTATTAGCTTCTTCACCAATAGATTTTCCAGCTTCATATAACCTTGCTGCATGATAAACCATTAGTTCAGCTGCTTTCATTTGAGTATAAGCCTTAGCAATTGGAAATTGAACACCTTGATTTTGACCAATTGGTCTTCCAAACACATTTCTATCATTAGCATAATTTGTAGATTTCTTAGTAAACCATTTAGCATCACCTATACACTCTGCTGCTATTAAAATTCTTTCTGCATTCATTCCTGACAATATATATTTAAAACCCTTACCTTCTTCTCCAACAAGATTAGAAGCTGGTATTCTAAGATTATCAAAAAAAACTTCTGTAGTTGCATGATTCATCATGGTTTTAATTGGTCGAATTGTAAGCCCATTATCTTTTGCTACTCTCATATCTAATAAAAATACTGAAAGTCCATCTGTTTTTTTTGTAACTTGGTTTAACGGAGTTGTTCTAGCCAATAACAACATTAGATCAGAATGTTCTGCTCTACTTGTCCATATTTTTTGACCATTAATAATATATTCATTTCCATCACGCACAGCAACTGTCCTTAAACTTGTAGTATCAGTTCCACTTGTTGGCTCCGTTACACCAAAAGCTTGTAATCTTAGGCTACCGTCAGCAATTTTAGGTAAATATTCTTTTTTTTGCTCATCTGATCCATGCCTTAAAACTGTCCCCATAGTATACATCTGAGCATGACAAGCTGCAGCATTACATCCTTGATTATGAATTTCCTCTAAAATAACAGAGGCGGCAACCATTCCTAATCCTACTCCACCATACTCTTCAGGTATAAGAGCGCCCAGAAAACCTGCATCCGTCAAAGCTTTTACAAATTCTGTTGGATAACCTTGTTCTCTATCTAGTTTACGCCAATACTCTCCTTGAAAATCACTACATAACTTTGCAACAGAATCTCTTACTTCATTTATCATTATTTCCTGTGCATCTAAATCATTTGCTTGTAGTGTTGTATCAGGCATATTTTTTTCCTTAAAAGTTTTTTTTAATTGTACTAAATAATTATTATTTATCATAGCTTATTTCTATTTTTTTAATAATATTAATAAATAAAATAATCTTATAACCAAATACTTCAAACAATCGGAGATTTTATATGAAGTTAGAATTTCATCACATAAATTTTGTTTCTAATAATGTTAATAACATGAATGATTTTTATACAAAAATTCTTGAAATGGATAGCATTCCAATCGAAGATTTTCCGAGAACTGAAGAGACAGTGGATAGCGGTTATAGTGGTCAAATAAATTTTGTAACTGAAGGAAAAATAGAAATGCATTTAGCAGAACGTGATCTAAATGTTGCCTTTAAAAATAATCATACTATTAATCCTGTTGATAAGGGCCACATAGCTTTTCGAACGGACGATATAAAGTCTTTTATTAATAAATTACAAAAAGAATGCATTCCTTATTCAGATTATGGAACTACTTTTGCCAAGGAATGGCACCAAGTCTTTTTTCATGATCCAGAAGGAAATGTTATTGAGGTACATCAAAAAATTAATTAGATACTAATATGATTAGAAAATGTTTCCAAAATAGTGACTTTAGATTGCTTTGGAGTGCCGGTTGTATGACTGGCATAGCAAGAGCAATGGAGTTTTTAGCTTTAAGCCTTTATGTTTTACAAGAGTTAGGTTTGCCCTATCTAGTAACTATAATTTTTGCTGCACGAATGCTACCTATGAGTCTTTTTGG
>CAZWGZ010000063.1:0-8970 GCA_964633395.1 uncultured Rhodobacterales bacterium
ATAAAAGGATATATAAAATATGAGTGAAGAACAAAAAGTTGTACCTAACCCAGAGACTAGTAAATCACTACCTATAGCTATGTTGCGAGCAAGAGAAGCGATAATGCTTTCTTTTAGACCTTTGCTAGCTAAACATGGCTTTACAGAACAACAATGGAGAGTGTTACGAGTTTTAGGAGAAAAAGGAACTTCTGATGCTGGGCAAGTTGCTTTTGAAGCTTGCATACTTGCTCCGAGTCTTTCTAGAATTATTGGAAAGCTTGAAAATGATAATTACATTTCTAGATTTATTGACGCTAATGATGGAAGGAGAATTAATCTTACACTAACAACTCTTGGTGAAGATATTCTTAAGAAGATCGCCCCAGAAACACAATCAATCTATAACGCTCTTCAAAAACGTTATGGTGAAGAAAAATTGACAATTTTATTAGAGCTTCTTGTAGAAGTAAGCGATTGGAGCGGTAGAAGTAAAGTATTCTAAATCACAAATCTATTTTAAACTTTTCAGCGATATTTTTTAATATTGTAATACTGTTTTTTTCAAGTAAAATACCACTTTTTAAAGATTTATCTCTATTCGCCAAAGCTTTTTCTCCAGGCAATCTTACCTTTTCAATATTATTTCTTGGAGGGTTATCTAAACATGCTTGTGATAGAAAACTCATTTCTTTTTTAAAAACATCTAGTCCAGCGAATGCTTCTGGATCAATAACTTGAACAAAAGTTGATAAATTCATTGTTTTGGGCTTTTTACTTCTTCCTGATCCTGATAATCCTTGAGATAAAGCTTCAATACCTAAAGCTAAACCAAAGCCCTTATGTCCATAATCTATTCCGCCAAGGGGCATAACTGTACCATTTTTTTCTCTTACCTCAAGAGGATCGTTAGTTGGAACTCCCTCTGATGTAAACAAACAATCAAAATCAAAAACCTCATTTTTAGAAATTTTATCTGAAATCATGTTATTGGTTGTTATTGATGCACTTATGTCAATAATAACTGGATTGTCATTAGTCGGATAAGCTATTGCCATTGGATTGGGTGTAAGTAATGCCTTTGTCCCACCATAAGGAGCAACAGTAGCTGCAGAAGGAACTGAGCTTTTAATTATAGGAACGAGACCTTGATTAACAATAGGCAACATATAAGCTGCTAGCGCACCATTATGATGACTATTACTTATTAAAATGGTGGATGTTCCATAAGTCTTTGCTCTAATGGAAGCTATTTTTAATGCTTTTTTGGTTAACCATATACCTGGCAATGATTTTCCATCCCAAGTAATACAACTACCTGTATCTTTCAAAACTTCTTCTATTCCATTAACATTCATATTACCCGATTCAATGTCTTTTATATATAAAGGCAAAAGCCTTACACCATGAGTAGAATGCCCCATCATATCAGCTTCTATTAAAATTTCAGACGTATCTATTGCTTTTTCTTCATCCATTTCTAAAGATAAAAACACTGAAGTACAAAATTTCATAAGTTGTGAATGTTTAAACATATTCAATCCAATTATTGTATATTTTTTTTATCAAAAGGTTTTTTTGCCGCAACAAAAATACTCATTATAATCATCAAAAGTGCCATCAAATCATAATAAGAAAATTTTATGTCAAAATAAATTGCATCAATTAATAAAGCTAATACTGGAACCATCATAACAGAAATAGAAGTAACAGTGACAGTAAAATTTTGTAAAACCACAAAATAAGCCCAATATGTGTAAGCACTAGAAAAAAATATAGCAAATAAAAGTACTAAAAAATGTCTGTAGTCTGGATCACCTACATTATTAAAGTCCCATAAAATAGCAAAAGGAATAATTGGCAAAATACCTATTAATTGTTGCCAACCTGCAATCACAAATGCATTGAAATTAAGGCCTCCATATTTTAATATCATTGTCCCAATACCCCAACTTAGTCCAGCCATTAACATGACTAAAACTCCAATCCAATTAGAAAAAAAATCTATCCCAACCGTAAGCGATATAACACCAAAAACTCCTAAACAAAGAGCAATAAAACTTGAAAATGTTATTCTTTCAAATCCCATAATAGAAGCAACTAATACTGCCCAAACTGGCATTGTATAACCCAAAACAGCTGCCCTTCCTCCTCCAAGCATACTTACACCATATAACATCAGCACTTGCCATAATGTTACATTAAAAAAACTTATAAAAAATAATGGAAACCATTTTTTTTTAGGAATAATTAACTTTTGACTAGTAACCTTTGCGATAAATAATAGTAAAATAGCTGCAGGAATTCCAGCTGAGACTCTAAAAACTAATGGAGGTATTTCTTGGACAACAAATCGAAATAAAGGCCAAACCACACTCCAAACAATTATCAGTAATACTAAAATAAATACTAATTTAATTCTTTTAAAATCTTCAGATGATATTGTAATTTTATTAGTGTTTATTTTATTTTTTTTCATTACAAATGTATCTAGTTATAGATGCATTTGCTGATAATATAAAAGATAGACTTTTATCGTCTAGAAAAAAAATATCTTGAATATGTGTCCAAGGCTCATTTCTATCAAAGGCATAAGCCCTCCCCGTTCCTAAATCAAGAATTTCATATTTTGATTTATTAACAATAAAAAATCCAGATTTTTGATTTTCTCCATCTTTTATTATAATCTGAATAGGTTTTTCTTTACCGGTTATTTTAAAAACATGAATTCCATTAGATCGCACGGCAGCAGCGCTCTTAGGTTTACAATTAAATGATGTTTCTTTTGCAAAAGAATTTGCAGCAAAAAAACATATAAATAATGAAGTTAGAATAAGTTTTAAAATAGTCATTTTATTTCCTTTGAAAAATAAATTTATTTAGTTAGAATTTTTGTATATTTTAATAAATCTTTTTTAGCTTGTTTTGAAATGTTGATTTTTTTTTCTGACACTAATAATTCATGATTTTCTTCTAACTTGTCAAGATTATATAGATAGTTAACCATTATGCCCCCAGAAGAAGAAAGACCATTTGGAGAAATGTCTCCTAAAAAATTAACTTGCTCCAGAGATGCACCATTACCTAAATGAAATCTTGCTACTGGATCATTAGGCATTCCATCTAAACGATCTGAAGTCATCAAATACTGAGCTGCGAAATTCATTATCATATCATGAACTTTAATAAAATGTTCTGGCTTTACACATTTTTTTAATTTTAAATCAAATTTAGGAAATTTATTTTTTATCCATTTTCTTAATCCTGGAACAGGTGAAAGGGTAATAAATTTTTTTAAATTCTTAAATTCTAAATTTAAGTCATTCGCAACTTGCTTAATTAAAAAGTTACCAAATGAAATGCCTGCCAAGCCTTTTTGACAATTAGATATTGAATAGAAAACAGCAACACTTGTCTCTTCTGGATTAAATATATCTCTTTTTTCCTGAAGTACGTCTTGAATTTTAGAAGGCACGTCCTTCATAAGAGCTACTTCAACAAATATAATAGGTTCATCTTGCATAGCTGGATGAAAAAAAGCAAAACACCTTCTATCTTTTGGAGCTAGCCTAGATCGAAGCTCATCCCATGAGTTGATTTGATGAACAGCTTCATAAGCTATAATTTTTTCTAAAATATGCGCTGGTGTTTCCCAGTTAATTGGTCTTAAAATCAAAAAGCCTCTATTAAACCAGTTTTTAAATAAATACACCATATCATAGTCAACACCCTGTAAATCAGGATTCTCTTTTAGTAAACTTAAAAGTCTTTTTCTTAAATTAACAAGCCTAATTGTTCCTCTAGAAATACCATTACATCTTCTAAAAATTTCGCGTCGTTTTGGTTCAGAAACATTCAACAACTTTATTAGATTATCTGAATTCTTTTGAGACTTATAACTATCAAGAAGCTCTGTTAAACTCCCAGTATTTATATCATAGCTATCGCGTAACAATTTAAAAAAACCTGCAAGCTCAGCATTACTTAAACTTTCACAATGTTGAATTAATAATTCAGCATACCCAAGCGCAGAAACTTCACCTTTAGCTGAAGAAACGTTATCAATAAGCTCTTTAGTTGAATGAGGTCTTTTTTTTTCTGAAAAAAAATTAAATGAATTATGCTTTATTGGCTTTTCAAATAATGAATTTAAAAGTTGTTGAAAGTATTTAATACTACTCATCTGGCTTCACCTCACTTTTAATATAATAAAATAAAGAGCTAAGCCCAAATATTAAACTACACATTGACTAACTAAATATTCTGAAGCTCTCAACGCACCCCCTTTTTGATGAGGAATTCCCGCTAAAGAAAGTCCCATTTCTACTCCACTCAATGTTCCCATAAGCATTAAATCATTGAAATCTCCAAGGTGACCTATTCGAAAAACTTGACCTGCCAACTTAGATAACCCATTTCCAAGTGACATATTAAAATTTTCTAAAATAATTTTTCTTAGATTATCTGCATTATGACCTTCTGGTAATTTTACTGCGGTTAAAACACTAGAGTAATCTTTTTCCTCTACACACAAGACTTCTAATCCCCATGCTTGAACAGCTATTCTTGTTGCATGTGCGTGTTTATCATGACGTTTAAAGGTATTTTCAAGTCCTTCTTCATGCAACATTATAATAGCTTCTTTTAGACCATAGAGTAAGTTAGTGGCTGGAGTATATGGGAATGATCCAGATTTATTTGAATTTATTTGATCTTCCCAATCCCAGTATGACCTTTTAAATGAACAGTTTTTTGATTTTAAAAGTGCTTTATCTGAAATGGCGTTAAACGACAGCCCTGGCGGCAACATTAATCCTTTTTGAGAACCTGAAATAGTAACATCCACTCCCCAATTATCATGTTGAAAATCCATTGAAGCAAGACCAGAAATTGTGTCTACCATCAACAAAGCATCGTGCCCTGAATTATCTATAGCTTCTCTAACTTCTGGAATTCTAGATTTACAACCAGTAGAGGTTTCATTATGAACCACACAAACAGCTTTTATTTTTTGATCTGGGTCATTTATTAATCTATCATATAACTTTTGAGGCTCCACTCCTCTTCTCCAATCGGTTTCTAAAAATTCAGTCTTAACTCCAAGTTTCAAAGCCATTGTCTGCCATAAAGACGCAAAATGACCTGTTTCAACCATTAGCACTAAATCTCCTTCATTAAGTGTATTTACTAAAGCAGCTTCCCAAGCTCCAGTTCCAGATGCAGGGTAAATTACTACATCTGACTTAGTCTTGAAAATAGTTTTCATACCATTAAGACATTCATTTGCTAAAACAGTGAAATCTGGACCTCTATGATCAATTGTAGGAAAATCCATAGCTCTTAAAATTCTATCTGGAACATTTGAAGGGCCTGGTAATTGTAGAAAATGTTTTCCCGGCTTGTAATTATTAATCATTAAAAAATTTCCTTGTTTTAAACTTAATATTATTTATTGAAGGTATTATATTTATAATCTAGTATATATACTGTTAATGAAATACTTTCCACATTGAATTTTAAAGAAGTTATGAGGTTTAAAATATGCCGGAAGGTGTTAGTCAAGATTTATTAGAGAAATTAAAAAAAAATACAACTGCTGAGATCTTTTACGATAATTTTACTCGAGGACGATACTCAACAGACGCTTCCATTTATCAAATGATGCCTCATGGGGTTTTAATTCCTAAGACTAAATCTGATATTGTTGAGACTATCAATTTTGCAAGAGAAGCAAAAATTCCTTTATTAGCTCGCGGCGGTGGAACATCCCAATGTGGTCAAACCGTTAATCAAGCTATAGTTATTGATAATTCAAAATTTTTAAATAAAATTTTACATTTTGATAAAGAGAAAATGATTTGTATTGTAGAACCTGGAATAGTCTTAGATGAGCTAAATCGTTTCCTTAAACCCTATAAACTATGGTTCCCCGTTGATGTCTCAACATCTAGCCGTGCTACAATTGGAGGAATGGCTGGCAATAACAGTTGTGGTGGACGATCAATAAGATATGGAATGATGAGAGATAATGTTATTGGAATCGAAGCTATTTTACATGATGGATCTACTTATAATTTTGAAAATCTTGAGTTAAAAAATTTAAAACTAAATGATGGAATAGCTCCCAAAATTATATCAAATCTTCTAAAATTGGCTTTAAAAAATAAACAAGAAATTTTAGCTAAATTCCCTAAAGTTCTAAGAAGGGTTGGAGGATATAATATTGATGCCCTTTTACCAGATGCGATGGCATCTCGACCAAATGGAAAAGTAGGAGATGGAATTAACCTATCACATTTATTAGTTGGATCTGAAGGAACTCTTGCTTATTCTACTTCAGTTACTCTAAAATTATCACCATTACCTGCCCAAAAAATAATGGGAATATGCCATTTTCCAAGCTTTTATGAAGCAATGGATGCTGCTCAACATATTGTTAAATTAGACCCTATTGCAGTAGAACTAGTTGATGATACGATGCTTCGCCTAGCTCGAGATATTGATATGTTTAAACCTACTGTTGAAGCTGTAGTTAAAGGTAATCCAAAGTCTCTACTTCTTGTTGAATTTGCAGAAGACAATATGGATGAGAATTTAAGTAGATTAAGAAAACTTCATGATCTTATTGGTAGTCTAGGATATTCATGGAAAGGTGATGTTAAAAAATTTGGAGGTGTCGTTGATGTTATAAGTAACGAACTTCAGTCTAAGGTAAGTGAGATGAGAAAGTCAGGCCTTAATATTATGATGTCCATGAAAAATGAAGCCAAGCCTGTTTCATTTGTAGAAGATTGTGCTGTAGAATTAAAAGATCTTGCAGCCTATACGGATGGCTTAAATAAAATTTTTGATAAATACGAAACCAAAGGGACTTGGTATGCGCATGCCTCAGTTGGATGTTTACACGTAAGACCAGTCTTAAATATGAAACTTCAAGATGATGTCAGTAAAATGAGAAATATTGCTGATGAGGCAAGTGAATTAGTAAAAAAATATGGTGGATCATTCTCAGGTGAACATGGGGACGGAATTGTAAGATCAGAATTTAACGAGGTGATGTTTGGCAAGAAAATGATTGATATATTTAGAGTAATTAAAACATCATTTGATCCAGATAATATATTCAATCCAGGAAAAATAATTGATGCTCCAAAAATGGATTCAAGAAATCTTTTTAGATACGCTCCAGGTTATTCTTCAGACAATATTTCAACAATTTTAGATTGGTCCATATGGCCTGGTCAAGCTGGCGGCTTTCAAGGTGCAATTGAAATGTGTAATAATAATGGCACTTGTAGAAAGCTAGAAGGTGGCGTCATGTGTCCTTCATTTAGAGTTACCCGAGATGAAAAAGATTCAACTAGAGGGCGTGCAAACAGTTTAAGACTTGCTCTATCAGGACAATTAGGAAAAGAAGCTTTAACCAGTGATGAAATGAATGAAACCATGAGTTTATGTGTTTCATGTAAAGCCTGTAAAAGAGAATGTCCCACAGGCGTAGATATGGCCAAAATGAAGCTTGAGGTATCTAGTCTAAGAACAAAAAAATATGGTTTGAATCTTCACGAAAAATTAATTGCTTATCTTCCAGACTATGCTTCTTTTGCTTCAAAATTTCCAAGTCTTTTTAATTTAAGAGATAAAATTCCAGGAGCTTCAAAATTAAGTGAAGTATTTCTAGGCTTTACAGCCAAACGTCCTCTTCCAAAATGGCGAAAGGATTTTTTTAAAAATAGTGAATTGCCAGATTCGTTAGAGTTAAATCATAGTCAATTACCAGTTATTTTATTTGTTGATACGTTTAGTCGTTATTTTGAACCAGAAAATGTTAGATCTGCAATTAATGTTTTAAAAGCAGCTGGATATTTCCCATTTTTGCCTTCTTCAAATAAATCATCAAGGCCTTTGTGTTGCGGAAGAACATACTTAAGTAATGGATTAATAGATAAAGCAAAATTTGAAGGTGAAAAGTTATTAAGTACTTTCTTGCCATATTTAAAAGAAGGTGTTCCGGTCGTTGGTCTTGAGCCCTCATGTATATTATCTTTTAGAGATGAACTTCCATCTTTAATTAAAGACCCTAATATAGATCTTTTAAAAAACAATTCTTTTACATTTGAAGAATTATTATCAAATAATTGTAAAAAAATTAATTTTAAAAAAATGAATGAAAAAGTTTTGCTTCATGGACACTGTCATCAAAAAGCATTTGATGCAGTAAAGCCAATTCAAAAAGTACTAAATATGATAAAAGGTTTAGAAGTCGAATTAATAGATACAAGTTGCTGTGGAATGGCGGGTGCATTTGGTTATAATAAAAAGACATATGATGTTTCCATTAAAATGGCTCAAGAGAAATTATTTCCTGCAATTAACAAAACTAAAAGTGGAACTACAATTATAGCCGATGGAACATCATGTAGGTGTCAAATTAAAGATGGAATAAATAGAGATGCAGTTCACCTTGCACAATTCCTTGATAAAAATATAATTTACTAAAAAATAATATAGCGTTATCTTAAATTAGTTGAGAGGTAAAAATGGCATCTAAAATTAAAAAACCTACTTCCTCACATTGGGGTAGCTATTATGCTGAAATAGAAAATAATAAATTGATTGGCATGCGTCCTTATGAAAAAGATAAAGATCCGTCTATGATTGCAAATGGAATGATAGATGCAATTGATGATGATCTAAGAATTAAGGTTCCCCATATAAGAAAAGGTTACCTAAGAGAAATTCGAAAAGAAATATTAAATAAAAAAATATCTATAACTGGAAAACGTTCAAGAGAAAAGCGAGGCCTTGATAGTTTTGTTGCAGTATCATGGGAAGAAGCCTTAGAGATAGCTTCATTTGAATTAAGTAGAATTAAGAAAAATTATGGTAATAAAGCTTTTTTTGCAGGTTCATATGGATGGGGTTCAGCAGGAAGGTTTCATCACGCACAAAGTCAACTTCATAGGTTCTTTAATTGTTACGGTGGCTATA
>CAZWGZ010000064.1:0-4532 GCA_964633395.1 uncultured Rhodobacterales bacterium
ATTAAACAAACCCCAAGTTTAACATTAGAATCTTCAGGAAGGTGCTTTGTTTATGTAGATCATAATAAAGGTGATACTTCTGTCGAAATAGCTGCGGATCTTTGCAAAAAGTTAGCTAATCATCTTGGTGTAACCTTAATGATAAGTAACTTCAAAAATGATTTAATATTAGAGCCTAGTAATTATAAAATCACTAAAGGTAATATTAAAAACGCTCAGGGGTATTTTACTCAATTCAAACTAGAAATTAATGATTTTTCAGAGAGTTTAGCTAGCAGCAAATCAAAGGTTGAATTTGGAGATTTTTTTAATAAAGTTGACACTGATTGTGATTTAATCATCGATCTTACTGAGAACACTCCTATGTTTACCGGGGACCATAAACGTGATGGATATTTTAGAGCTAGCTGTAACAGCCCCTCTGAATTATTTGACGTTTTTACAAAAACAATTGAAATGATAGGTCAATTTGAAAAACCTATTTATGTTAACTTTGATGAAAACTTATGTGCTCATTCACGTAACGGTATAACTGGCTGTACTAAATGTTTAGATGTATGCCCCGCAGGAGCTATACAGACATCCGGTGACATCATATCAGTTGATCCTGGCATTTGCGGTGGATGTGGTTTTTGTGGTTCAGTGTGCCCTTCAGGGGCTATTCAGACTGACTACCCAAGCCTTGATATTACCTTAGGGTCATTATCTAAACTTCAAAATCATTTCGTTCAAGCAGGAGGGAAAAACCCTAGTTTGATTTTGTTTGATGGAAGTTTTGGTAAAGAAATGATTAGCTTAATATCACGATATGGAAATGGTTTGCCCGCTAACCTAATTCCTTATGAAATGCATTCAGTCGGAAGAGTTGGACATGACTTATTAGTGTCTTCAATTGCACTTGGGTTCAAAAAAATATTTATTCTTATTGATCCTAAAAATAGTGAGGAATTTAATTTCTTACCTAAACAGGTTGAAATAACTAACTCTTTACTTTCTGGAATCGGAAACAATATAAATGATTCAATTTCTATCATAGAGGAAAACGATCCAGAATTAGTAGAAAAACAAATTTATGATGTTTCACAATACACAAAAATAAAACCTTCTTTTTTCATACCCCTTGGAGCTCCTAGAGGTATTTTAAGAGCTGGTATCCAAGGGCTATCTAAGAGTAATAACAATAAAAATAATATGATTGAATTACCTGAAGGTTCTCCATATGGAAAAGTAGATGTTAACCTTGAAACTTGTACGATTTGTTTATCTTGCGTAAGTGCATGCCCAGCTGGGGCGCTTCAAGATAATCCAGATGCTCCACAATTATTATTTAGAGAAGATGCCTGTCTTCAATGTGGAATATGTGTTGCAACATGCCCTGAAAGCGCCATTTCCTTAGTTCCTCAGTTTAATCTTAGTGATGAGGCTATGTCAGCTGAAGTTATAATAGAGGACACACCCTTTGATTGTATAGAATGTGGCAAAACTTTTGGAACAACAAAGTCTATTGAAAAAATTATTGACAAACTATCTTCTCACTCAATGTTCCAAGATGAAGGTCGATCTAAAATTTTAAAAATGTGCGAAGACTGCAGAGTTGGAGTAATGTTTACACAAAAAGATAAAATGCTTGATGTTAAAGATAGACCAAACCCTAGAACTACTGATGATTATTTAAACTAAACTCTAACTTAAGTTAGCCAAAGGTAAATTTGTTATAAGGTTTTGAGGTTTAAATCTAATAACAGATTTTTTATCCATAGCTAATCCAACATAAACAGGTTTATTTTTCATTTCTTCGTTAAAACCGTCTTTAGCTTCAAGTTGAAATAAACAAAGAATTTGTTTAAGTCTTGTGTCTTCTAATTGTCTACCTTCGTATAAATCATTAAAAATAGAAGTTGCATCACTATCTAATCCAAGATGCCAAGACCATTTTTCATCTTCTATTTTTTGGAGTGGCTTAACAGAAACTTCAATTGATAAAAAATGAAAAATCCATTTTTCTATTACCCTTGCTAGAGCGTCTAACCCAGGCTTTGTATATGCTATATCAATAGATGTATCAAATTTATCGGATCTTTCCCAATAATGATCAGAGGTACTTTCTCTTAAAATATCAATATCAACTTCTAATTGATTGGGATCATTTTTATCAATGTTTTTTTGTTCAGCATGCAAGGTAACTGTTGCTTCATCTGCAACCATTATTTCATCTTCAGCAATAGTAACAACTTGACTTCGAAAAAATAATTCTGATGCTCTTATCTGCATAGCAAAAGAGTTTTCATTAAGAATATTTCTTAAAATAATTTGAACCATCTGATCAACAAACAAAGGAGGAAAATTAATAACATGCCCTCTTGCAATTGCAAGATACGCCGCTTCAAGAGTTGGGTGTTGAGATAAAAACTCTCTAAACCTTAGAATAACTTCATAATTAAAAACAACATCTTTGTCTTTAATATTATTCAATTCTTGTTTTTCTACATTTGCAAAAGGTTTCTCCACTAACTTTTTATGTAACGCTAACTCAGCATCACATGAATCTTCTATGGGAACAACTTCAGGTCTATAAAAGTAGGCCTTCATAAAGTCTTCTGTAGGAATCAAGCAACCAGAATGATCTTTGTCTAAAAGATGCCATCCAGAGGTCAACCAAAAATCACTTTTTACCATTATTGCAATTCCTTTTTAAGCTTTACTCATCTTCAACAAACGTCCATATTTTTTGTTCTGCACACGAATCCGCTTTAGGAAGATTTCTAAATCTCTCTTTAATTCCTTCGTCTGACCACTCTCTTGAAACACTTAAGAGACTTCCTAATTCATGGGTTTTACATAAATCTATCATAAAGTTTATTTCTTCAGAGGCTGCTTTTTCAGCAAGTTCTTTTGATGGAGCACCATAATTTGTAATAAAATACTGACCTAAATTAACTTTAAAGCTAGATAAATCTTCTTCTGGAACGTTAACAAGACTTATCAATGTAGAATAGCCAAAGCTAGGATACCCAATAAAACCGTTAGAAAAAGCTTGCTTTATTTTACCTGTCAAATCTTCATATTTAAAATGGCTAAAGCTAAAAGTTCCTACTAATGCAAGCTCTCCTTCTTCAGCAATCAAAGGAAAAATATTTAAATCTGATTTATCAAAACGTATTGTTCTTGCAAATTTCATATTAGATTTAGGTCTCCAAATTTTTCTAAAATATCTATGGGAGACAAAAATATTTCGTTACCATTTAATCTCACAATGGCTTGACCATTTTCATCCACACCAACCCAAGAAACATCTTGTTTATCCTTTAGGGTAATACTTTTAGTTTCTTCTCTTCTTTTATTCCATACTTCTAAGACTGATTTAAAACCTTCATCTTCCCATTGGCTAACCCAAGCTAAAAAATGTCTTGATAATGACTCAATAGCCCTTGTTCTAGAAACATACCCTCCACCTTCATCATAAAGTGATGTTATGTCTTTATTAATTTGGTTTTCATCAATTTCAATATTATTATTTAACCTTAATTTCATTCCTACAACCATCCAATCTGGAATTGAATCCTTATCAGATGACGGAGCAACTTCTATTTTCACTAATCCAGCTTCACCTCTATTTAAATATATAAAGCCAGGAAAAGAGTACGTAACTGCAACCTCTGGTGGAGCCAATGCACCTATAGCATCTCCAGCTGCTACCATCATAATATATAACATTTGATTACATTTAATTGTTGAAACTTCTGGAGAAAGAACGACAGCTAATTCAACATATTCTGGATCTTCAGAATAAAAAACTGTGCCTGCTTCACTATTAGACGCGACAGCAATTGCTTTTGCAAATACGTCTATTCCTTTTAATACAGCTACTGGTGTCAAAATTGGCGGCAGCAGTGGAGCGTCATTATCATTTGCAGGATCTGGTTCATAATATAAACTCATACTAATTCCTCTTCATCAAGCTTGACAGATTTAATTATACTTTTTGCAATTATTCTATAATTTTTTGATTGTATAGATTCTGGATCTGAAATAATTATAGGTATTCCAGAGTCTGAACTTTTTCTTACCTCAGCTGAGATTGGGATCTCTCCAAGTAAGTCCAATCCTCTTTTTTTGGCCTCAGCTTTTACACCACCTTTGCCAAAAATATGATCCACCCTTCCACAATCAGGACATGACCAGTATGACATATTTTCAATCATTCCTAAAATAGGAACATTTGCTTTTTGAAACATTGTTAGTGCTTTTACAACGTCTAATAGAGCTATATCTTGAGGTGTGGAAACTATAACTGCTCCTGCTAAGTTTACTTGTTGAGCTAATGAAATTTGTATATCTCCAGTACCAGGTGGAAGATCAATCACAATTACATCTAAATCTCCCCATGCAACTGAATTTAACATTTGTGTTAAAGCAGATTGAACCATAGGCCCTCGCCAAATCATCGCAGTGTCATCAGGAACTAAAAGTCCCATAGACATCAAACTAATTCCAAAATTTTGAAGAGGGGCAACCATATCTCCACCAACTGA
>CAZWGZ010000064.1:4632-8784 GCA_964633395.1 uncultured Rhodobacterales bacterium
GTAGAACTTTCATTTAACTCACCATTTTCAATTTTTGCACTAATAAGTTTTTCTAACTCTTTATGAGTTGTCACGCCTAAGTTTTTTAGAAATTTTCTAAAACTTATTTCTGATTCTGACATTTCAGACATATCTTTCTTATCTTTCATAATTCACTCCAAATACTGTCTCTATTTTAATAACTTTTAAAAAATTAAATTTATAAATTAGGATCCGCTAAATGCTCTCGAAGCATATCTATATATTGCGCTGACATATGCTTTATAAATTCTTCATGATTATCTATTTCGATCACATTTTTAGCAACGTGAGCTGAATAACGAGCGGCAGCATATAGCATTACATATTTTATATCAGTGGACTTAACTGATTTATTTTTTGTATTTGCATAAGTAATGAAGTGATCTGCAAGTTTCAGAAAGTTTTTTCCATCAAGCGTGCTTTGTTCACTTGACTTTTTTGTAGAGCTTTCCGGACGCTCATGCCATTTTGGTAATTCCATAATAAAATTATTCCTCCCTTTTATTGATGTTAAACTACTTTTTAGATATTTAATAGCCTTCAAATTCTCATGTTTATTTAAAAACTATTTCTTATTTTCTAAATTTTAAAATAAGATATAATTTATTAGGGAGATTATTTTATGGAAAAACTTTGGTCGTTAAGTGCTTATGAAATTTCAAAATTATTTAAAAATAAAGAAGTTTCTGCAATTGAAATTTGTAACGAGACAATCAAACACATAGAAAATGTTAATCCTAAAATAAATGCGATAGTTGTTGATACTTTTAAATACGCAAAAGAAACTGCTGAAAATTTGGATAAAAAGTTAAACCAAGGAAAGCCTTTGGGAAGTCTTGCAGGTGTCCCTGTTACAATAAAAGTTAACACTGACCAAGCTGGCTTTGCTAGTACAAATGGCTTAAGAATCCAGAAGAACCTTATGGCCACTAAAGATAGCCCTGTAGTTAACAACTTAAAAAAATCAGATGCACTTATCATAGGTAGAACGAATACCCCTGCTTTTAGTATACACTGGTTTACAAGAAACAGCCTTCATGGACATACATTAAACCCTCATAATAACAAGATAACACCAGGAGGATCTTCAGGAGGGGCAGCTGCGGCAACTGCCGCTGGTATGGGGGCTATAGGACATGGCACAGATATAGCTGGATCAATCCGTTATCCAGCTTATGCATGTGGAATTCATGGACTAAGGCCTAGCTTAGGTAGAGTCCCGATGATAAACTATACAACTCCAGATAGACATATTGGAGGACAAATAATGGCAGTTTCAGGTCCTCTAGCTCGCTCAATAACTGATTTGGAACTCGGTTTAAATGCAATGAGCATGGAAGATTATGATGATCCGTGGTGGTCACCTATTCCACTTTCATTCGATATGCCTCCAAAAAAAGTAGCTTTAGTCACAGAAATAAAAGGTTTGTCAATTGATCCTATCATTATAGAAGAATTGAATAAAGCGGCTAAAGCACTTGAAAAATCTGGCTGGATAATTGAGCAACCAAAAGCTCCTGATTTTGAAGAAGCTGCTCAGTTTCAAGCTGCTCTTTGGCTTGGAGAATTTAGAAGAACAGGAGGAGACGCCATTAAAAAAGAAAATGACCCTGATGCAAACTTTATATATGAACAGATGTCAAGAAGATGTCCTAATACAAGCTTAGATAACTTTATGGACGCTCTTCAAAATAGAGCTAAAATAGGAAGAGATTGGAATGCTTTCTTTGATAAGTACCCACTAATGCTTTGCCCTATTACAGGTGACTTACCTTTTACAGATTTAAAAGATCTCGAATCCCCCGAATCATTTGATAAAGTTTTTGATTCTATGCTTCCACAAATTGCCACACCATATCTTGGACTGCCAGGGTTGTCATTTGCAACTGGTATTACTGACACAAACATTCCACTAGGCGTCCAATTAATCTCAAGAAAATACAGGGAAGATATTTTGTTGTCAGCTGGTTATGATTTAGAAAAACACTATCCAAAAATAAATCCAGTTTTCCCTTCATAGTTGAACCATTTAAATATTACTTAAAAACAACTATTTCATAATAATGTATTCTAATTAACTTTAATCTAATAGAAATATCTATGTATTTAAAAATATTTACATCTAAAAAAAAAGACAAAAAAATCTTGAAAATTTATTGTTAATTATTAAATTAATTTATAATAAACAATATTAAGCAATGAACTATGATGAAATCTAATATAAAAATAACATATGCAGAACCATGGCTTCCATTTCATCAAAGAGTTTTAATTCACTTTGTAGAACTATTATCTGCTCGGTTAGCTTTAGAAAAAAGATATAAAAAATTTACTTCTTTATCTCACAATAAAAAAGGAACTGACCTTTGGAAACATGCTCTTAATTCTATGGGCATAAAAGCGCCTAAACTAAAACCAATCCCTACTAGGGATAAAACTAGGGGACTTATAATAGCAGCTAACCACCCTTTTGGTGTTGCTGATGGAGTTTTTCTCTCCTGGTTTGCTTCAACCATAGATATAGATTTTAAAGTGATCGCAAATGGAGTTTTACAACAAGAACCATTGCTTGCTAATAATATTCTACCTATACAGTTTAGTAATAGAAATAATGCTATGCGTGAAAATGTTTACACAAGAAAAGTAGCGATAGAAACCTTAAAGAAAGGTGGAGTTGTAGCCATTTTCCCTGCTGGCGCCGTTGCATGGTCTAGAAAAAAGGGTATGCCAGTTATAGAAGAAGATTGGAAGCCAATGCTTGGTAGATTAATCAATTATTCAAATTGCGATGTTATAATAACAAAATTTGAAGGACAAAACTCAAAAATCTTCCAAATAGCCTCAAGAATAAATCAAGCTTTTAGGCAAAGTTTATACTTGTATGAAATCAAAAAAAGTTTAGATAAACCCATGAAATTTAAAGTACTAAAATATATAAAAAATGAAGCAGTGCCTAAACTAGATGACAAGTCTTTATCCTTACATCTACAAGCTCAATTAAATAAAAACAACAACTTTAAGAATTAAATAATTTACCACCTTTTTTTGTTAACTCAGGAGGAGCAGTCGGTCTTTTTAAAAAAGCATCAGCATTTTTCACTTCTAAAAACTTGTCTCCTGCCTTTACTATCTCTGAATTTGGTAATTTTTTTAAAGGCGTATATTTAGGATGGTGATGGTCTAAGAATGGGTTATTTCTCGCCGCATTATAACAGCATAAAAGTGTCCAACGCCTTGAAGAAGAATTATTTTTATCTGACCTATGAAGTGTATTACAATGAAAAAATAGAACATCCCCAGGATCCATTTCACAATATACTAATTCCAAGTGTTTTTTTGCTTCATCAACTCTTTTTAAATCAACTCCAACTTGACCGCTTTCAAGCAAAGCATGATCAATTCTTCCTAGATTATTTGAACCTGATAAAACCTGCAGACACCCATTTTCTTTTGTACATTTATCCAGTGCAATCATTGCTGTAGCCATTAAAGGAAATAGACATCCATTATTATACCAGTAACCATAATCTTGATGCCATTCCCAAGCCCCACCTTCAAAAGGCTCTTTTGCTGTTATTTTAGAATGGTAATGATACACCTCTCCACCAAGTAAATCTTCCATTGTATCAACAATTTTTTCTGATCTTGCTGTAACACCATAAATGCTATCATCCGGATGGTTCCAAGCCATCATTTTAGTAACTAAACCTTCTGCATCTTTTCTATCATACAAATGTTTTCTAATAGCAGGGTCTTGAGTGGAGGCATTCTGTAAAAGTTTAGTCTCCTTTTTATTAAAAAAGTTTTTAACTATAACAAATCCATCTTGATGAAATTTTTTAGTTTCTGTCTTATTTAGCACTGTTGTCATTCATTTCACCTTACAAGGATTCATATATTAAACATGTTAAGTTATTAGTTCATACTTTTTGTATTATGCCAATCAGAAAAGCTTTTTTTTATATCCTCTTTACAATCAAATGCATCGAAAACTTCTTGTAAAAATATTGAAATATTTTTATTTATTTTAGAATTATCTTTTAAAGGTAATTTATTTTTTAAGACATCTACCCAAATAGTCATAGCGCTTTGAATAATCGCAATTGGGATTGGATCAACATTCAAAATTGA
>CAZWGZ010000065.1:0-8453 GCA_964633395.1 uncultured Rhodobacterales bacterium
CCAAAAAGATTTTTAGAAGTTATTTCTAAGTGTGCAGGTAGTTCTTGGATGCTTGAAAATAGAGCACCTCATATAATAGATGATGATTATACACCCAGGTCGTCAATTAACATTTGGCCAAAAGATCTAGGAATTGTATTAGATATTGCAAAAAATGCTAATTTTTCTGCACCTATAACTGCAGCTGCATTACAACAGTTTGTAGCTGCATCCGGCTCTGGTCTGGGACTAGAAGATGATGCTGCAGTTGCAAAGGTATACGCTCATAATGCCGGCATCGAATTACCTAAAAAACAGAAAAATTGATATTAAACTACTGGTGTAATTAGTGGTTTGTTATCAAAATATGCTTTAATATTATCAAAAACTAGTTGGCCCATAGCAATTCTAGTTTCAACAGTTGCTGATCCAATATGTGGAAGTAAAACAGTGTTTTTAACATTCATTAATTCTTGGGGAATATGTGGTTCATTTGTATAAACATCTAAACCTGCTCCAGCTATTACATTTGTTTCTAGACAATTAATTAATTCTTCTTGATCTATGACTGACCCTCTAGCAACATTTATAATGACACCATTTTTTCCTAGATTATTTAACACTTTGCGGTCAATCAGTTTTTCTGTTTCTTTTCCACCTGGTGTTATTATGCATAAAGTATCTACTTCTTTAGCTAATTCATTTAGATCTTTAAAATACGTATACTTAACTTCTGCAATATTTCTAGAATGATAATATACTTCACAGTCAAAAGCTTCAGCTCTTTTGGCAATAGCTTTACCTATTCTTCCCATACCAACTATACCTAATTTGGTACCAGAGAATTTTTTAGATAATGGAAATTCTCCATCTGCCCATAAATTATTACGTGCAAACTTTTCAGCATCAATAATTTTTTTATATACAGATAGCATTAATACAATTGCAGTGTCAGCAACTTCATCATTTAATACTTCTGGTGTGTTACTCACTTTAATTCCAGCGCTTTTTGCGAATTTTACATCAATTGCATCATAACCAACGCCATAACAGCCTATTACTTTTAAATTAGGCATGCTTTGCATTAGTTCTGCAGATATTTTAGTTCCCCCCATGACAGCAATTGCATCTATATCTTCTTTAATTTTTGATATATATTCTTCATTATCATTATTTAGTGGAGAGCCTCTTTGTTCCCAGACTTTGAAAGTATTATAAGATTCATCAAATAAAGATACTAAAAATTTAGGCATCTCAGACATTATCAGTAAGTTTTTTTTCATTTTAATAGGCTCCTTTATTTTTAGTTTAATATTTTTGGCATAAAACGTTTAGCAATGATAGCACCTTTGTGTTTAATTACTTCTCGCGTAACTGAATGTGATTTTAAAATATTTTCTTCAATTGAAATATTTTTATTATTCGTCATTAAAGCTAAAAAAGATCCATTGAAAGAATCTCCAGCCGCAGTAGTATCCAATGCTTTATCATGTTGGACTGTAATTGTTTTTATCTCTTCTAACTTATTTTTATATAATATTTGATTATTATAACGTAATAAAATGAGGTTCTTATTATTGCTAACCATTTGAATAATTTCATTAGGGTTGTTTATATTAAATAACTCTTTGACATCGTCATATGATATAAAATGAATATCAATATTATTATTAATGTATTGGAATAATAATTGAGCTTCTTTTTTTTTAAAGTGAAGTTTTTCTCTATAGTTGAAATCAAAAGCTGATACGACAGAGGATTTTCCTAAATTAACAAGTTCTTTTTGTTGAGCTTTATCTAAAATGCCTGCTGTTATTCCTGAATAATAAAAAATATCTGAGCTTGAAATACCATTTATTAGTTTTTGACCATTCGATCCCAAGAAAAGACTTTTTGAAGGAGACTCATTTCTCCAATATGAAAAACTTCTATCACCCTTTTCATCTGTCTCTATTGCATAAATACCAGGAGGAGTTGTTCCATCTTGTCTAATATAATCACAGTTAATATTTTCAGCTTTAAATTGTGAGATCATTTTTTTAGAAAAATTATCTTTTCCAAGCGCTGTTGAATAAAAAGTTGTTATTGTATTATTAGATAATCTAGAAAAATATACAGCTGAATTGAGAGTGTCTCCTCCAAAGTTAACTTGCATATTCAGCCCAGAACTACTCATTTCAGAAATGTTTCCGTTCAGTTCAATCATGCATTCACCAACAAAAACAGCTTTTTTATTTTCAATATTCATTCTATTCCTAAAGAAATCACTTAACATTTTATTAAAAATATGATTTTTATTGATAGATTGTAATTTAAACAATGAGAATTTAATATAACTTATTATTAGAATTAAAATATTAATAAATAAATTTAATTTAGGAATTAGAAGTGGCAATTTTAAATGTAAATGACAACTCATTATATAATAGTTATGAATATAAAATATCTTCAGCTGTTGAAGCTTTAAAAAAAGAGTTTGGCCAACAGTTTTCAACTTCTGCCTCTGTAAGAGAACAGCATTCAAGTACAACAACAGTCCACAAATCTGAATTACCAGATGGTGTTGTCTTTGCTGAGAGTAAAGAGGATGTTCAAAAAATAGTAAAAATTTGTAATGAGCATGGATGTCCAATTATTCCTTTTGGAGCAGGCTCCTCTCTTGAAGGACACTTAAACGCAACATTTGGAGGTGTATCAATTGATATGAATAACCTTAATAAAATTATTGAGGTGCATCCTGAAGATTCTACAGTTGTTGTGCAGCCAGGTGTTACTAGAGAACAACTTAATACTTATTTAAGAGATACTGGACTTTTTTTTCCTATTGATCCTGGAGCAAATGCGTCTATTGGTGGAATGACTTCTACTCGAGCCTCAGGTACTAATGCTGTTCGTTATGGAACTATGAAAGATAATGTTATTTCATTAGAGGTGGTAATGCCTAATGGAGATATTATAAAAACAGCGAATAGAGCTAGAAAAAGTTCTGCAGGTTATGATTTAACAAGATTAATTGTTGGATCAGAGGGAACATTAGGCGTAATAACTGAAATCACTCTTAAATTATACGGTATTCCTGAAGAAATAGGAGCAGGTCGTTGTACTTTTCCATCAGTTAAGGATGCAACTGATGCAGTTATAATGACAATTCAAGCTGGTATTCCAGTAGCTAGAATTGAACTTTTAGATGTCGCTCAAGTTAAAGCTGTCAATAACTACTCTAAGTTAAACTTACCTGAAGCTCCTTTGTTATTATTAGAGTTTCATGGAAGTAAATCATCTGTAAAAGAGCAGTCAGAGCTATTTAATGAGATATCTAAAGATTTTGGAGGTGATAATTTTGAATGGACCTCTAATATTGAAGAAAGAAATAAACTTTGGAAAGCAAGGCATGACGTTTATTATGCTGTGAAAGCTTGTAGACCCGAGGCTCAGTATATTGCTACTGACGTATGCGTTCCTATTTCTCGATTGTCTGAATGTATAATGGATACAATAGATGATATGGAAGAGCATTCCCTTTTTGGGCCCATAGTGGGTCACGTAGGTGATGGAAATTTTCATGTTCAACTTTTAATAGATCCAAAAATTAAAAAAGAAGTGGAAGTTGCTAACGGTTTTCTTGAACGATTAGCACATAGAGCTATAAAAATGGATGGAACATGTACTGGTGAACACGGTGTAGGGCAGGGTAAAAAGCAATATTTAATTGACGAATTAGGAGCAACTGTAGATTTTATGAGGCGAATAAAAAATGAGCTTGATCCAAAAGGAATCATGAACCCTGGTAAAATTCTTTAAAGTTTCAATTACTTTGCATTTTTAAAATAGGAAAAAATTATGGATGGAAATATATCTTCTTGGTCAACTGATGATTATGATAAAGACAGTATTAAATTATGTGTTGAAAAAATTAAAGAAGAGTTTGGACAACAATTTTCAAATTCAAAAAGTATATTAGAACAACATAGTCATACCATGACTATCCATGAGTCTGAGTTGCCAGACGGTGTTGTATTTGTAGAATCTAAAGAGGACGTTCTAAAAGTCGTTCAAATTTGTGATGAGTATAAATGTCCAATTATTCCATTTGGAGTTGGATCATCATTCGAAGGGCATGTAAACGCTCCCTTTGGAGGTATTTCTATTGATATGAATAATATGAATAAAATATTAAATGTGTATCCTGAAGATCTATTAGTCGTTGTTCAGCCTGGGGTTACAAGGGAACAATTAAATACACATTTAAGAGATACTGGTCTTTTTTTTCCTATTGATCCAGGAGCAAACGCTTCGATAGGTGGAATGACAGCAACTCGAGCGTCTGGAACAAATGCTGTAAAATATGGTACTATGAAAGACAATGTTATAGCTCTTGAAGTTGTCACGGCTGATGGGCAGTTAATTAAAACGGCTAATAAAGCACGAAAAAGTTCTGCAGGTTACGATTTAACTCGTTTAATGGTTGGTTCTGAAGGAACATTAGGCATATCTACTGAAATTACTCTTAAGTTATATGGTATTCCAGAAGTCATCGCAGGCGGTAGGGTAAGTTTTCCATCTGTTAAAGATGCAACTGATGCTGTTATAATGACAATACAGTCAGGAATACCAGTTGCTAGAATTGAGTTTTTAGATCTTGCTCAAGTGAAAGCTATAAATAGCTATTCAAAAACAAACTTACCTGAAGCTCCTTTGTTATTATTAGAGTTTCATGGCAGTGATGCTTCTGTAAAAGAACAATCTGAACTTTTTGGAGAAATAGCCTCAGATCATGGTGGAAATGATTTTGAATGGACCTCTAATAATGAAGAGAGAAACAAATTATGGCAAGCTAGACATGATGCTTATTGGTCTTGTAAAGCTGTTCGCCCTGGAGCTGACATTTATTCAACAGACGTTTGTGTTCCTATATCTAAATTATCTGATTGCATAATTGAGACTATAGAAGACATGGAGCAAAATGGACTAATTGGACCAATTGTTAGTCATGCTGGAGATGGAAATTTTCACGTAGCGTTATTGATAGATAAAAATAGTGAAGAAGAGTTAAAAAAACTTGATTCATTTTTAACTAGAATTTCTGAAAGAGCTATACGCATGGATGGAACATGTACTGGTGAACATGGTATAGGGCAAGGAAAAAGAAAATATATGTTAAAAGAGCTAGGAAATGCTGTTGATGTAATGAAGCAGATAAAGCATGCATTTGATCCCAAAAAAATAATGAATCCTGGAAAGTTATTTTTATAGTATTGCTATAAAATTTTATTTAATATAATTAACAAATTAAGTATTTCTCTAATCAATTTAAGGTTCAGAATTATTCTGTTTTTTCATTTATGATTTCTTATATTATTATTAGTTTTTTAATGATGGTTACTCCTGGGCCAGGCGTTCTTTCTCTTGCAGGGGTTGGGGCAGGTTTTGGTTGGCGAGTAGGGTTGTTATATTTGATTGGTTTGTTTATTGGAACAAACGCAGTTGCTTTTTTAGTTGTTATTGGATTTAAAAAGTTTTTATTCCAGCTTCAAGGCGTCGAGATAACTTTTTTACTTTTATCTCTATCGTACCTTTCTTTTTTAGCTTGGCGGATTGCAACATCTGACAATAAGACTGGTTTTAAAGAAGTTTCTAAAGCACCAAGATTATATGAAGGTATAATTTTACAATTTATAAACCCTAAAGCATACGTTGTTCAAGGTCATTTATTTGTTGTGTTGTCGTTGGGAATGGACTCCTACAATATTGAAATTATTACTAAATTCATTATTGTAAATTCAATATGGATACCTATTCATTTTTTATGGTTATGGCTTGGTTTAAGTTTAAAAAAATGGTCTTTACATTCAAGTAAACAAATTTGGGTTAATAGAGGTATGGGATTAGCTTTGTTTGCAGTAGTTATTCTTTCTGGAATTATGGAATTAAGTTCTGATATTTAGAATGACTAAAGTTTAATCAACTCTTAATTTCTCTTATTTAAAATATTTATAATTTGAGCATCCATAACAAATAGTTATTATTAATAATAAAGAAAAATTTATTCCTATTAGCTTGGTATTGTTCCACCATCTATATTAAAAGACTGGCCAGAAATATTTTTAGCACTTTCTGAGGATAAATATACAACCATTGAAGCGATATCCTTTGGTTGATTAGGTTCCCCTAATGGAGAATCTCTTAAATAATTTTTGAGAATTATTTCTTTTGATTTATTTTGTTCTTCAGATCGAGCAGAAATAATTTTATCCAATATATCTGTTAAAGTTACACCTGGACAGATTGCATTTACTGTAATTTTGTGTTTCCCAAGTTCTTGCGCTGCAGTTTTTGTTAAACTAAGAACAGCACCTTTACTTGCTGCATAAATAGCATTCGATACATCTATAAAACCTTTTGCTCCAATTGAAGACATATTAATAATTCTTCCACCAGAATTTTGCTTAATCATTTGTTTTGCTGCTGCTTGCAAACAAAAAAATGTACCTTTAGCGTTTACACTGTTTATCCAATTCCAATCTTGTTCTGTTAAATCAACTAATTTAGATACTCTTGTTACACCAGCATTATTTACCATTACATCTAGGCTACCAAAATTATTTATAACATCTTCTATCATTTTATTTATTTGATCTATATTTCTAACATCTACTTTTAATGATATAGATTTACTAAATTGGCTATTTAAAAGTGAAACAGTTTCTTGTGCGGATTCAAAATTTTTATCAGCACACGCTACATTATAACCTACTTTATTCATTTCAATAGAAATAGCCCTACCAATTCCACTACCAGCTCCAGTGATGCAAACTGTTTGATTTTTAATACTCATTTTACCTACTATCGATATAATTATGAGAAACTAGTTTTGTAAAAATCTATTAGTATTTTTTAGTATGTAGCTCTTCCTCCAGAAATATCAAAAACACCTGCAGTAGTGAAACTATTTTCTTTACTAGCTAAAAATGAGATTAGCGAGGCAATTTCTTCTACTTTTACAAATCTATTTCTAGGAATTTTAGATATCATGTAATCAATAAATTCTTGAGACACTTGGTCTAAAATTCTTGTTTTTGCTGTTGCTGGAGTAATGCAATTAACTGCTATATCATGGTCAGCAGTCTCTTTGCCTAAAGATTTAGTTAAAGCTATAACTGCTGCTTTAGAAGCTGAATAAGCAGACGCGTTAGGATTACCCTCTTTACCTGCAATAGAGGCTATATTGATAATTCTTCCATATCCTTTTTCGCGCATTGATTTTACTACGTGTTTGTTACAATAAAAAACACCATTAACATTTACATTAAAAACTTTTGACCATTCTTCAACAGGATAATCCCAAGTAGAAAAAGTAGGGCCTGCAATACCAGCGCTGCAAACTAAGATATCAATCTTGTTCATTATTTCCAATGTTTTATTAGTTGTTTCTTTGACTAGTTCATTATTGGTTTGATCCATCTTTAGAAAGTGACAATCTAACTTTTTTGCTGCTTCGTTCCCCATTTTTTCATCAATATCCCAAATCATAACTTCACAGCCATCCTTAATTAAAGACTCGGCGGCAGCATAGCCTATACCTTGTGCTCCACCAGTGATTACAGCAGTTTGTCCTTCAAAATTAGCCATTTTCTTTTCCTTTATTAGTTTGTCTGTTATTTTAAAATAGAATGAATGAATATCTTTATTTATATTTTATTAACTGGTTAAATACTATAATAATTTTATAAATATAAAAAGGAATCATTATTATGGTAATTCTACACATTTTATTTGTAGGTATCTTTTCATGTCTAGTTATGGATTTATGGCAAAGACTTGTTAAACTAACATATGGAATTAATCCTTCTGATTGGGGAATTATTGGAAGATGGTTTATTATGTTAATTTTAAAACAAAAAATATATAATCCTAATATTGAAAAAGAAAAATCTTATAAAAATGAATTAATAATAGGTTGGGTATTTCATTATTTTGTTGGAATTTTATATTCATTAGTATTTTTTATAATGATGTATTATTTTGGGGTTTTTAAAGCAACATTATATTATGGTTTAATTTTTGGTCTAATAACTGTTATTATACCTTGGTTTATATTTCTACCAATATTGGGAAAAGGATTTCTTGCTTCAAAAACGCCAAGGCCATTTTTAATATGCTCTTTATCAGTTTGGAGTCATGTTGCTATAGGAATTCCTATTGGGTTATTATTTCAACTTTTAGGTTATTAATTTTAAAATATTTAAGGTATAAATTTTTATGAATGAAAATAAGTTAAGAGAACAAATTTGTACCTTTGCTTCATCTATGTTTAATAGAGGTTTAACGCATGGATCAACTGGTAATATTTCTGTTCGTGTAGATGATGACGCTATTCTTGTAACTCCCTCAGGCTCTTCTTTTGGAAATCTTGATCCAAATGAAATTGTTAAAGTAACAAAAGAAGGATCTTTGATTGGATCTTCTGTTCCTAC
>CAZWGZ010000066.1:0-8398 GCA_964633395.1 uncultured Rhodobacterales bacterium
ATAATATAGGCCTGTAGCTCAACTGGTTAGAGCCCTCCGCTCATAACGGAGTGGTTGGGGGTTCAAGTCCCTCCAGGCCTACCATAACCCTTTATATTGTTATATTAAATTTATATAAGTAAATTTTTTAAATTTGTTAACATGTTATTTATGATATATAATTTGTATTATTAATTGGGAAATAAAATGATTGAAAAAAAATATGAAGACTTAAGAAGCTCAAGATGGTTTTCTCCAGATGACGTTAGATCTTTTGGTCATAGATCAAGAGCAATGCAAATGGGATATAGTAAAGAAGATTGGGAAGGTAAGCCTCTCATAGGTATTATTAACACTTGGTCTGATATACAACCTTGCCATTCTCATTTCAAACAAAGAGTTGAAGATGTAAAAAGAGGTGTTTTTCAATCAGGAGGCTTTCCAATTGAGCTTCCTGCAATTTCTCTTGCTGAAATGTATGTCAAGCCTACGACGATGCTTTATAGAAATATGTTGTCAATGGAAGTGGAAGAATTAATTAGATCTCATCCTATTGATGGTGTTGTTTTAATGGGGGGATGTGACAAGACAACACCTGCACTAACTATGGGAGCAATAAGTGTTAATTTACCTATGATTTTTTTGCCAGCAGGCCCAATGTTAAGAGGAAATTATAAAGGAAAATATTTAGGAAGTGGCTCTGATGGCTGGAAATATTGGGATGAGTTGAGGGCTGGTACAATTACAAATGAAGATTGGCTAGATGTTGAAGCTGGAATTGCAAGATCATACGGGCATTGTATGACGATGGGAACAGCTAGTACAATGACGGCAATCGCTGAAGCTATGGGGTTATGTTTACCCGGTGCTAGCTCAATTCCGGCTGCAGATTCTAATCATATTAGAATGTCATCAAACGTAGGAAAAAGAATAGTAAACATGGTTTGGGAAGATTTAACTCCTTCAAAAATAATAACTGAAAAATCAGTTGATAATGCTGTAACGATAGCCATGGCCATGGGATGTTCTACGAATGCCATTATTCATTTAATAGCAATGGCAAGGCGAGCTAGTATAAATTTAACAATGGATGATTTAGATAAAAAAGGACGTGAAGTGCCTCTTATCGCAAACATAAGGCCTTCAGGAAAAGACTATTTAATGGAAGATTTTTTTTATGCAGGGGGTATTTTAGCCTTGATGCATCAACTATCTAGTAAGCTTAATTTAGATGAGAAAACAGTTTCTGGTAAAACAGTTAGAGAGTTGATTGTCGGAAATAAAACAATAAATGAAGATGTAATCCGACCTTTAAACAATCCTATTTATGAGGAAGGCTCTTTGGCAGTTCTAAAAGGTAACTTGGCTCCAGATGGATGTGTTATAAAACCAGCTGCATGTGAAAAGAAATTTTTAAAACATAAGGGGCCTGCAATAGTTTTTGATAGTTATCCAGAAATGAAGAAGTTAATTGATAGTGATGATTTAGATGTAACTGAAGATCATATATTAGTATTAAGAAATGTTGGGCCTGTTGGTGGTCCAGGAATGCCTGAGTGGGGTATGATGCCTATTCCAAAAAAGCTTTTAAAAAAGGGCGTTAGAGATATGGTAAGAATATCAGATGCTAGAATGAGTGGAACTAGTTATGGAGCGTGTATTTTACATGTTGCCCCAGAAAGTTATATTGGTGGTCCTTTGTCTTTATTAGAAACAGGGGATATTGTTGAACTGGATGTTAGTCAAAGAAGCATCAATATGCTTGTTGATGAAGATACTTTATCTTTAAGAAGAAACAAAATAAAGCTTTCAGAACCAAAAGCTGGAAGAGGCTGGTTATGGATGTATAGTAATCATGTAAAACAAGCCAATGAAGGATGTGATTTTGACTTTTTAGAAACTGATTTTGGTAAATCAGCTAAAGAGCCAGATATATTTTAAAGGTGTAAAAATGTTAACTGACGAGATAAAAAAAATTTATTCAAATGTAAGTGTTGCAACTATATGTACTGCCTTATTTAAAAGAGGGTTAAGAAATCAATTTATTCAAGATGTGCTACCTCTTAATTATAATCTGCCTAACATGGTTGGTCTTGCTTATACCGTTAGATATATTCCAGCTAGAGAAGACTTAAATTCTTTAGAAGTATTTAAAGATCCAGATCATCCACAACGGGTTGCAATTGAAGAATGTCCCAGTGATCATGTAATTGTTTTTGACAGCCGTAAAGATGCAAGAGCAGCTTCGGCAGGAGCTATCTTAATTACTCGTTTAATGCTTAGAGGTTGTGCGGGTGTAGTAACCGATGGAGGTTTTAGAGATTCACATGAAATAAAGGATATAAATATACCTTCTTATCATAATAGGCCATCTTCTCCCACTAATCTTACTTTACATCAAGCAATTGATATTAATGTACCTATTGGGTGTGGAGATGCAGCTGTATGGCCTGGAGATTTAATAGTAGGAGATAAAGAAGGAGTTGTTGTAATTCCATCCAATATTATAGAAGAAATTTCAAGTGAAGTTAAAACTATGACTGTATTTGAAGACTATGTTATTAAAAAAGTTCAAAACGGATCGTCTATAAAAGGCCTATATCCTCTAACAAATAAAGAAAAACAAGATGAATATAACAACTGGTTAAAAAAGAGTTCTGAAGAAATTTAAGTTTTTAAAGAGGGGGAACAAATATTGGTTAATAAAGAAGAAAGCAAGGTTTCAGGTAGAGCAATAATTTTAAATCAAGAAGATAATATTATAATTGCTATAGGTAATATGAATGCAGGGCAATATTTAAAAACTTTTGATTTAACTATTGATGCTCCAATATTATCAGGGCAAAAAATAGCTAAAGTTGATATCGCACAAAATGATGCAATATATAAGTATGGAACAATAATAGGTTTTGCGGACTCAAATATTTTCAAAGGACAAGTTTTAACTAATGCAAATGTAGTTTTTAAAGAGTTTAGTAGAGATCATGATTACTGTTCGAAGTATCAACCTACAAGATTTGTCAATTCATCAAGTGAAAGGACTTTTATGGGCTATAAAAGGGTTGATGGAAGAGTAGGAACAAGAAATTTTATTGCTGTAGTCTCAACTGTGAACTGTTCTGCGACAGTGGTACATGAAATAGCTTCTTATTTCACAGAAGAAAAACTAAAAAAATATCCTAATGTAGACGGTGTTTCTGCATTTAGTCATTCAACTGGATGCGGTATGGAGTTGTCTGGAGAACCTATGGATTTGCTGCATAGAACTCTAGGTGGTTACATAAATCATCCCAATGTTGCCTCATCCCTAGTGGTTGGTTTGGGATGTGAAAGATGTCAAGTTGGAGGATTATTCCAAAATCAAGGTCTTGCTGAGAATAAAAATCTTAAGACACTAGTTATGCAAGAAAATGGTGGAACAACTGCTACTATAAGAGCAGGTATTAAGTGTGTTGAAGAAATGTTAGAAAACGCAGTTAAGATTAAAAGAAGTGAAGAACCATTATCATCTTTAATGGTAGGCTTGCAGTGTGGAGGTTCTGATGTATTTTCATCTTTGTCTGCAAACCCTGCTTTGGGAAAAGCTGTTGATATTTTAGTAGAGCATGGAGGAACAGCTATTTTATCTGAAACACCTGAGATTTATGGTGTTGAACATACGCTAACTGCAAGAGCTATAAATATATCGGTAGCAGAGAAGTTAATGGAGAGAGTAAATTGGTGGAAAGATATATATTCTGTAGGTAGAGATGTACAAATAAATGGAACTGTAAGTCCTGGAAATCAAAAAGGTGGCCTTGCTAACATTTTAGAAAAATCATTAGGTTCTGCAATGAAAGGTGGAACTACTGGTTTAATGGAAGTTTATAAATATGCTGAAAAGGTTGAGCAAAAGGGTTTTGTCTTTATGGACACTCCTGGATTTGATCCAGTTTCTGCTACTGGTCAAATAGCTGGAGGGGCAAATTTAGTTGCATTTACCACAGGAAGAGGTTCTTGTTTTGGGGCTAAACCGACACCTTCTATAAAGCTAGCAACTAATTCTGATTTATTTAATAGAATGAATGAAGATATGGATATTAATTGTGGTTTGGTTGTTGATGGAGAAAAAAATATAGAGCAAATGGGGCAAGAAATATTTGAATATTTCCTGTCTTGTGCATCTGGTAAAAAAACAAAAAGTGAAATTTTAAACCTTGGAAGACATGAATTTGCGCCTTGGCAAATTGGAATAACTGGTTAGTTTTGCTGAAGAAAGTATTGGAGTATAAATACTCTTGTTGATGAAGCTAGTGAGGTATTTCTATAAAGATCAATATCTGATATTATTCTTTCAATTGTGGAACTTTTTTGTATTGCAACAATTTCCAAAGCATTCCAAAATTCTTTTTCCAAAGATATAGATGTTCGATGTTTTTTAATTGTAATTGATTTTTTAATAAGCATTCTTGATTAAGCCCTTAATTGAAACAAGCCAACTAGTTCAATGTGCTGTGTAAATAAAAATTGATCAATAGGTTGAACCCATTTTAATTCATAATTATTTTCAAATAAAATTTTTGCATCTTTTATAAAAGAGTTAATATTACAAGATATACTTATTACTGTAGAAACTTGAGATTTAGCAATGTTAATAAATTGCGGTTGTGCCCCTGTTCTTGGAGGATCAATCACAATTGCATCAAATTTATTTAATTCTAAAAAAGTCAGCGGATTATTTTTTAAATTTCTTGTTACAGCTTTAACTTTGTTAACAAATCCTTGTTCTTTAGCCGCCGAATTAATTGCAATTATTGCGTCATTACTAATTTCATAGGCACTGACTTGGAAGCCTTTTGATAGCAGTGGAAGGGTAATAGACCCAGCTCCTGCATAGAGTTCACATACATTTATATTATTTCCTAACTTCTCTAATCCATTTAAAACACTTTGTATAATTGTAAGTTCCCCATTTTTTGTAGCCTGAAGAAAGCTTCCTGGTGGAGGAAGCATATAAGAGGAAAATGATATATTTGATAAAGTTACTTTTTCAGTTACAAAAAGTAAATCATTAGATTTATCTTTGCGAGTTCTATTTAATCTTATTATGTTTTTTTTAATTAAACTTTCATTAAAATGTAATAAGGAAGAATATGATATATTTTCTATGCCATCTATTAACAAATCTATTCCATAATCTAGCACATTAGCATGAATGTTTATAGTTTGACCAATTTGAAGTATTTTATTTAAAGGTTCTTTAATATTTTGCAATAAGTTAACTAATTTTTCATCAAGAATAATACATTCATCAATTTCGGAAATAAAATTACTTCTATACTCATTAAAGCCAATCAAAAGATTTGATTTAGTTTTTTTAGCTACAAATTTAGCATGACGTCTGCTTTTTAAAGGTGAGGTTATTATCGATTTTATCTCTATTTCTTGAGAAATTAAGCTCATTGGCATTTTAATTTTTTTTACTTTCCACTTGGTATAATGTTGGAAATCCCAATGTTGAAGAATACATCCACCACATTTAAAAAAGTGTTTACATTGAGGGTCAACTCTTTCATGAGATGGATTAATAATTTCTAAAATATTAGCTCTTACTCCCTCTGAAGAGATATGTTCTGGCTTAATATTAATTGTTTCGTTAGGTAAAGAAAAAGGAATAAAAAAATTATATTCTTTTTCAATAGAATTAAATTCTGTAAGAAGTGTTGATACTCCTTCACCTCTTGAACCCATATGACTAATAAAAACATTTGTTGGATTAAAATTTTTAGATAACTTTTTTTCTTGTTTATTGTGCATTAAACTTCGTAACCTTGCCATAAAGCTTTCCCATAAATATTTAATTGTCCTTTATTAATATGAAAAGTAGAAAAAGATTCTTGAAATGGCTTCACAATTACTTTTTCATTATTATTTTGTTGAAGTTCAATGTCAGCCAAAAAATATATATTTTTATCCTTTAATAGATAAAGATTTTTATCTACAAAATATTTAATATTTATATTAATTAAAGTAGTAACAATTTTATTCTTGTTAGTTATTATTTTATAGAAATAAATATTATCCTTTTTTTCTATATTTAAATCATTTAAAAATGATTTTGAAAAATTGATAGTTCTATCTTTTATAATGTCTTTTGATTCTATATTTGGAATAATAATATTTTCATAATTATTTATATTATTTTGAAGCCAAATTGGTGTTAGTTCATTTATATCAATATCAAGTGTGGCAGCTAATTTATACCTATGCTCCTCTGGAAGCACTTTAGGAGTTCCTCGATATAGATATTGTTGTAAATAAGCATCATTTTTATCTAGAATTCTTGACAATTGTCGCAGATTAAATTTATTATTTTTAATAAAATATTGTCTTAATTTTTTTCTTAAAGCCTCAAGTTCTATTTTTCGATTTTCAATATTTTTATTAATTAAATTTTTACTCATTTATAAGATCACTTTGTTCTTATTATACTTTGATTTGCTAACTCTAACAAAGGTTTTGTGAACTTTGTATTAGGAAGATCATTTAGAGATTGAATTGAAACTTTTATAAAATTGTCAGCTATAATTTTACATTCTTTAAAGATATTATATTTTTCGAGAATATTTAATGCATTATCAAAATCTATTTTTTCTTGCTCAAGATTTTTTAGAGTTTTAGTCCAAAACTTTTTTTCAGAAGATGTACTTTTTTCCCAAGCTAGAATAATAGGTAGAGTTGTTTTTCCTAATTTAAAATCATCACCATTATTCTTGCCCATTATGTTACTTGAAATATTATAATCCATTAGATCATCAATAATTTGAAAAGCTAATCCTAAATTAAAACCATAATCATAAGCAGCCTTTTGTTGTTTAACATTTCCGCCGGCTATAAGTATTCCACTTTGGCCTGATGCGCCAAATAGTTCAGCCGTTTTTTTACCAATAACATCAAAATATTGTTTTCTAGTAGTTTCTGGTTTATTTGCAATCTGCATTTGTTGAAACTCTCCTTGAGTGATTTTACAAGATGCGCTCGCTAAAATTGACAAAGCTTCAAGAGAATTAGTTTCAACCATCAATTCGAAAGATTGAGCAAATAAAAAGTCGCCTGCAAGAACGCTAGCTTCATTACCCCAAACAATATTAGCTGTTTTGTTACCTCTTCTAAGATCTGATTCGTCAACTACATCATCATGCAAAAGTGTAGCTGTATGAATGAACTCAACTGCTGCTGCAAGTATTATAGGGTTTTTAGAATAATCATCTAGCTTTGCTGCCATAGACAAAGTGAGGAGAGGGCGGAGTCTTTTTCCATTTGCATTTATTAAATGACTTCCAATATCCGAAATTAAAGGTATGGATTTATTAAGCCTATATATTATTTCTTCATCAACTTTTTGAAGCTGATTTTCTAAAATTTTTGATAAAGCCTCAGTTCCACTTAAAGATTTTAACGCTTCAATTCTATTCATTTCAAAATTCCAAAAAAATTAAATATTATTTTTCTTATAACTTTTAAATAATATAACATATTTTATATAAAAAAATAATTATTAGGAAAATGATGGTAAATATTGAAAAAACTATTGATATGATTTTAAAAGGTCAAATCAAAATAGCTCAACCAAAAGTAGGTTATCGATTTGGTTTTGATTCAGTTTTTTTAGCATCTTTTGTAAATGGATATTTAAAAAAAATTAATAAAAAAAAATTGTTATTAGCAGATATAGGAGCTGGAGTAGGGACGATAAGTTTAATTGTAGGTTTTAAAAACTTAAACATAGAGATAACTGCAGTTGAAAATAATGAAGAATATTTAAAGCTTGCAGAAGAAAATATTTTAAGTAATGGTTTGAACAATAAAATTGAGATGGTTAATGAAAATATCTTTAATATTAATAGTAAATTAATTAATCATTTTGATATAGTAGTCTCCAATCCTCCATACCATTCTGCAGGTGGAAATTTATCAAATAATATTTTACGAGATAAAGCCAAAAGAATTATTAATTTAGAAAAATGGCTTCAGATTTCAATTAGTTTATTAAAACACAAAGGTACTTTATTTATAATTTTTCCAGCCGGAATTCTCCATAACGTTTTAAAGTATTTAGAGAAAAGTTCAGGTTCATTTAAAATTTTTCCTTTTAGGCCTAACCAAAATAGTCCTGCTAAAAGATTAATTCTTGAAGCTAAAAAGGGGGGTGCCGGCCCTACTCAGTTAATGTCAGGATTAAATCTATATAATAGTAAAGGATTATTAACAAAACAGTCACAATTAATTAGTGAAAAAGGAATTTATAATTTTAACATATAATGTATTGTAGGATTTTAAATTAATGTTGTATTCTATTTAGATCAATTTTTGTAATAGTTAACCAGTGAGGTTTATATGAGTTTTCTTTCTATTTTTAGAAAGTCCAAGAGTGTTTCAG
>CAZWGZ010000067.1:0-1869 GCA_964633395.1 uncultured Rhodobacterales bacterium
TTTTCAATTTTTTCATTTAAATTTATAATACGTCTTTCTAAATCAGATTTATCAGAATTTATTGTGTATATTTCAGATGTTATTGATGACAATTTTTTATCAGCTTCATCAGATTTAATTTTTAGACTTTTAACAGCTTGAGTAGCTTCAGATATTTTTGAAGAAAAGTTTTTAGTATCTATTTTTAAATTTTCTTCTTCTAATATTAGGCTAGACAAACTTTTTTCAGCATCTTCTTCAATTTGATTTTCTCTACTGGTATCTTTTTCTAATTGAGTAATTTGACCAATAATATTATTTAACGCTATTTTAGCAGAAGTTTGCTCTTCTTCTAATTTAATTTTAGTTATATTTAATGATTGTAAAATTGCAGCTTTTTCTGCTTCAATATTTCGTAATATAGGGATCTTACTTAGAATATCCAATTTAGATGTAGTGTTTTTTGATACTTCTATCTGAGCTTTACTTACATTTTCTGTGACGGTATGTAATTCATTTTTTAGAATATTATATTCTGTTTTTGCATTAAATAATAATGTTGAAAATAACGTTGCTTCTGCTTTTCTTAATCTATCGCCTATTGATCTATATCTAGCCGCTTTTCTTCCTTGCTTTTCTAATTCAACTAGTTGTTCTTTATAAGTCTTTTCAATATCAAGAAGCCTATCTAAGTTGTTGCTTGCAGCATTTAATTTCAACTCAGCTTCATGTCTTCTGCTATGTAACCCTTTAATATTTGCAGCTTCTTCTAAAATTCCTCTTCTATTTTCAGGGCTGGCGTCAATGATTTGAGCAATCCTACCTTGGCTAACTATTCCAGATGATCTTGCTCCTGTCCCGCTATCCGCAAATATTAATTGGACATCTCTAGACCTTACCTGTTTACCATTAATTCTATATATAGATCCTTTTTCTCTTTCAATTTTTCGTGATATTTCTATTTCACTTAGATGATTAAAAGCAGCAGGAGCTTTCTTTTCTGAGTTATTTAATTTTATTGTAACTTCTGCAAAATTTCTTGATGGTCGCTCGTCTGTTCCTGCAAAAATGACATCATCCATCCCATCGCCGCGCATTTGTCGAGCAGAGTTTTCACCCATAATCCATTTTATAGCTTCAACAATATTAGACTTGCCACAGCCATTAGGGCCAACAATTCCGGTTAATCCTTTATTTATTTCTATTTCAATAGGTTCTAAAAAAGACTTAAACCCGGAAATTCTAACGGATTGAAACTTCAATTTTTAATACCTCTTATATAACTAAGAATTTTGTGATTTAACAAAGGTTAGAAGTTTTTTTTCAAACTCTTTAAAGGGTAGCGCCCCCGATATTTTATGTTCATTATTTATAATAAAAGTGGGTGTAGATTCAATTTTAAAATTTTCTGATTCTTCTTCCATTTTATCAACAATTTTTTGCATAAGCGGAACATTTTCTATAATCGTTTTAAATTTTTTAGACGAAATTCCAAATAACTTTGCAATAGAGAGCAATTCTTCCAAGGGTTTATTTGAGTACGCCCATTGTTTTTGTTTTTTTAATAATATATTTATTGCTTCAATATAGCCATCGTTGGGTAAAGTCCTTGCAAGTGAAGCTGCAATTACGGCTAATCTATCTAATGGATAATCTATAAATTCAATTTGAACCTTACCTGAATCAATGTATTTTTCTTTGAGCTTTGGGAGAGTTGATTTATGAAAGGTTGCACAATGACCACAAGTTAAAGAAAAGTATTCCTTAATTTTTATTGGGGCATTTTCTGAACCAATAAAATGTGGGCGCATCATATATTTTAGGTCATTAGATTGATCTGAAAAGCAAATACTTGGATAAGCAGCAAATCCAATAAATGAAGCTATTGCA
>CAZWGZ010000067.1:1969-8326 GCA_964633395.1 uncultured Rhodobacterales bacterium
TACCCAAGGTTTGTTTGAATAATTTTAATTTTGGAAATTGCTTTAAAGCCATATCTAGCGTTAATTTGATTCAGCAAAAATGGAATTGCTAGCTGTATTTCGGGCCCAAACCCATTTTGAACTTTAATAATTATTAAACCTTCAGAATTTTTATTTTTACTTAATCTAATTTTTTCAGGAAATGTTAAATTGGCGTATTGGCCTGCAATATCTTGCCAATTTAAAAATATATGAGTTTGAATTGCACCAAGTCTGCTGATACTCTTTTCAACAATATTTTCTGTAATTTTAGCTAATGGTTTCATAATAAAGACAATTAATTTTTTAATTTAGGTTATTTAATATTCTATTATATATATACAGACATGAATAAGAAAAATGAACAGAATTATCTGGAAATTTCTAAAAATCTATTGAATTGGTATGATTCTAACAGAAGAAGTTTGCCTTGGAGAGCTGAAACTGGGCAAGTTTCAAATCCCTACCACGTTTTGCTTTCAGAAATCATGTTGCAACAAACAGTAGTTGCGACAGTCATACCTTATTTCTTAAGATTTATAAAAATATGGCCAACAATTAAGGATCTTGCAGTAGCAGACTTCAATACTATTTCTGCACAATGGGCTGGTTTGGGATATTATAGGCGAGCAAAAAACCTTCATGAAACAGCAAAAATTATTTCCCTAAGCTATAATGGATGCATTCCAAGCGATATAAATATATTATTAACGTTTCCTGGGATAGGTAATTACACAGCTTCAGCAATAACTGCCATAGCATTTAACGCAAACTCAAATGTTGTAGATGGAAATATAGAGAGAGTTTTTTCAAGATTATATAAAATTGAAAAACCATTAGAATTGTCAAAAGATACTATTAAAAATATTTCAGTTAAGCATTTGCCGAATAATAGAAATGGAGATTACGCTCAAGCACTTATGGATTTAGGGTCTAGTGTATGTATTGCTAAAACGCCTCGTTGTAATATATGCCCTATTATTTCTTCATGCCAAGTAGGAGGTTTAGATGAAGCGGCTCAATACCCTAAAAGGTTAGCTAAAAAAGTTAAAAAAACAAGATTTGGATTATTTTTTTGTTTAATTGATGAGGAAGGTTCCATAATGTTTACTACTAATAATAATAAAGGACTATTCGCTAATATGGATGTTTTACCCTCGAAAGGTTGGTATGAAGATGAAGGACGTTTTATTAACTCTCCATTGAGTGTTTCAGAAGAATTATCTTTATTTAACCTTAAATGGAGAATCCTTCCAAATCAAATAACCCATGTTTTTAGTCATTTTAAATTAACTTGTACCATTGCATACTTTCAAATTAGTAAAAAAAGAGTGTCTGAACATCTCCTATTGGAGAAGCCGATTAGATTTGTAAAAAGGATAGATATTAAATACTTAGCTTTACCAAGCTTAATGATTAAAATTATTAAATGTCTAAAAGATAGCGATTTACATAAAAATTAATGTTTGAAGTGCCTTATAGATGTGAATACCATAGCAATATTTCTTTCATCAGCTGAGGCAATAACTTCTTCATCCTTTATTGATCCTCCAGGCTGTATAACTGCTGTTATACCGGCATCAGCCGCAGAAATTAAACCATCTGGGAAAGGAAAAAAAGCGTCACTAGCAACGACACTTCCAACAGTCATAGGTTCTTCTAATTGAGCTATTCTTGCGGAGTTTATAGCTTTTTGAGTTGCTATATTTGTTGAATCAATTCGACTCATTTGTCCGGCACCAATACCAGTGGTTTGTAAGTTTTTTGCATAAATAATAGCGTTTGATTTTGTGTGCTTTGCAACTTTCCAAGCAAAAAGTAAGTCGTTTATTTCATTGGCGTCGGGTATTTTTTTGGTTACGAAATTTAAATCTTCTTTTTTCAAAACATGATTGTCGCGACTTTGAACTAGCATGCCGCCAGAGATAGATTTAATTTGCAAGCCGTTATCATTTACATTAGGTATAGTGCCTGATGATAGTATTCTCAAATTAGGTTTGTCTGATAATACAGTCAGTGCCTCAGCAGAAATAGAAGGCGCTATTATTACTTCTAAAAATAGTAATTTCATTTTGTTTGCTAAGTTAGCGTCCAATTCTCTGTTAATTGCTACAATGCCGCCAAACGCACTTATTGAGTCTGTTTGAAGAGCTTTTTCCCAAGCAATATTAATGTCAATATTTTCTGCAACACCGCAAGGGTTCGCATGCTTAATAATTGCGACAGCAGGATTTTCAAATTCACATATTAATTCAAAGGCTGCATCTGTATCGTTTATATTATTATATGATAACTTCTTTCCTTGTAATTGTATTGAGTTAGCCGCTCCTACTCTTGTGTCGAAAGTTTTATAAAAAGCAGCTTTTTGATGAGGGTTTTCTCCATATCTCATTGGGAGAGTCTTCTCTAATTCTATCGAAAATGTATCAGGAAGATCTAAAAAATTATATTTATCTTTATTAAACCATTGAGCTATAGCTTTATCATATTCACTAGTTAACTTAAAAGCTTTTGCAGCTAAAGTTTTTCTAAAAGAGTAAGTTGTAGAACTATTGTGCTGTATTTGTTTTATTAGTTCTGGATAGTCATTATTATCAGTTACAACAGTTATGAATTCGTGATTTTTAGCTCCAGCTCTGATCATTGCAGGGCCACCAATATCAATATTTTCAATAATATCATATGCTGAATTAGTATTATGTGTTGTTTCTAAGAATTTATACAAATTGATTATTATGAGATCAATTTCATTAATATTATGCTTTACCATTTCTTCTCGGTGATTTTGATCATCTCGTCTTCCTAAAATCCCTCCATGAATTTTGGGATGTAAAGTTTTTACACGGCCGTTTAATATTTCAGGAAACAACGTTTCTTCTGATACATCTTTAACTGGGATTGATTTATCCTTTAAGAATTTAGCGGTACCTCCGGTTGATAAAATCTCTACGCCTTGCCTTACTAGTTCTTGCGCTAACTCATCAATATTTTCTTTATCTGTAACAGATATTAGAGCTTTTCGTATTCTAACATCATTAGTAAAAATTTTATTTTCATTTAATTTGTTCATTTACTCACACTATCGGTTGATTTGGAAAAACTTAATACACTAATTGTTTTCAACTAAATAAGTTAATTAAATTTTATTTTTGTAATTGAAATGCCCAATTACAAGATATAGATTTATTTACCCTAATTTCATCAAGGTTAACACTAATTATTATTTGCTTACATGGTATAGGCCCGGATGGAAAGAACATGATTGAATCGTGAGTAGTTACGTTTTGACTATCTGTAATCATTTTCCATATAAATCCTTTCTTATGTTTTAATAAAATCGACCCATTTCTTACTTTGATAAGATCAATTTCAGGATGAAGATGAAAACGAATATCAGCATTTTTAGGAATAGAGCCAACATTTTCAATATTTAAAATTTCATCGTGCCCTCTTATTTCTCCTTTACTTTTTGAGAGGTATATTTGACGTCTATGATGAACTCCATAAATTAACTCATAGCCTGAATGTTTAATATCAATTAAATTTCCTTGCTTAGTTTTCCCATACTCTAGATTTAATATTTTAGTTTTTCTATTTCCTGTAAGATCAATATTATTACGATCGTCAATACTTAAGGTAGAATGTGCTGCAGATGATGCTAGTGAAGCTTTTGCATTTATTGAATTTGAATTTATTAGTTCTCCTAAGCTAGAAATTATTTTTTGTTTCTGAAAGTAAAATTCAAAAGCAAATAAACTAGCCTTGTTTTTGTATTTAAGATTTTGAATTACTCCAATATCCATAAATACTACTGTATCTATATTTGACATTCTATAAAACCCTGTTTCTTCAGCGATTTCAAAAATTTTATTTTTATAACCTATCCTATCTAATGTTTGCTTTATTAAATCTTTAGAAATTAAGGAGCCTCCATGAAACCAAGCAAAGTAGTCATTAGGCATTTGAAAACCTCTACAGAACTCTCCCATTTTAAGAGCTTTTTTATGTAATTGTTCTGTATTTATATTTTTTAAAATTGCTATTACAGATCTAATCTCAATAAGATGTCTTAACAATTGTATTTGAAGAACGGGACTTCGTGATATGTGGCCACCATCTTTATTAATTAAGGACATTAGCTCTATATCTATTAATTCTATTAAATTATCTATGCCTTTAATTGTTTCATATAAGATTGATTTACCAATAATTATTCCTTTAATTATTATTATTTTTTCAAGGCTATCATTAGTTTCTTCGAGTTTTAATTCAAGATATTTTGTTTGTAAGGAAATAGAATTAAGCAGTTTTTTTTGAAAATATAACTCGCCACTTTCAGCAAACCAAGAGTAACTAAAACTCCATACACTAACTCTTGATGACATAATATCTGCCTTAAATTCTTTAGAGAGCAGATTATGTTTTTCATCAATCCAATTTATTACTAATGATCTAGCAATAGATCTAGCTTTTAAAGTTCCTTCAGATCGTAGATCACGCAAAAATAAAAATTCATTAAAGTTTGATATTTTTTTTGCTGTTAATTTTTTTTCTATTATTTCTTTACCTTGTTTAGATATCCCTTGCCACGTATCAGTGAGTCTTCTGACTGGAGAGTTTAAAGTTGGGACGCTAAGTTTTTGTTTAAGAAAATAATTATTAGAAATTAGATTTAAAATTTTTAACATTAACTTATGTGTCCATTTTAAGTAATGAAACAAAAAATCCATCAGATCCATTGATAATATTGTCAGAACCAAAATTAAGATTATTAGGGAGGATTCTTAGAAAACCTTCTTTAGTAATACAACTTTCAATTAGAGGGTATTCATTTGGATAAAACGGAATAATTGAAAAATTTGATTGTTCTATTAAAAATTTTTCAATTCTCCTTTCACCTTCTATTTTTTGAAGAGAACATGTTATATACATAATAATACCATTTTTATTTAATATTTTTGATGCATTTTTTAAAATATTATCTTGAATTTTTATTAAATCATCAAGATTTTTGGGAGCAGGTTTAATAAAAATATCTGGGTTTCTTCTTATAGTGCCAGTTGCTGAACAAGGAGCATCAATTAAAACTATATCTGGTTTAAATCCTGGATCGTAGTTTTCTGCATTTGCAATATATATATTTGATTTAAAGTTTAATCTTTTCATATTTTCGTCAAATCTTTTTGACCTTAATTTGTTTTTTTCAACACATACTATATCTAAATCATTGTCTAATAGTTGAGCGGCTTTACCGCCTGGGGCAGAACATAAATCTAGGAATTTTAATGAGGTGATTTTTGTGTTAATAAAATGTTTAGGTATCTTTGTTAATAATAGATTACATGGAATTTGTGACGCTGCATCTTGTATCCACCATATACCGTCATAATATCTTGGTAAGAATTCAATTGGTCCATTGAACTTACATCTTAACACATTAGGTAATATTTCTTCTCCATTAAGTTCTAATTTTAATTTTTGTTTCTCTTTTTTACTAACTTTTTTTGAAACAATAATATCTAGTGGAGGTGGTTCCATAGCTAAGTGTACTATTTCCCTAACAGCTTTTTCTCCATATAAAGCACTCCAACTTTTAAATATCCATTCTGGTAAGTTAACACTATCGTCAAGAATTAAATTTATCCATTCACTTTCATTGCGTAGCATATTTCGTAAAAGAGCGTTTACCAGTTTAGACTGTTTATCGCCACCATATTTTTTAGCTTGTTCCACAGCGTTATTTAAGACTGCATGAGGAGCTACTTTTAGCCAAATCAACTGAACACTAGCAATTGTTAAGATACTATTTAAATATCTGTTTCTATTTTTAATACCAGTGTTTGCGAAATGATTATAAATTAATTTAGCTTGTTTTTGTCTTCTCATTGATGTGTTTATTATTAGATAAACAAATGCTTTGTCTCGTTTATCTAATTTATTAAAATCAATTGAATTATTTATTACTTCATCAAGTTTTTTTTCTTGATAAAAAACAAGCATCCATATTTCTAATGCTATCAATCTAGCGTTTTTACTTGATTTGAGACTTGTTTTACTTGCATTTAGAGTATTCAAAAAATTAGTCCCTTGTTTTCATAAAAATTATCAATATTATTCTTTATGTAGTTTGATATTTAAAAAGAAAGTATACACACATGGCGAACGAAGATTCAAAAATAAATAATAATAGTGAAAAAAAAAGTTTAAAAGAAGATATTGTCAAATCTGAAAAAATTCCAAATAAAAGTATAGATTACTCCAAGGAAGAGGGTGGACCAAAAGGCCTTGAGCCAACTAGATATGGAGATTGGGAAAAAGCAGGAAGATGTTCAGATTTTT
>CAZWGZ010000068.1:0-8315 GCA_964633395.1 uncultured Rhodobacterales bacterium
GTTTTTTATAAAAAGATAAATGAAATTCCTACTATATTAATGATAATCATTATTTTATTAATTATCGTCAAACCAGATTTATCTTACCTTACCATATAATCCTCCATTTTTAAGAGTTTCAGATGCATTTAAAAGAACTAAAAGCTAAAAATCCAGCAGACTTACTTGTTTATGCAGAAAGCTTGGATATAGAAAATGCAAGTACGCTTCGTAAACAAGATATGATGTTTGCGTGTTTAAAAAAACTTGCAGATAATGATATAGGAATTTACGGTGATGGAGTTTTAGAAGTGTTGTCAGATGGATTCGGTTTTTTAAGATCACCACAATCGAATTATCTATCAGGTCCTGATGACATATATATATCTCCAAGCCAAGTGAGAAAATTTAGTTTAAGAACAGGAGATACTGTTGAAGGACAAATAAGAGCTCCCAAAGATGGTGAAAAATATTTTGCTCTATTAAAAGTTGAAACAATAAATTTTGAAGATCCTGAAGCAGTAAGGCATAGAATTAATTTCGATAACTTAACACCGCTTTATCCAGAAACTAAAATAAATTTTGAAACTGAGTTTAATCCAGATAATAAGGATATTACAACTAGAGTTGTTGAGATGGTGGCTCCTATGGGAATGGGACAAAGAGGTCTTATTGTAGCTCCACCAAGAACTGGTAAAACTATGATGTTGCAATCTATGGCTCAAGCCATTTCAAAGAATCACCCAGAAGCTTATCTAATAGTGCTACTTATAGATGAAAGACCTGAGGAAGTAACTGACATGCAACGTTCAGTTGATGGAGAAGTTATAAGCTCAACATTTGATGAGCCCGCTTCACGTCATGTACAAGTAACAGAAATGGTTATAGAAAAAGCAAAACGTCTTGTTGAACATAAACGTGATGTGGTAATTTTTTTAGATTCTATTACAAGATTGGCAAGAGCATATAACTCAGTAATTCCATCTAGTGGAAAGGTCTTAACAGGAGGAGTTGATGCCAACGCTTTGCAGCGTCCCAAAAGATTCTTTGGAGCAGCACGAAATATTGAAGACGGTGGGTCTTTAACAATAATTGCAACTGCACTTGTTGATACTGGATCTAGAATGGATGAGGTTATTTTTGAAGAATTCAAAGGAACTGGGAATAGTGAAGTTATTCTTGATAGAAAACTGTCTGACAAAAGAACTTTTCCAGCAATAGATGTAACTAAGTCAGGAACTAGAAAAGAAGAACTTCTAGTTGAAAAAGATACTTTATCTAGGATGTGGGTACTAAGAAGAATTTTAATGCAAATGGGACCTGTAGATGCTATGGAGTTTTTGGCTGATAAATTAAAACAAAGTAAAACAAACGAAGATTTTTTTAGAGCTATGAATAAATAATTTCCGTTGTTTCACGTGAAACATTAATAAATCTTAAAGTATAATTCATTGGATACTATATTTTCATCCGCTTCCAGTTATTTAAAAAGCGCTATCAAGATTATTAGAGTTTCTGGAAAAGAATCTAGTAATATTCCATATATTTTGTCTTATAAACCAACTAAACCAAGGTTAGCTTCATTTAGGAAGCTATATGACTTAGAAAAAAAATTAATAGACAAGGCTATTGTAATTTACTTCCCAGGACCTAACACCGTTACAGGTGAGGATTTATACGAAATACATATTCATGGAAGTTTAATTATTGAAAGAAAAATATATGATATTTTAAATGTACAAGAGAATTTTAGAATAGCTGAACCAGGAGAGTTTACTAAAAGAGCTTTTTTTAATGGCATTATAGATTTAACGCAAGCAGAAGGGCTAAACGACTTAATAAATTCAGAAACTCAAGGTCAGCTTAATTTATCAATGTCTCAATATGAAGGTAAATTGTCAAAAAAATTGAATCTTTGGAGAGAAGAAATTATTTTTTTACTTTCCAAACTAGAGGCAATAATAGATTTTTCAGATGAAGAGTTGCCACCTAATTTAGAAAAAGTTTTTACTAGTAAAACTTTACACTTATTAACTGAAATGAAAAGAGCAGTTAAGTCTAGTTCATTTGGTGAAAGATTAAGAAATGGGTTTGTTATTACTTTGATTGGGCGTCCTAACGTAGGAAAAAGTTCCTTAATTAATTTTTTATCAAATAGAAACATCTCCATTGTTACTAACGAACCGGGAACTACTAGAGATATTATAGAGGTCTTGTTAGATTTTGACGGTTTTCCAGTCTTATTAAATGATACTGCTGGCATTAGAGAAACTGATTCAAAAATCGAAAAAATAGGAATTAAAAAAGCCTTGAATACTGCAAAAAATTCAGACATTGTAATACTTTTATCAGATAATGATAACTTTACTATGCCTAATCTAAAGCTTTCACAAAAAATAATTTATGTTCATACAAAGATGGATTTAAAGAAAAAGAAAATAAACAATGCTCACCAAATTTCAATAAAAAATAATACAGGAATTGATGAATTGGTGAATATGATTACTAAGCATTTCCATTCTCTATCGCCTAGAGAAAATGCTTATTTAACTCAACAAAGACATATTCAAGGTGTAAAAAAGGCCGTTTTAGCGCTCCAAAGATTGACTAAAGTAAACTTAAATAATAATCCAGAATTAGTTGCTGAAGATTTGAGGGTTGCTGCAACGTCAATTGGATCTATAACTAATATTATTGACGTTGAAGAAATTTTAGACGATATATTTAATAGTTTTTGTATTGGTAAATAATTAAATGATGAACAGGTTATCTTAATGAAGTCTTTTGATGTAATAGTAATTGGAGGTGGACATGCAGGGGTTGAGGCAGCCTGTGCCTCCGCTAGAATGGGAGCTACGACTTTACTGGTAACAATGAAGTGCGACACAATTGGTGAGATGTCCTGTAACCCTGCTATTGGAGGTTTAGGAAAAGGTCATCTAGTAAGAGAAATTGACGCATTGGATGGTCTGATGGCTAAGGCAATTGATCAATCTGGAATTCAATTTAGAATGCTTAATCGTTCTAGAGGACCTGCAGTTCACGGGCCTAGATCTCAAGCAGATAGAAAGTTGTATAAAAGGGCTATTAAAAAACTTTTAAAAAACCAAATAAATTTAACTATTTTAGAGTCTACTGTTCAAGACTTAAATATTGAAAATAACATAATAAAGGGAATATATATAAATAATAATGAACTATACAAGTCAAAATCTGTAATTTTAACAACAGGAACGTTTTTAGGAGGTGTAATTCATATTGGGAATGAAAAGTTTTCTGCAGGTAGAAATGGAGACGAAGCATCAAATAAGTTATCCCAAAAAATACGTAAATTAAATTTGCCAATAGGGAGATTAAAAACAGGAACGCCACCTCGAATAGTAAAAGATAGTATTGATTGGGCTCAAGTAGATCTGCAATCTGCAGATAGGGATCCAATACCTTTTTCATATTTGACAAATAAAATTACTGTAAAACAAATAAAATGTGGTATGACGAGAACAACGAAAAATACCCATCAAATAATATCCGAAAATCTTAATTTATCACCTGTTTATTCTGGCTCAATTGAAGGCTCGGGTCCTAGATACTGTCCTAGCATAGAAGACAAAGTTAATAGATTTAAGGATAAAGAATCACATCAAATTTTTCTAGAGCCTGAAGGCTTAGATAGTAATATCGTATATCCAAATGGAATATCCACCAGTTTACCAAAATTTGTTCAAGATAGTTTTATAAAAACTATTCCTGGCCTAGAGAAGTCAATTATTAATCAATATGGTTATGCTATAGAATATGATTATATGGACCCAAGAGCTTTAAAAAACTCTCTAGAAGTAAATTCTGTAAAAGGCCTTTTTTTTGCTGGTCAAATAAATGGAACAACTGGTTATGAAGAAGCTGCGGCACAAGGTATAATTGCAGGAATTAATGCTGCTATAAATTTAAATGATGTACCCAAATGGTTCATATTAGATAGATCTGAGGCATATATTGGTGTGATGATAGATGATTTAATAACAAGAGGCGCACCTGAACCTTATAGAATGTTTACTTCAAGAGCCGAATATAGGCTGTTATTGAGATCTGATAATGCAGATCAAAGATTAACACAAAAAGGGGTAAATATAGGTGTAGTAAACGAAAAGAGGAAACTCATTTGGAATAAAAAAAATAAAGAACTAGAAGATGCAGAAAAAATATTGAATAGTTTAATAGCAAAACCTAAATTATTGAAAGAGCACAATTTGCCTTTTACTAGAACAGGAAAAGCCAGAACCGCAAAGGAGTTGTTATCTTCAGGAGAAACTAAAATTACAGATTTACTGTCTATATGGCCGCAATTAAATAAAATAACAAAAAACTTACACTCTCAATTAGAAACTGATTGTAGATATAATGTTTACTTAAAAAGACAACAAGAAGATATAAATGCTTTTAAAAAGGAAAGTAAAATAGCAATTCCACTAAATTTAGAATTTAGTGACATTAAGGGCCTATCTAATGAAGTGAGGGAAATTCTTTATAAAGTAAAACCTCATACAATTGCACAAGCTTCTAAATTACCTGGCTTTACACCCACAGCAACACTATTATTATTAAGGCACATTAAAAATAATACTAATAATAAAGAAAGAATTTTAAGTGGACATTAATTCATATGAAAAATTTTGTTCATTTAAATATGTTTCACGTGAAACATATGAAAAGCTTGAAATTTTTTATGAGACATTAATTAAGTGGCAAAAATCAATAAATCTTGTCAGCAATTCAAGTTTAAAACATATTTGGACACGACATTTTCTAGATTCTGCTCAACTATATAATTTTACAAAAGATGTTCAAGGAAATATTTTAGATATGGGGTCTGGAGCAGGTTTTCCTGGCATAATATTAGCAATGATGGGGAATGAAACCATCAATGTGGTAGAATCAGATCAAAGAAAATGCACCTTTATGAGAGAAGTAGCTAGACTAACAAATACAAATTTAGAAATACATAATTGTCGTATAGAAAAATTACAATTTATTAATCCTGATTTGATTGTTTCTAGAGCTTTAGCTCCTTTAAAAAAATTAATAGAGTATGTTGAAAATCATATTTGTAAAAATAAATTAAGTACGAATAAAATCCCTAATATGTTGTTTTTAAAAGGAAAATTGTATAATGAAGAATTAAACGAATTAAAAAAAATTAGAAAATTTAAATTTAAAGTGTATCCTTCAATGACCGATAAATATGGTAAAATTATATTTATAAATAATCTAGTTATGAGTTAATTAATTAATGAAAAAACTAAATAAAATAATTGCAGTAGCTAACCAAAAAGGGGGTGTTGGTAAAACTACGACTGTGGTTAATTTGGCTACAGCAATGGCTGCTTGTGATAGAAAAACATTGATAATAGACGCTGATCCTCAAGGCAATGCAAGTACTGGGTTTGGAATTAAATATAATGAAAGAGATAAAGATCTTTATTCTGTAATGTGTGGAAATACTAACATTTTAAATTCAATAAGAAATACAATGATACCTAAGCTTGATATAATACCTACATCACCAAATCTTTCTGTATTAGAACAAGAATTAGTTAATATAGAGAATAGAGAATTTATTATTCAAAAATTAATGGAAGATATTAAGGATTTATATGATTATATCATAATAGATTGTCCCCCGTCCTTAGGTTTATTAACTGTAAATGCTTTATGTGCAGTAAAAAACTTGATAATACCACTTCAAACTGAGTTTTATGCACTAGAAGGCTTAACACAACTAATAAAAACTTTAGATTTAGTTCAACATAATTTTAATCAAGACATTAAATTACAAGGTATTCTTTTAACAATGTACGACACTAGGAACAAAATATCTGAGATGGTATCAAACGACGTAAAAAAACATTTTGGTGATAAAGTATTTAAAACAATTATACCTAGAAACGTTAGAGTATCTGAAGCTCCGAGTTTTGGGCAGCCAGTCTTAATGTACGATATTAATTGTCCAGGATCACAAGCATATGCGGCATTGGCAGGTGAAATTATTAATCAAGAGAAAGTTTTATAGTGAAAAAAAATATAAATTCGAAGAATAAAGGACTTGGAAGAGGGCTATCAAGTTTATTAGGCCAAGAAAACCCTAATAAAACAAACGTTATAGAAAAAAATATTAATAATAGTAATTATAAACTAGTACCTATTGAATTAATAGAGCCAGGTCCATGGCAACCAAGAAAAAAGTTTGATAAAAATAATATGCATACTTTAGCTGAATCAATCAAAAAACAAGGTATTATTCAACCAGTTGTTTTGAAAACAAAAAAGAATAATCCTAACGAATATTTCTTAATAGCTGGAGAAAGAAGATGGAGAGCCGCACAATTAGCAAAGATTCATCATATACCAGCTATAATAAGAGACGATGTAGAAGAAAATAAAATTCCAGAACTAGCATTAGTAGAAAATATTCAAAGATCAGAGTTAAATGCAATTGAAGAAGCTGAAGGTTACTTATCATTAATCAATAAATACAAATACACACAAGAGGAAGTATCTAAAGCTGTATCAAAATCACGGTCACATATTGCCAATATGATAAGAATATTAACATTAACTGACTTGGCTAAAAATTTATTGGAAGAAAATAAATTATCAATAGGACAACTACGACCTTTAATTGGTAATAAAGATTGTGATGAAATTATAAAAATAATTTTAAAGAAAAAACTATCGGCAAGAGAAGTGGAAAATTTAGTTAAAAAAGGGATTAAAAGCAAGGTTAGTAAACAAATAACAAAAAGTATTGATATAGTTAACCTTCAAAAAAGCTTGTCTGAAATTTGTGGCATCAATATTACCATCGACTTTGATTATAAGAAGGAAAAGGGATCAATTTACTTAAAATGTGAAAATTTATTAGAATTTGACTATATAATTAAAAAAATTAAAGCTTAATAGCATTTTTAGCCATTACTGAAGTTGACAATATAAGTTGAGCAGCTAGTAATTTATCTAAAAAAAGACCAGATTTACATCTAATCTCAGTATCTGCCAACCTTTTTAAAATTAAATTAATCTTTGGTAAACTCCAGAGCTTAGATTGATTAGAAATTAGAGGTTTATCTTTAAAAAATATAGGTGGTTTTATATTATTAATGGCATCTTCAATATTTTTTCCATCCTCAATATAACAAAGAACTCTCTCGATTATTTTAAAATGCTTAACCATAGTTCTGATTACAACGATAGGTGAAATAGAAGAATCTAGTATTTTTTCATAGAAAAACAAAGCACTTTTAACATCACCAAGAGCACAAAAATTTGAAAGTTTATTTAAATTAACATTTGTATTATCTGTAACTAGGCTTAACAATACTGTTTCAGTGACTTCTTTATTATTAATTAAGAAATTTCTTAATTTATCAAATTCCATTTTGTTGATTGAAGAATCATTACTAAATTTAGTAGATAAATGTGATAAAAAAGAATCAGAAAACTTAAAATTATTTTCTCTTAATATACTAGATATCTCTAATTTGATTTGATTTGCAGTTTCTTCATAACAAGGAACTAAAATTCCAAACTGAGAATTTTGAGTGAACTTTACTAATTCATTCATAGCTCCTAAATTATCAGCCTTTATAATTACTAGATAATCATCAACTTCAGAAGACAATGAGGTCATAATATTGTCAATTATATTTTTTCTAAGAGAAATATTAGTTAAATCTAAGAGTATAATTCTTTTATCCGATGTCATTGTAAAAGTAGTAATAGTATCAATTAAGATGAAAGGATCATCTATAAGATTTTGATAATAAAATTTAGAAACGTTAAAAGGATCATTAACATCAATAGATAATACATTTATAGCTTTAGTAAAAAGCAAATTCACTAAACCTATATTTGAACCATATAAAAGAATAAATTTAAAGATATTTAAATCGTTGATTATAAAATTTATAAAATTTTCAGATTTAATTTTCACTTTAGTCGTCGTAAAACAATGATTAGATGCATATATAATTTTTTTGAAACACTAATATTAAGACGTTCTTTAATATGTTTAAGATTAGTATCACTTGCATAAAGAGAGCTTGAAGTAGATCCTAAAGCAGGAAAACTTTGTAAAGATCCAGATTTAATTAATTTATTTGACTTAAAATTATATAATTTATAGCTTACAGAAGCTACTGTTCTAGTTAGAACATTTAAGCCACCTACTGATAATGTATCTGAAGAAGAAAAAGAAATTGACGTTAATAATTTAAATTTAAAATCAACATTTTTTTTAGTTTTAAAAAGTCTTTTAAGATTCTCTTTGAATAATATATTAT
>CAZWGZ010000069.1:0-8306 GCA_964633395.1 uncultured Rhodobacterales bacterium
AATTAATTATAGATAAGAAAAAATCCACTTTTATTTTTGATGTCACTACTTCCAAAACAATTAGTACTAAGCCAGGTACTATTATGAATGTTCCTGGTGGTCAACTTATTCAGGCTACAGACAAATATATAGGCGTTTGGAAAGCTACAGTAATACTTGTCGATGATGGCGATTTAATTAGAGCAGGAACAACATCTTTTTGGTTAAAAAAAATGGGCTATGAAGTCTATATTTTAAAAGAAGGACTGTTGAAAGCGCAAACACTGAAATTTACAAAAGAGATAGATCATAAATTAATAGACTTAGATTTTATAAATTTAGAAGATCTAGTAAAAATTAAAAAACAAATTTTATACGACATAAGATCTAGTAAAGACTTTTGTAAAATGAGAATCAAGAATTCTATTTGGTTAAATCGTGCTCATTTATATAGAGAAAAAACTAAAACAGATGATCCAATCATAATAATTACTGACAATCTTGAGAAAGCAAGTTTAATTGTTAAAGACTTAAAACAAAAAGATAAAGGAGCTATAATTAAAGTTTATAAATGGAACCAAAACGAAATTACTAGTTATCCTTCTGTAATAGATGTGACTATTGAGACACTCTCAGAACAAAATAATATCGACTTTAATTTTCATACACATATGCGACACGACGGAAATAAAGAGCATGCTAAACAATATCTTGAATGGGAAATAAACTTAGTAAGTAAAATGGATAAACAAGAGTTATCTTTCTTTAAACTATCTCAATCACATTTTTAATAGCTAAACTAATCCTAACCAGCATCTTTTTCTTCTTCTGCCTTGATATTAGATCTTTGTATGTGATCTAAATTTATACCTTCTATTCTTAATAACCTTACCGGTTCTTTTCTTAAAGGAGAATGTACATCCCCAACACCATAAAAATGAACATCTCCAGTTTTCATTGTATAAGTTTTATTAGGTTTAACGTAAATAATATCCTCATCAGGCTGATCTTTTGTAACCTGCCAATCTGTCATTTCTGTTTCACCTGAAGCTTGTCCATATACCGCCCAACTTGACCCATGATCATGAGGAAAGCCAATAGCTTCAGTAGAATAAACATGTCCACAAATACAAAAACCAGTATAATCATCCTCATACAGAACTTCTCTTGGAGGGCTTCCTTCTTGTCTATCAGGAAGATTCTGCAACACAAAATTTTGATCCATTAATGCTTTAGATACAAAATAACATATTTGATCTGAACCATTAGGCATTTTATTATTTTGCACTATTTCTTTAATATCATCGGCTAGTTCATTTAGCGTATAAGGCATCAATTACTCCTCATTATATTATATAAATATATTAATTTTTACTGTCCCCAATGCAAGGCTATAGGGTCATATTTCTTTGCTAATCTTATTAAACCTTTTCTTGTGTTTTCTTCTAATGAAGGAATAGGGTGCCTACAAAAATCCGATTTGATAACTCCACCTTCTTTCATTATTACTTTTGCAGCTCTAAACCCACATTGTCTATTCTCATAGTTTATTAAAGGTAAAATATTATTATATTTTTCTTCTGATTCTTTATTTTTCCCATCAAGAAAATCTAAAACCACTGGGCGGATAAGATCTGGTATCATTGCAGAACTCATGTTACCTGTCGCTCCTGCCTCTAAATCTGCAAATAAAGTTATACCTTCCTCTCCATCAAAAGGTCCTTCTATAAAATGACCTCCATCTTTTATAAGAATTCTCAACTTAGCAGCAGCTTGCGCACATTCTATTTTAAAACACTTAACCATTTCTATTTCTTTTGCCATTTTAATTAAAAGAGGAACAGATAAATCCACACCAGATAAAGGAGCGTCTTGAACCATAATAGTTACCCCAGCTTCGCCTACTTTTGCAAATTGTTCAAAAGTTTGATCAGGTGTACCTTTCATTAAAGCTCCATGATATGGAGCCATCATCATTATCATTTCACCACCTAATTCTTTTACAAGTTTAGCTCTTGAAAAAGCAATATCTGTAGAGAAATGACTGATTGTTGTGATCACAGGAACTCTTCCTGCAACATGCTCAATACATAACCTAGTAAGCATCTCTCTTTCTTCATCAGACAATAAAAACTGTTCTGAGTAATTAGCTAAAATACAAATTCCATCAACATTTTGATCAATCATACAATCAAGAACTCTTTTCATTCCATCTGTATCTATTTCTCCATTTGGGGTAAATGGTGTTGGTGCAACAGGCCAACAGCCCTTGAATTCATTAGCAGCCATTTATCATTCCTTCTTTATTATGATTTTAAAATAATATGTTAATTAAAGATCAGGGTTTTGCCAAGTGTCTAATGTGATACCTTCTTCTCTTAATTTATTCTTTTGAACCTTTCCCGTTGCAGTTTTAGGAAATTGATCCATAATTCTGATATATTTTGGTATAGCAAATTTAGCTAAATTTATCCTAGCTTTAGTCAATAAATTACTATGTTCTATATTAGTATTTTTATTCACCATTAACGCTATCATTACTTCATCTTCCATTCCTTCTCCACCTTTTGCTGGAATAGCGTATGCTGCAGCTTCTGTGATTTCTGAAATTTCTAAAAAAGCCTGTTCAACTTCATAAGAAGAAATATTTTCTCCTCGACGTCTAATACAATCCTTTATTCTATCAACAAATATAAAATTACCTGATGGCTCTCTTAGGCCAGCATCTCCAGTATGGAACCAAAAATTTCTCCATGACTCAATTGTTTTTTCCGGCATACCCATATACCCAGACATAAAACCATATGGTTGTTTTGGTCTAACCATAATTTCTCCAATCTGACCATCAATTATTGGAGTGTCTTTTTCTGGATCTCTTATTTCAACTTCGAAATATTTTTCGTAAATCTTTCCACATTTCCCATCACCTTTTTCATTTTTTAAGCCATATATAGGGATATTTACTTCTGTCATACCATAAAGCGGCAAAACATCTTTAACACCAAATCTATCTCTTAAAACTCTCTCAGGTTCGGCTGGCAAAGGAGCTGAACCAATTAAAACTAAATTATGATCTTTATCTAATTTTGAAGGCGTTTGGGCTACTACAAAAGCTGCGATTGCTCCTAACATATTAGTATGAGTCACATTATATTTTCTAATATCTTTAAGCCAATTAGACGCAGAAAAGCGCATTCGAATTATCGCTTTAGCTCCCGTCATAAGACATGCAAGAAGCTGCATAAATAACCCATTCGCATGAAATAAAGGAAGAGAAATATAAAATATATGATTATGAGTTAAATTATAGTTCTCTATTGTACCAATAGCAAATAACACACAATGTGCATTTGGCATCAATACACCTTTAGATGGCCCCGAGGTTCCACTTGTAAACATTACGCAAACATCGTCACTTGATTTTCCAATATAAATATCTTTTTCATTAATCAATTGATCTGATTTAAGGTTTGAACACTTAAGAACTTGAGCATTTATTTTTTTAACTTGAACTAGTTGATTCACCTCTTCAAAATAAATATCATCTACTATGACAAAATTGGATTTAGACACTTGAATTTGATGAGCTAAAACACTTCCTTTAAGAGCTGTATTTAAGGCGACAAACATAACGCCTAAAAAACTAGATGCTACCCAATATGGGATAAACTCTTTAGGGTCATCTATCATTATAGTAATAGTATCACCTTGTTTAATATCTAATTGTTTTAAAACGCTAGCTTTTTCTAGAGCTTTAATCTTCAAATCTTTAAACGACCATTCAGGTCCATCAACAAAATTTATTATTTTTTTTTCAGGGTGATTTGAACATTGCGTTAAAATAATGTCTGATATTAACCAATGGTTAGGATTAGATATTTCAGGGTAAATATATGAGTCTATTGTATCCATTTAATCAAAATCTTTTTAACTTACATTAATATTTTTAAGGTTTTTAAGATATGAAAAAATTATTGAATTCAACTCCTTTGGCCTCTCAGCTTGAAGAAAGTGGCCACAATCCAGAACGTGAAGGTCACAGTTTTTAATAAGATCAACAAATTTTTTTCCTGACTTTAATGGGGTCATTTGATCATATTTAGCAAAAACCGCTAAGGCGGGAATATTTATTATTTTAGACGCTTCAATTCCTTCATTATATTCATTGCATGCTTCTAAATCTATCTTTAAAGAACTTTCTAAATTCATACTCATTATATTAAAACCTTCACCAAAGTGAGAGTGACCTGGCCAACACCCCGTTGACATTGCTCCATCTTTACCATGCCCCCAAGTAATCATCATTTGATAAGCTTTTTTTATATTATTTGAAGCAAGGTCAATTAAAAATTGATTAACAGGGATAGCATTTGATCCAGCAACAAAAATAATACCTTTTAAAAATTCAGAATAGAGTTTATTAAGCTCTAACCCAATTAAGCAGCCCTGGGAATGTCCCAATAAAACTATATCTTTAACGTTTAATTCTTTTATTAAATCATAAATCCATTGAGCCTGTTCTTTTATTGAACTCAGAGGTTTTCCTTCTGAGAAACCATGTCCAGGCATATCAGGAGCAATAACAGAATACCCTTTATGAGCAAAATATCTAGCTTGTTGAACAAAGCTTAGATGGTTTTGACCTGATCCATGGATAAAGCAAATCGTCATTTTATCTGTTTCTAGTTTTTTACCACCAGTTCCAATATATGTTTTTGTACCTTTAAAATTTATAAACATTAAAAAAAATCCTTATTTCATTAGCTTTAAAACGGCACGAAACCCTTTATCAAAATCTTTCTTGATATCCTCAATATCTTCTAAACCCACAGATAACCTAATCATATCATCTGTTAAACCTGACTTTTTCATAGCATCTGAACTTAAATGAGAGTGAGTTGTGCTTCCTGGATGAATCAGCAAAGTTTTTGCATCTCCAACATTAGCAAGGTGGGATGCTAGTTGAACCGATTCAATAAAAGTTTGACCGGCTTTCCTTCCACCTTTAATTCCAAAAACTATAACTGAACCTGAACCTTTCGGAAGTATCTTTTTTGCAACAGAATGATCAGGATGGTTTTTTAAATCAGGATGCTTGACCCACTCAACAGCATCATGGTCTTTCAAATACGTTAATATTTCGTGAGTATTTTCCATATGTTTTTTCATTCTTAAAGGCAACGTTTCTATACCTTGCATCAAATAAAAAGCGTTAGTTGGAGAAAGTGAAGGACCAAAATTATACATACCTTCTGCTCTAATTTTAGACGTTAATGCAGAAGGTCCAAACTCTTCCCAAAAACTTATTCCTCCAAGAGCAAAATGTGGTCCAGATATAGTAGGAAATTTTTCTTTATCTCCCCAGTCAAAATTTCCTCCATTCACAATTGCTCCTCCAATTGCTATTCCATGTCCTCCAAGCCATTTAGTTAAAGAATGAATAACAATATTAGCTCCATGTTTAAATGGTTGCATTAGATATGGAGTATTAAAAGTTGCATCTAAAACAAGAGGTATACCGTTCTTTTTACAAATTTCAGCTACCATGGGTACATCCATTATATCTAAGCCTGGATTTCCAATTACTTCTCCAAAAACCATTTTTGTATTAGGTTTAATAGCTTTCTCAATTGCTTCAAGATCATTGGGATTTACAAAATCTGTTTCGACTCCAAATCGGCTCATAGTATGCTGAAGCAAATTTACATTAGCTCCATACATTTTACTTGAAGCTACAATATGATCTCCACTACTACATATAGCTGTAACCACTAAATGCATAGCAGCCATTCCACTGGAGCAAGCAATTGCTGAAGTGCCACCTTCTAATGCAGCGAGACGTTGCTCAAGGGCAGAAACTGTTGGATTAGAAATTCTAGAGTATAAATGTCCCCCTACTTCCATATTGTATAAAGCAGCGGCTTCTTCTGTATCTTTAAAAACATAAGAGGTTGTCTGATATATTGGAATCGCACGAGAACCTGTTTCTTTATCAGGCTCATGACCTGCGTGTAATGAAAGGGTATCAAACTTGTAATTATCACTCATAATTTTTCCTAATTTAAAAATAAATATTTAACTTATATACTCTTTAATATGATCAAATTCTATTATCTTCTCTTAATGATTTCCTAATAATTTTTCCAGTTGTGGTCATTGGAAGTTCTTCAACAAATTCTATAATTCTAGGATATTCATGTGCAGCCAGTTTTTGTTTAACAAATTCTTTAATATTTTCTTTCATCTTTTTATTTTGATTTAATACAATTTTTTTATCTTTAGGAATTATAAACGCTTTTATTATTTGGCCTCTTATTTTATCCGGCACTCCAATAACTGCAACCATATCCACTTCAGAGTGGGAAAGTATACAATCTTCTACTTCATTGGGACCAATCCTATACCCTGAGCTATTTATTATATCATCTTCACGTCCCTTAAAATATAAATAACCTTCGTCGTCCCTATAAGCATAATCACCTGTATAAAGCCATCCATCAACAATTTTTTGTTTTGTTTCTTTATCGTTTTCCCAGTATTTCAAGAAAGAGACTGGAGTATTATACTTTACAACAATTTCTCCATCACACCCTGACTTATTAATAAATTGTTTGTTTTTATCCATTAATCTAACTATATGTCCTGGAACAGGTTTTCCTATGGAGCCTTGTTTAGACGGCATTATAGCTCCATTATTAGAAACTGTTAAATTACATTCAGTTTGACCATAAAACTCATTAATGCCTACCCCTAATATATCTTTTCCCCATTCTAACAAATCTTCTCCTAAAGCTTCTCCACCTGAGCCTATTGTTCTTAATTTCAAAGCATCCATTCTCTTTGAAGGATTATATGCTTTCATCATTTTTAAAGCTGTTGGTGGAAGAAAAGTATTTTTAATATTAAATTTTGATAACAGATTAAAAGTAAAATCAGGGTCGAATTTCATTCCCCTATAACTAACAACAGGCAAACCAAAGTGCCAGGCTGGCAATAACACATCAAACAAACCTCCAATCCATGCCCAATCAGCTGGTGTCCAAAATATATCTTGAACAGGATCTACTGAAGATAAAAATTCATGAGGCATCTCTACACCAGGTATATGCCCTAACAAAGATCTGTGTGGAAGCAGTGCTCCTTTTGCCCCTCCGGTTGTTCCAGAGGTGTAGATGATAATAGCAGGATCAGAGGCTTTCGTTATTTTAGTTTTATAAGCATGTGAAGAACGATCCAATAATTTTTTGAAATTAAAAATATTTTTTTCATGCTGATTACCATCAATACAAATTATTGCTTTTAAATTTGGGAGTTTTTCATAAATTTCTTTAATTTTAATTAAAGAAACTTGATCACATATTACCAGGGAGGCTTCAGAATTCATTAAACGATAATATAATGCATCAACACCAAACAAACTAAATAAAGGTATGGAAATTCTTCCAGTTTTAAAACATGCCATATGACTTATAGCTGCTTCTGGACATTGACCTAAGATAATTCCTACTCTTGCATTTGATTCTAATTTTAAATAATCAAAAACATTTGCTAACTTGTTTGCTGAAACTTTTATATCCTTAAAAGACCAATTTTGAACTTTTCCATTACCTAGTATATTTATTAGTGCCGTTCTTTTTTGATATTCTTCTCTATCTACTGTATCTGAGGCAATATTGTAATATTCAGGAATATTCCATTTAAAGGTTCGGTATAAATCATCGTAATTATTTAACCTTGAGAGCATTGAAACCTCAAAAAAAATTTAAAAATAACCTTAATACTTGTTTAAAGTACATAAGTTAATTAAAATGACTATAAACTAATTATAATTTTTACGAGAATGATCTTGAATGAAATAAGTCCTATAAGATTAGACGATTGTTTTACAAAGGATAGTGACCTAGCGTTAATGAATGGTGTCCAAGCATTAGTCAGGCTTCTTATTGAACAAGCTAAACTTGATAAAGATAACGGATTATTAACTAAAGGGTATGTCAGTGGTTATCCAGGTTCTCCATTAGGAACACTTGATTTAGAACTGGGGAGAGCAAAAAAACATTTGGATAAGCATAATATTGTTTTTCAACCTGCTGTAAATGAAGAATTGGCAGCTACAGCCGCTTGGGGAACTCAAATGCTTGGGTTATATGACAAACCAGAAATAGATGGCGTTTTCTCAATGTGGTATGGTAAAGGTCCTGGCTTAGATAGAGCTATGGATGCTCTTCGTCACGCAAATATGGGAGGCGTAGCAGCAAAAGGAGGAATGGTCCTTGCTGTTGCAGAAGATCCAATAGGAAAAAGCTCTACATTAGCTTATCAATCTG
>CAZWGZ010000070.1:0-8252 GCA_964633395.1 uncultured Rhodobacterales bacterium
TTTACCTCATAAAAGCAGGCATGGAAGTATATCTATCCTTTGAAAAAAATAATTTAACATTTCTATTAGTAGATCAGTATTTATCATATAAAATTTATAAATTAAGTGTGTATTTATTATTGAAACGCAGTGGAAATTTATACTTAGGAAAAATCTTTAGTATAGAGGCATGTCAGATGTATGACTAAACATTGATCTGCTTGCTATACAGAATTTGGTTTGTATTCTGCTGATAGAGATAGATAGATTATAATTGAATACAACTTACTTTGAAAAAACTATTTATTAATATCTTCAGATTAATAGATATATTATCTATTAATGCTATTAACCTCTTTTTAATAATGTAATACATACTTAAAGCAATAAATAAACTAAATCTTAGGAGAAACAAATGACTAAAGAAAATAAATGTGGTTGCGGCAGATCACCTACAGGGAAATGTATTGGATGGCATGCTTTAAGCGAAGAAGATTATTCAAAAAGAAAAGAAGCATATGAAGCTAAGCAAGCTAAAAAGAAGTAAAAGAAGACTTATTAAATATTTTAAAACAATATATTTTTCATAACGTTTATCTAATTATTTATTTTGCCACTTTATTTCCTATAGGTAGAACTCATGTGATAATATGATGTTTATTTTAAAGTACAATAGTATTATTCGACTAAACTGACACCACAACGTTAATTCACGAGTAAAAAATAATTTAAATTATAGAGGTATCATGAAATTTTTTTTAATTGTTTTAGTAATTGTTTTTCAGAGTTCATTTGTTTACGCACATTCTCCACTTAAATCAATAATACCTAAGGATGGTATTGTTTTAAATAAAGCTCCAGTAGAAATAAAAGTTTATTTTAAACTCTCAGCTAAACTTCTCAAAATAACATTAAATAAATTTGAAGGTAATGAAGTTAAATTATCAAAAGAACCATTAATGAAAAATTCTAAAAACCATAGTATTCCATTGCCTCCACTTAAACCTGGTATATATAATTTTAAGTGGCGTGCTATGAGCGAGGATGGACACATAATTAAAGGTAAATCTAACTTTAAACTAGAATAAGGAAACTAAAAATTTTTTAGACTTCAAATCTTAAATTAATAATATTAAAGTCGTTAATAGTATATCGATATTTTTAATGGAAACTAATTTTATGGAAGACAGTAAAGATCTGAAAAAAAGAATTCTTAATATGAGAGAGGCAAATAATATCAATAATGAATTTATTAATTCAGAGAACCTTTTTGAAAAAAAATCTATACCAGATAAAGCTTTAAAACAAAATATCCAATTCACTAAATCAAATTCAACCATTCAAAATGATCTTAAAAACATTAATACAAAAAATAGTCTAGATAAAAACACCTCATCATATGAAAAGGATAAAAATGAAATACAATATAATTATGATTACCAATTTAAACTGCTTGCTAACAAATTTAATGAAGCTGTAGAAGTTATTCTTGAGCTTACTGAAAGTGTTGCAAAGCTAGAAAAAGCTGTTTATGTAAAGAAAGATAAAACGATAAAAATAAATAATGCTAAAAATGGTAATAAATTTAAGCTTAGTTTTTATTTTACACTCATTTTTTTAATCCTCTTTTCTATATTTTTTATACCCTTGAATATAGAATACACTAGCCTATTTAATATAGAGATTTGGAGTTTTTTAAACCCAATCATCAGAATGATATTTTATATAAGTGCGTTTGGTTCCGTGGGCACTTTGATTTATCTTATGCATTTTTATCGGGTGCTAGAATTTGAACAAAGGTCATATTGTTTTTCTCTTATTAAAAAGAGTTCAATAATAGGATCTATAATAGCTTTTTTAGCTTTTTTATCAATACCTGGCAATATGGGTGGTGATTTTAAAAGTATAATTGACACTCAATTGATAGAGCTCACTTTAGAAAATATTTCAGGAAAAGCTACTTTACTTTCTCTATTAGGATTTATTTTAATATACTTTTCATGCATAAAAAAATCTAAAATTAGTTATATTTTAAGTTTTCTAGGAGTTTCTTCTATTCTATTATCATTTGTAATATTTGGTCATGCAACAAAACATGGTTTAGTTGGTCAGTTTCTAATTATAATTCATTTAGTAGGATTGTCTTTCTGGATTGGATCATTACTTCCCTTAAGAAAAATGTGTAATTTTATTGAATACGAAAAATTAAGGGTAGTTGCCCACCTTTTTGGTATTTACGCACTTGGTTACGTTGGGATTTTAATTGTAGCAGGTTTAATTTTTTCTTATATTTTACTTGGGGATATTTCGTCATTAATTACAACTGATTATGGAAACGTTCTATTGATTAAAATGATTATTGTTTCGATGTTACTTTCATTGGGAGCAATGAATAAATTTAAAATCATACCTTATTTATCTATCAATCAAAACTTAGGTTTAAAAAGACTCAAGAATTCTATCCAAATAGAAATTTTTTGTGTTTTATTAATTTTGTTTTTTACAAGTTTACTTACAACTTCTTTAGAATTGCCAATGTAAACCTAGATATTATTTAGAAGTAATTATATCATTTTTAAGCGCTTTTTGTGATATAGATATTTTATCAAATATATATATTATAAAATTAATGAATAATTATCTTCCTTATCTATATCCAATCACATATCTAATTTCTTTACTATAGGAGAGTTGTTGATGATTACTGTGGCTGTTATATATTTTAATGAATTGTTTCGATTAAGAACTTTAAATAACCATCAAATTTTTTGAGTGTTATATATTTCAAGAGAAATTATTCATGTTAATATTATATTTTCTTATTCAAGAGAGTTTAAAATTGTAATAAGATATTTGAAGATGAGAATTGGATTTTACTCTTTTGTAATTTTATCTGACACTTCAAAAATTTAAATCTTTGGAGATTAAAAACCAATCTAAAAAATCAAAGGTTTTAAATAGAGCAGACTAAATCTATATAAATTAGAATTGTTATTATATTAAATTTGCGAATAGATATATCAATACCAATTATACCCATTACTAGGTATCAAGATATTTATAATACTTTATATCCAAATTTTTTCGATAAAATATGAACAATAATTATAAATAAAATTGTTATAATAATGCTGAATACTATTGATAGATAAAATCCAAATTTACTTATGAAATAAGGAAAAGTTAAAAACATTGGTAATGTTGGTAAGACATATAATAAAGTATACGACATATGATTAGAAATTTTTTCTACAGAACTATTTTCATAATACAACCAAAATAAAATAAGAAATGTAGTTATAGGCATTGCAGCTATAATACCGCCTAATCTATCATTAAATTTAGCAATTTCACTTATTATTACAATTAACGAAGCGGTTACAAGTATTTTTAGACAAAAAAATATCATACTTTTAACTATATACTTAAATTTCTTATATTTAAATTTTAAAAAGTTCAATTGAAATTTTTTTGAAAGAGTATAGTTAAGTTTAATAACTAATTTGAGCGTGGTTTTTAAAGATTATGTAAACTACAACTCGCATTATCATTAGAAAACTCAGAAAAATGGGGCTACCAAAAAAATTTCTTATTAAATATTAAACTCTAATCATAACAAATTATATTAGTAATATTTAAGTCTGATGAAAACTCTTTGTCTAAAATCTCTAATGGTAAATCTACAAGATTATCTTCATTATCATCATATAAACTATTTATATAATGTCTGGCAGTATCTTTGTTTTCAACTATCATATCTATCATCTCATCAATATCATCATAAGAAAAAGGAGTTCCTTCTGCCATAGACATTTCACCATTAACTTCGATTTTTTTATGATCAAATTTAAATGTTATGCAGTATTTCACAAGATATGTTTTCATAGTATTATTTATAATACACCACTCTAATCAGAACAACCCCTTCAGCTAATAACCGTGAAGATTATGCTTACATTTAGAAGACTCATTTATGCAATTAATCTATAAATATAATAAGTATCAAATCAAAAACACACATATCTATCAAAACTGATAATCAGAACCTCATTTAAAACTATAATTATAAAATCAAGAAAAGTTTATTGTATCTATTAAAGATGAATTATTATTTCTTGGATTATTGATATTTTTACTAACACGATAATAACTTATGTTATTATTGGCATTACTATTTATTATGTTTTCTCCTTCAAGGTAAAGAGGTATCTCAATATCTTCTAGCAAAACTGGTTGTCGATGATGAATATGGTTAATCTTTTCGTTAGAGTTACGAGTAAGAATTAGGCAACCAATTTCATTATAAAGACCTGCAAAATTATTCGATGTACCATAGTGATAAAAAGGGATCTTTTTATTATCTTTTCTTTGCCATTCATACCAACCGTTGTTAAAAATTATACATCTTTTGGCATTTCTAAAAGAAGGTTTGTCATTCATAGTTTCTGAACGGCAATTAATAAGGTTCATATCCTTTTTCCATAAAGGAGCATATGACCATTTCATTAACTTTGCATTATTTTTCATTTTAACTGGTATTAATTGTGATGGGACAACATTGTACGAAGTCTCATATTTAAGTCCAAAAGCACCACTAGAGGAAATTACAAATCTACCACACATTAGAATATAATAACCTATCTCTATTAAATCTGACAATCAAAACTTAATCTATAAATCATGAGAGTATTTAGAGATGAATATCAATTACTTTTTACTGATCATAATTATTTCAATTAAACTGAGAGTAGGGCATAACGTATAATTAGATATTCTAAATTTAATGATTTTTTAGAACATTGGTCTCCAAAATTTATTGCAGAGATGAATAACTATAGTTTAAACTAGTAAAAATCAAAGGTAAGTTTATTTGACCAACATTCTTTAACTTACGAAGTGTAGATAGTATGATTAATATAGAATTTAAAACTGAGACAATAGAAATCATTTCTGTTAAATGATAGTTATTCCAAAGAGAGTAATAAATATCGTTGATGTTGATAAAGATATGATTGCTCCTAATGATCAATGGATTTGAAAAATGTTTCAAATTTATAAGAAATTCTTCATTGTTTCGCTTAAAATATTAATCATACATTGGAGATTTAAATGACTAAAAGAGAATATCCCACTGAAATTGAACATAGTGAATGGTTAAGAAGACAAAATTACTTTCTTGAAGAACAAAATAAAAAGCTTAATAAAGAATTAGTAGAGTCAAAAGAATATATAGAAATTCTCTTAGAAAAATTGAAGAAATATTAGGTTAGTTGTAAAATACCACCTTGTTAAAGCTAGAAAAAATTTTCTAACTTAAAATTATACTTTGTATTAAGAGAAATATATACCTATGAAAAAATGTCATACATGTAAATTTCCATATAAAGATTTTTATCAATGTAAACTTGAAGATAACGGTAACATTTACGACATTTGTATTAATTGTGCAAAGCTAGAGGCATTAAATAATAAACACTTTAAATGGTTAGCTGAAAAAAAGACAACTGAGTTTTAATATATTGTAATAAAAGTTCTATTAAAAGAATGTAATAATTACCAAGACTAGAAGGATGTACTTTCTTGGTTTGGATACCAAGCAATGAAGAATTGTGTTTTTTATCTTAAGAAAAAATCTGCAAGAGATTAAAACTATTATTTGATAGAGCTTTTTAGTATGATTGCATTTGAAAGATTAAAGATAGATAACTTGATCCTATTAAAACTACTCAAAAAAATCTAATCTATAAACTACGATAGTATTTAGAGAAAAATAGTAAAAGGCTCTGATTACCCAGACTGACAAAATTTTATTTATACTTTTTTAGTTAAATTATTAGAATAAATTAATCAATAAAATACCTATCAATTTGAGTTTTGGAGTTAGAAAATGAAGTCCACCATAGAATTATTTGACTTTGAATTAGATGTTAATATAGGAACCTATAGAGATAATGAAGTTGCTCCTGATAAACATACTCTTGATCTGACTTTATTGATTGATTCATCCCTTGTAATTATTGAAAAAGACAAGATGGATGAAGTTTTTGATTATGATCCTTTAATTAAAGGAATTAACGCTCTGGTTAGAGAAAAACATTACGAAACACAAGAAAAGTTAATAACCTTAATTGTTAAGGAGTGTTCTACCTATAAAGAAATCAAGGAATTAAATTTATTTTTGTATAAAAGTCCTGTCTCTAATTCTAGTGGAAAATTGGGTGTAAGGATTATTATAGACGAAAAAGATCTCAACACACTTCGTCGGCAAATACTTCCTAAATGAATTACATTGATATGTAATACCAAATAAATATTTTTAGTGTTTTAAAATTAAGTAACAAGAAACTAAAATTGTTATAACAGTAAATGAAAGTAACCTTCTTAATAAGATATACCAATTAGGAAAAAATAAAAATTTATTATAAATTTCATCTATTATTTGGCAAATTAAATATCCAATTGATAAAATTATTAAACTAATATCTTTATCAATTAACAAGATTAGTGTGCCCCCAAATGCAGGAGTAATCGACCAAATTATAATTAAAATCTTAAATTGATTTGAAAAAGTAATGGTTTTATTTTGGTTTAATATAATTCCCCAATAAATACTTCCCAAGAAAGTTAAAATAATCACACCATAATATTTAACAAAATTGATTGAAAAAATAAGGTTCTCTTGATTAAACCATAAATCTAATAGTCCAATTATAAATGGAATCATTCCCATAAAACTTATTAAAATCATTATTTTTTCATGATAATTTATTGAATGATAAATATTTACTAGTTTTTGCATTTTAAGATCTACTTTTTAATTCTTTTTAAAAGTCTCTATGATTTTTACGAATATATAAGATGTTTGCTAAAGGTGCCAGCAACCAAAGTATTGCTGAGCTCCATAAAATTAAACTCTTTGGAAAACCATGACCTATGAAATATCCAAAAAATAATAATATAAGAAGAATATTCAGTCCTATTGCAATATTCTTTAAATTCATATTCATCTCCTATTATATTTTTTATAAAAAATAAGTTACTCACAATAACTAATTTTTTTTTATTTGTATTCGACTGGTAAAATATTTAAATAAACTTATTAAATAATACTTATTATATTATAATAAAATGTCGCTTTATTTATTTTATTTTCAGGAATTAACCATAGTGGTTATTAAAGTACAACAAATTCAAATTCTTACAATATTGATTGGGGTGTTATTAATGGTTTTATAATTCACTCTTACTTTGCAATTATTTTATTACTCATTCTAATTCAAAATTCAACAGATTAAAGTAGCTCTTTGAAATTCAACGTTTTTAGGTCGTATAGTAAAAAATCTTGAAATCCTATGTTGTTCTAATGCATCTTTAATTACACTTTGAAGGTCACCTAAATCACCTTCAATAGGTAAACTATTCCATTCTCTTCCGTCTACTTGAAGTGTGATTATATATTTTTGTTTAATAATTTCATTCATTATTATTCTTAATATTTAAAGTAATAAATTTCTATATAAAAATAACATTTACCTTACATAATTAATTTATAGATGATAATGACAAATAATAAGATATAAAATTAAAGTACATCTTAATGAATTAAGACAAAGTAAAAAATTAATAACATTATACTAATAAAAATTATAAGAATTGTTAAGTTTATTAAATATTTTATACAATTATATTCTTATTTAAATTATTTATAATTTAAAAAAAAACTCATCTTTATAAAACTAGAAATCAAAATTTAATCTATAAACTATGATAGTATCTAGAAAAAAATCAATTGTTCTTTACCTTCAACAATTATTTTGAGTAAACTATAATTATAAACAACTAATTTTTACAATATTGAGGTTATTTAATGAGTTTTAAAGAAGGTGAAAAAGCGGCTGAAAAGGAAATTAAAGAGAATGATTTTGATATTGATTTATGGAACGATTTTTTAGAAAATCCAGATGATTTTAATAAGCTATTTAGTAAATTATTGATAGATAAATCTGAAGATTTTATCAAAGGTTATAGAAATTATTACAGTTCTTATTCATTATGGGCAGATACAAAAGCTTATAGAAATAATCTTCCTTCGTGGAGAACACCATGGAAAAAAATAAAGAAATCAAATGATTTATAATGATAATAAATTGTTTAATTGAAAGAAGAATGGACAGTATTTATGAAGATTAATTTACTCAATAAACTCTATTTCTTGGATATATAATTCTGCTAAATGATCTCTTCCAAAAGCAACTAAACCTATTGATGTAATA
>CAZWGZ010000071.1:0-1593 GCA_964633395.1 uncultured Rhodobacterales bacterium
ATATATCCACCAGAACTAAATTCTACTGTTTTAAATAGTGACTGGATATATAGAAAAATGATGCCAGGGATTTTAGTGCATTTTGCTAATCTTAGTAAAAAAGTAACTAAAGAAATTAATATAATTTTTTACTTAATTTTATTAAAAGTGAAATCATTTTTTGCTAACTATATGATTAAGAATAAAGTTTTTGATAGAGAAGTTGGTCAAGATACTTTAATTATAATTCAAGCTTTTGCCGTTATTTTAATAATTTTATTTTTTTTGCATTATAGTGGATTTACAAGTTAACTTATTCAATGGAGATATAGTGTAAATGGAGATGATTGGCGAACACCAAATTCCTGCAAAAAGGCACGAAGTTTGGAAAGCATTAAATAATCCAGATATACTTAAAGAATGTATTCCAGGATGTACTGAATTAGAAGCAATAAATGCTCAACATTTAAAAGCAACAGTAGCTCTTAAAGTTGGCCCAGTGTCAGCAAAATTTAAAGGTGAAGTTGAACTTTCTGATATCATTGAACCCATAAGCTATAGAATATCTGGAGAAGGTAAAGGTGGGGTTGCTGGCTTTGCTAAAGGCGGTGCTAGCGTGATATTAGAAGAAAATGCTGATGGCACAGTACTTCGCTATAATGTAGATGCAAAAATTGGTGGAAAACTAGCTCAACTTGGCTCACGCTTAATAGACTCAACTTCTAAAAAACTTGCAGGAAAATTTTTTGAAAACTTTGTAAAAACATTTGAAAAAAATGAAGAAAAAATTTAAATTATTATAAAAAAGGATAAATAAATGAAAAAAGAAAAAAAAACCTTACCTGATGGTATACCTGCTGAAAACGTTTATGAAAACACCCACGTATTGCTTTATGTTTTTTATGCTATAGCAGTTGGAAGTGTCATTCTTTTGTTGGTAAATCAATAATTGAGTGATCTTACAATTTATCAAGAAAAAATTTTAGTTCTTGCACATGAAAATAAAAAATCTATCGCTATTGAAGATTTTAATTATTCATTTGATATGAAAAATCCTATGTGTGGAGATGAAGTAAAAGTAAGAATAAATATTATTGATAATAAAATAGAAAATATTTCAGCTATAGTAAGAGGATGTGCTCTTTGCGAAGCATCGGCAGGATTAGTGGTAAGAACTTTTAATCAGAATGCTTTACCAAAAAATAATTTCATAGAAAATTTTAAAAACTGGTTAAGTGATTCAGATTTAGATCTACCAGATAATCTCCTAAAAGAAATGGAAGTATTTAATCCAATTAGAGAGATATCTAATAGACATAACTGCATTACCATGCCTTTTGAGGCAGCTATAAAATCAATTGAAAATTTAATTTTAGAAAAATAACATTAATCAGGGGAAACGGAGTGTTTACCAAACAATATTAAAGCTCCTACTAAAACAACGGGATATGCAATTAATAATATAAGACCTATGTCAGGATTCATTTGTTTTACCTTTTTTAACATTTATTTAAGTATTAAATGATTTATAAATAAAAAATACAAAAAATACTAGTATCACTATACTTTTTTTTGTTAAACATTATAGAAGTTTTTTAAGGATATATATATGAG
>CAZWGZ010000071.1:1693-6144 GCA_964633395.1 uncultured Rhodobacterales bacterium
ACTATACTTTTTTTTGTTAAACATTATAGAAGTTTTTTAAGGATATATATATGAGTAATAGAGAAGTAATGGAATATGACGTTGTAATTGTTGGAGCGGGACCTGCTGGTCTATCTACCGCCATCAAGTTAAAACAATTAAGTGCTGAAAATAACAAAGAAATATCTGTCTGTGTTATAGAAAAAGGTTCTGAAGTTGGAGCACATATATTATCAGGTGCCGTTATTGAAACAAAAGCTCTAGATGAACTAATACCAGATTGGCAATCTAAAAACTGTCCTTTAAAAACAAAAGCTAAATCTGATAAATTTTTATATTTGACTGAACAAAATTCATTTCAATTACCCACTCCTCCACAAATGCATAATGAAGGTAATTATATAATTAGTTTAGGTGACTTTTGTAAATGGCTAGCTGACCAAGCAGAAGCCCTTGAAGTAGAGATTTATCCAGGGTTTTCTGCATCTGAAATTTTATTTGATAAAGCTGAAAAGGTTTTAGGAGTTGCAACATGTGACATGGGAAGATTAAAAGATGGGAGCGAAGGTCCTAACTTTGAACAAGGAATTGAATTGCGAGCTAAGCAAACTGTTTTTTCTGAAGGTTGTCGTGGTCATTTAGGTAAAATATTAATGGATAAATTCAATCTCAATCAAGACAACGCCCCACAAACTTATGGAATTGGGATTAAAGAGTTATGGGAAATATCTCCTGAAAAAAGTGATCCTGGGAGTATTGTTCATACAACGGGTTGGCCATTAAAAAGTGATACTTATGGTGGTTCTTTTCTATACCACCTTGATAACAATCAAATCTCTATTGGATTTGTAATTGGGCTTGATTATAAAAATCCTTATTTATCTCCTTATATGGAATTTCAAAGATTTAAACATCACCCAGATATTAAAAAATATTTAGAAGGTGGAAGAAGAATTAATTATGGAGCAAGGGCCTTGAATGAAGGTGGCACTCAATCCTTACCTAAACTAACTTTTCCTGGAGGTTTGTTAGTTGGATGTGAAGCTGGCTTTTTAAATGTTCCTAAAATAAAAGGAACTCACCTTGCAATGAAATCAGGTATATTAGCCGCTCAATCCATATTTGAAAACATTGATATCAAAGATGAAATTACAGAATTTACCGAATCAATTAAAGATAGTTGGTTATGGACTGAGTTATATAAGGTTAGAAATATTCGTCCATCATTTAAGTGGGGATTTTGGAAAGCATTAGTTTATAGCGCGATTGATACTTTTATTTTCAGGGGTAATACACCCTGGACAATTAATCATCATGGTACTGATCATGAAAGTCTTGAAAATAAAAATAAACATAAGCAAATTGATTATCCAAAACCTGATAATGTTATTAGTTTTGATAGATTAACTAATGTCTCTTTTTCTGGAACCAATCATGAAGAAAATCAACCTTGTCATCTAACACTTAAAGATCAAATGACACCTATAACTATAAACCTAGATAAGTATGATAATCCAGAAACTCGTTATTGTCCTGCAGGGGTTTATGAAATAATATTAAACGATAACAAACCTCAACTTCAAATTAATGCACAAAATTGCGTCCATTGTAAAACTTGTGACATAAAGGACCCTACTCAGAATATTAATTGGATAACACCTCAGGGTGGTGGCGGACCAAATTATCAAGGCATGTAATTTTTTTTGTTTTTTTTATTGATGTTATTTCATTTTATTTAATGTTATGAATTAATTTAACATGATAATTAGTTTCAAAAAGGACATTATAATTTGAACCAATCGCTTGTTGGTATATTTTGGATGGTTATTACTACAATTCTTTTTGTAGCTGTTACTGCTTCTGTAAGGTTTTTAGATGGTGAAGTTCCTGCTCCGCAAGCAGCTTTTATGAGGTACCTAATTGGAACATTATTATTAACTCCAGCTTTAATATCATTAATAAAAGTTAAACCAAATAGATCTTTAATGAAGAAATTTTTACTAAGGGGAGTTGTCCATTCTATTGGGGTAACACTTTGGTTTTATGCAATGTCAGTTATGCCTGTAGCAGAAGTGACTGCTATTGGTTTTCTTACTTATATTTTTGTTTCTATAGGTGCTTGTCTTTTTTTAAACGAAAAATTACATAAGCATAGATTAACTGCCATTGTAATCTCATTTATTGGTGCATTAATTATTTTAAGACCGGGTTTTAAAGAAATTGGAAATGGTCAAATTGGAATGTTAATTGCTACTATTGTTTTTACTTTATCATACTTAATTGCCAAAATTGTATCTAAAGAAAGATCATCTGCTGAAATAGTGGCTATGCTTTCACTATTTACAACAATTTTTTTAATTCCAACAGCTATCTATAGCTGGGAGCCCTTATCAATTAAGGCTCTGGTCGTTTTAACATTTACAGCAGTAATTGCTACACTTGGACATATTACTATGACTAAGGCAATTAAATCTGCCCCAATGGTAGTTACTCAACCTATTCTATTTCTTCAACTTGTATGGGCTTCAATGGTTGGCTTATTTATTTTTGATGAAAATTTTGATCCTTTTGTAATATTAGGAGGCACAGTAATAATGATATGTGTTTGCTATGTATCTTATAGAGAACATAAGCTTGGCAAAAAAATTACACACGATGTCTTACAAAAAGTAATTTAAACAAATTAAAAAACATGCTCCTAAAACTGTTAAACCCGCAGTAGCATATATATTAGGCCCCAGAACCAACTTTAAAATTGGTATTCTAAAGTTTTCAGCCGTTGTTAATACTGACAAAGAAGTAAAACTAGTAGCTGTGCCTGCGCACCATCCAATCAAATGTGCTTGCATGAGAAAGGCTGCTTCCCATGGTGATAAAAGAGGCCCAAATAATGATAGAATTGGAGCAGAAGTAATAATTGGATGGACACCTATTAATGAAAAAGTCCAAACAACAAAAGGTAGAAATATTATCATTAACCAAAAAGGAAAGTTATCTCCAATATGAGTGACAATAAAATTTTGAATTTCAATTGACCCACTTAATAGAGATCCAATGAACATTGATATTGATATCAATAACATTTCATCGCCAGAATTTTTAATTAAGTTTGATAAGTTTATTGTTATTGCTTTGGAAGTTTCTGGTCTTCTTATCATTTGAATCAAAACTAAAATTGGAATTACAATAATAATTGCACTTAGAGCTGTTTTATTAAATATTTGCCCTACAACCAAAACAGACACACCAAGAACTAATAACCTTGATAAAATTGGCTTCACACAAGCTAGTGACTCTAAAAGAAATTTAAAAGTTAAATTACCAATCAAAAATTTCATAGTTATTAAATTAAATAATATTGCAACTATTAAACCAAAACTAATACCAATCCAAGCTGAGTTAATAGGAAGATATAACTGACCAACTGCAAAGCTCACAAAAAATGGAGACCATAATACAGCTGTGTTCATTCCTCTAATGGACGCTTCTCCTGCTGCTTGCCGTAACTTTACTTTTGCATTTTTAGGGATTACAGATGAAAGAAGAGGAAATGTTCCAATATTTAAAACACCACCTAGAATATGTGAAGTTACCTGTAAACCTGATAAAATTTTCGTTGAAGTTAAATTTGACAGAAGCTTTTGAGTTTTTTCAACTGAAGGCATTGTTATAGCTGTAGATCTTAATAACCATAAACTTGGAAGAAAAGCTGAAAAAATTATAAAAAAATTACCAGCTTTCAATAATGCTTCATCATTAGGCATTTCTGGTAAAATTAACCAAGTTGATATTAATAAAAGAGATACAACTATTTTAGTTCCTAATCTTGATAGAACAAACATTAAAATTAATAATACTACATAAACGCAGATTATTAATAAGTTATAATTTGGATCAAAATTAACGCCATATACTATTGGTAATACAGCAATCCAGCAAAACATTGTTAAAATTAGCTTTAAGATCATCTTTTATTATTTTTTCAAACCGATGGATTTACCTAGAACTTCAGGAAAATCATATTTTTCATGAGTTTTTTTTAATGTTTGAAGTCTATTATAAGCCCATAAAGGATAAGGTTCTGTTTTGCGAGCCACCAAATTTACATTAACTAAAATTTTTTCAGAAACTGCTATTACTTTATTCATATTTATAGAATAAATATCTAAGCATAGATGCATTCGTTTTTTATCATGATCAACTACCAATAATCTTACTTTAAATTTTTCATCTAAAGTCATTTCATTAAGATAATGATAATGAGCTTGAAGGACAAATGGTCCTTGTTTATTTTCAAAGGCATGCGTTTCTCCAATACCTAAAAAATCTTCAAGAAAAATATCAAGTGATTGATCAAAAGCTAGAGTAAAAAAAGCAACATTCATATGCCCATTAAAATCAATCCAATCCTTAATTACCTTCTTTTCTGGAAGTATGATTGGAGTTTCATAAGGCCCATCAAATCCTTTTAT
>CAZWGZ010000071.1:6244-8047 GCA_964633395.1 uncultured Rhodobacterales bacterium
GGACTCATAGAAGCGTCACCAACAAAAATACATTTATATTCGTTACCATATGTTCTAAATATTTCAGAAGTTGAAAATTGTTCTTTCCATCTTCTTGAATTATTTTTCCAAACACTTTCATAAAGACAATTATGGAAGTAAAAAAAATTTAAATTTTTAAAAACATTTTTAGCGGCTGAGAATAAGTTTTCAACTTGTCCAACGTAATCATCCATTGAACCTCCAACATCAAAGAAAAGTAATATTTTTATAGAGTTTTCTCGCTCTTGTCTTGTTTTAATATCTAAATAACCATTCTTAGCAGTATGTCCTATCGTTTCGTCAATATCTAATTCTTCTTCAATTCCGGTTCTGGCCCATTGCCTTAAACGCTTTAAGGCAACTTGCAAACCCCTTGTATCAAGTTCTCTAGTATCATCAAAGTCTCTAAATACTCTCTTATCCCAAACTTTTACAGCTTTTCCTTGACCTCTTTCGTGTTGACCTATTCTTATTCCTTCAGGATTGTAACCATATGCTCCAAAAGGAGATTTTCCAGCAGTGCCTACCCATTTATTTCCACCTTGATGACGTTTTTCTTGCTCTTTAAGTCTTTGTTCAAGAGTTTTCATTAATTCATCAAAACCGCCTAAGGATTTGATTTCATCCATTTCTTCTTTTGTAAAATTTTTATCTAACATTTTTTGAAGCCATTCTTTAGGAACATCAAAGGATTTCAGAATGTCATCTAGTTCAATTGAATCTATTCCTTTAAAATATTCTCCAAACACAAGGTCAAATCGATCTATTAATCTTTCATCTTTTACTAAACTAGTACGAGCTAAATAATAAAATTTATTCATATCATATTCAATAAAATCTAGTTTTAATGCTTCTAAAAAAGTAAAAAACTCATTTAAAGAAACTGGAATTCTCGAGTTTTTTAATTTAAAAAAAAATTCTAAAAACATTTTATTATCTATTTCCTCTAGCCATAAATGCTAAACGTTCAAACAGATGAATATCTTGTTCATTTTTAATTAAGGCACCATGTAATTTTGGCAATAAATCCTTACCATCACTTTTTAACTCTAATGGATTTATGTCTTCAATTAATAACAGTTTTATCCAATCTAATGCTTCTGATGTAGAAGGTTTTTTCTTCAATCCAGGTACTTCTCTAATTTCAAAAAATCTATTTAATGCCGTTTGTAATAACAATTTTTTAATTCCTGGAAAATGCACTTCAACTATTTTTTTAAGAGTTTCTATTTCTGGAAATTGAATATAATGGAAGAAACATCTTCTTAAAAAAGCTTCAGGCAATTCTTTTTCATTATTTGAAGTAATAATGACTATTGGTCTTTTGATAGCTTTAATAATTTGATCAGTTTCATAAACATAAAATTCCATTTTATCTAATTCTTGCAAAAGATCATTAGGAAACTCAATATCAGCTTTATCAATCTCATCTATTAGTAGAACTGATCTTTCTTTAGTTTCAAATGCATTCCAGATTTTTCCTTTTTTAATATAATTTGAAATATCCTCTATTTTCTTATCACCTAATTGACTATCTCTTAATCGACTAACTGCGTCATACTCATAAAGTCCTTGTTGAGCTTTTGTAGTAGATTTTATATTCCACTCAATTATTTTTAGACCTAGGCTTTCTGAAATTTGTCTAGCTAATTCAGTTTTACCTGTTCCTGGTTCACCTTTAACTAAAAGTGGTTTTTCAAGAGCAATAGCTGCGTTTACAGCAATAGTTAAATCATCCGTAGAAATATAATCACTAGTTCCATTAAATTGCATTAATCAAAA
>CAZWGZ010000072.1:0-8023 GCA_964633395.1 uncultured Rhodobacterales bacterium
ATGACAAAAAACGAGCCACATATCAAAATTAAAAAAGGTAATAACCATAGTAATACTGTATTTATCTTAAACGGAGGTTTTAAAAGGATATAATCTCCATATCTATCACTTAAATAATTATAAATTTCTTGATCATTATAACCATTAGTAACCTTTTCTTTTATTAAAACTCTTAAATCTTTAGCAAGTTCTGAACCGGAATCATCTATACTTTGATTTTGGCATACAAGGCATCTAATGTTTTGTGAAATTTCTCTTGTTTTATTAGTTATTTCTAAAGACCTTAAACTATTATTATCTGCGATAACAATAAATTGTGGCAGAAGTAGAAAGCTGAATAGTAATATTATTTGTAAATTAATTTTTTTTATCATGTTCAATATTTTTTTTTATTAAGGGTAATATTTCAGTTTTATAAACATCATATAATAAAGGGCCAGCATGCCTATATATTATTTTTCCATCTGCATTAATCAAAAATGTTTCAGGCACACCGTAGACACCCCATTCTATTGCTATTTTACCTTCATTATCTATTCCTGTCTTAGTATAAGGATTTCCATAATTATTTAAAAATTTTATAGTATCCAAAAATTTATCTTTATATGCAACTCCAATGATAGGAATGTTTAGCGATAACTCTTCAATAATAGGTGCTTCAATTCTGCACGGAGCACACCACGATGCAAAAAAATTAATAGCAAAAATTTTACCTTTAAAATTGGATAAATTTAAATTTATATTTTCTTGATTTATTTTCTTATAATTAACTTCTGGAATTGAGATTAATGGTATATTTTTCCCAATTAATTGTGATTTAATTACTCTTACATCTTTTGAATTGTATTTTACTTGATATAAAACTAATCCAGAAACTAAAACGATAGAAAAAAATAATATTAAAGGTATTGCCTTAATAATTTTAAAATTATATTTCATTTACACTTTATTACCCAACATCACTTTTGTTTGTCTTTTTCTATTCTGTAAAATTGAAATTAATCCACCTAAAGCCATAAAACATGCTCCTCCCCATATCCATGATACTAAAGGGTTGTAATATAAGCGAATAGACCATCCAATTTCTTTATTTCCATCTCCTAGAACTAAATAAGTATCACCTAAAAAACCACTAAGAATGGCAGCTTCGGTAGTTTGATTTTGTTGAACAGGATAAAAACGCTTTTCTGGTTTAAGTATTTCAATCGTCTTATTATCCTTTAAGAGAGTAAACGTAGCGATTTCTGATTGATAATTTGGGCCATTTTCAAGACTTATATTTTCAAATTTTAAAGACTTATCTCCAATATTGATAATATCTCCAATATTTTTTCTGCCATTAAACTCAGTTTTATAAAATTGCTCTCCAGTAACTCCAGCTAAAAAAATTGCCACTCCAATATGAGCTACATGCATTCCAAAACTATTTTTGGAAAGAAATATAAACATTGATTTAATATTATTTATTTTAATTTTATTTGATCTAATTTGACTGGCAAAATCAATTAATACTCCACTAAAAAGCCAAATAGAAAGAGATCCACATATAATTGAGAATAATGTAGATCCTTTAATCATGGATAGCGATAACCCACCCAAGATAGTTATAATAATTATAAATATTAATTTTTTTAAAAGTTGTTTGGTTTTATACTTTCCCCAACTTAAGGATGGAGCGATCGCCATTATTAATATCACTGGCGCCATTATTGGTGCAAAGGTAGCGTTATAATAGGCTGGTCCAATAGAAATTTTTTCTCCATTAAAAGCGTCTAAAAATAAAGGATATAATGTCCCAATCAATACAGTTGCTGTGGCTGTACATAGAAATAAGTTATTAATTAATAGAGCACTTTCTTTACTTAAAATATCAAACTCTATTTTTTTTTCTTTAAATATTGATGAGCTTCTTATTGCATACAAAATCAACGGAACGCCTGTTGCTATTGCTAAAATAATTAAAATAAAAATCCCTCTTGATGGATCTGACGCAAATGCATGAACAGAAGTTAATAGTCCTGATCTTACAATAAAGGTACCTAAGAGTGAAAACGAAAAGCCCAATATAGCTAATAAGACAGTCCAGCTAACTAGGATAAATCTTGTTTCTAATAATCTAACAGAATGTAGTAATGCAGTTGCAATTAACCAAGGCATAAATGATGCATTCTCAACTGGATCCCAAAACCACCAGCCACCCCAACCTAACTCATAATAAGCCCACCAACTTCCAAGTGCAATTCCGAGAGTTAATGATGACCATGCAATTGTTATCCATGGCCTTAATTGTCGTCCCCATTCTTTATTTATTTCACCAGTTATTAAGGCACCTACAGCAAAAGAAAATGCAACAGAAAGACCTACATATCCCAAATATAAAATAGGTGGATGGAATGCTAAGCCTGGATCTTGTAGTAAGGGATTTAAACCTTTCCCGTCAATGGGAAGGATATCCATTCTATCAAAAGGATTAGAGGTAAATAAGATAAAAGCTAAAAAAGAAAATAGTATTATTGTTTGCACACCAATGATTGATGACAATAAATCAAAATGCATATTAACTTTATTTCTTGAAATTATATATGTAAAAAAAGATAAAATTAAAATCCATAGCATAAGGGAACCTTCATGATTACCCCATACTCCGCTAATTTTATACATTAATGGTTTAAGTGAATGTGAATTATTTGTTACTATTGATAAAGAGAAATCAGAAATAATAAAGCTATAAAGTAATGTAGAAAATGAAGTTAATATAAAAATAAAATTTGCAAATGAAAATTTTTGGAGAATATATAAAGTAATTCTATTTTTACCACCGATGCTTGAAAACCAGAATATGATTTGTATTATGGAGCTCACGAAAGTAATAATAAGTAAAATATGTCCTATTTCAGCAATCAATTCTTTTTCCCTCCTTGCCAAACGCCATTTCTCATCAGAGCATCTGCAACTTCTGGAGGCATATAATTCTCATCATGTTTGGCAAGAACCTGATTAGCAATTAACTTGTTATCTATGAATTCACCCTCAACGACAATACCTTGACCTTCTCTGAATAGATCGGGAAGTGAGCCGTCAAAAGAAACTTTTATTTGATGAGTTCTATCAGTAATTTCAAATATAGTTTTATTACCTTTTATTATAACTGATTCTTCTAGCACTAGACCTCCAACTCTAATGACATTTTTGATATTTTCTATTTTTCCATATTTCAATTTCAAATCATTAGGAGAGTAAAAATATATTATATTATCTTTTAAAGCCATTAGAATAAGTTTAGTAGCCAGCCCTAAAGTTGAGAGAATCAAAACAACAACTATAAGACGTCTATATTTAGGATTCATTTTTTTAATATCATATTATATAAAGTCAACTTTCTAACTCTTCCAATTTTTTTAACAAATTTTTAGCTTTTTTTGATAAGTAAATAGAGCTAATAGTTAAATAAACTAAACTAGATAAGGTTAAAATATAACTAGGCCATATATATATATTATAACCATCCATTAACCAAAATTCATTTATCATATTTTAACCTAACTTTGATATTTCATTGAGGTTTGATTTTAAAATTAAGGCTTCACACTTTTTTTCAATTAATTTAGTTTTTACGTTCAGAATAATCAAGTATGAAGATAAAAAACTAAAACCTATAATCATTAATATTAATGGCAAAAGCATTTGTTCATTTATAGACGGTCCATCCAATTTTAGTATGCTAGAAGGCTGGTGCAAAGTATGCCACCAATCCACAGAAAATTTTATAATAGGTAAATTTATAATTCCTATAATTGCTAAAACAGCAGAAGATTTTGAGCCATCAATTTTTCTTTCAAACGCATTTGACAATAAGATATAACCTGCATAAAAAAAGAATAAAATAAGCATGGAAGTCAATCTTGCGTCCCATACCCACCAAGTTCCCCACATTGGTTTGCCCCATAATGAACCTGTAATTAAAGTTAATAAGGAGAATAAAGCTCCTATAGGAGCGATTGAACGTGATATTATATCAGCTAAGGGATGTTTCCAGACTAAATAAAAAATACATGAGATAGCTAAAGATAGATATAATCCTGATGCAAGCCATGCTGAAGGAACGTGGACATACATTATTCTTACAGCATCACCTTGTTGATAATCCTTCGGGCTATCGAAAAGTCCAAAATAGAGTCCAAATATAATAGTAACAATTGAGAGTAGAGCGAAGAAAGGTTGTACCTTATTTGTAATTCTATTAAATCTATTTGGATTAGCTAACCAATCAAACATAAACGTCAAACTTTCATTAAATAATATAGATTTGTTAAACTTTTATCATATATTTATCTTAAGTAAACTGTCTTACCTACTTATTGCTATTCTAATCAGCAAAGCGGAAACAAATGGAGATATAACAAGATATATAAGGTTAAAAGCAATTAATAAAAATAAATGAGCTAAAGGAGAGCTTCCTGTCTTTACAGCCTCATTTATTCCTACTCCAAATATTAAAATAGGAATAATTAATGGTATGATTAACACAGGTAGTAAAGCATTTCCTCTTCTAGCTCCTAAAACTAAAGCTGCACCAATGATGCCTATCAATGATATGCTTAATCCCCCGATAGACATGCTTAATATTATCCATGGTATTTGATTAAATTCTAAATCAAGTAATATAGCAAACAATGGTGAGGCTAATATCAAGGGAATTATAACAATTAACCAGTGAGAAATACTTTTAGCAAGCAAGATAATTTCTAAGGGTGCTGGACTTGTAGCAATTTGATCTAACCAGCCGCTATCAAAGTCTTTTTGCAACATTTTTTCTAAAGAAGGGATTATTGATATAATTAAGCTTATCCAAAGTATAGCATTTGAAACGATGTCTAGTTTTTCCTTAGTAGGTCCAATTCCAATTGGAAATAAAATTATTATCAAAAGCATAAAGCCAAAAACAGAGATAACATCTATTAAAGAGCGAGTGTTAACTAAAACGTCTCTTTTTATATGAGATATAAATAGTACTGTCCAACTTGAGTTTATAAAGTTCATGGTTTTGCTAATTCTTTTACAATGTCTAAATCAAGGATACTATAGTTTACATTAAAACTTTTTATATCATGACTAGCGATTAAAATTGTCCCCTTTCTTTTTATAAATTTGGTAATTAATTTTTCAAATAAGAGAAAGCTTAAATCGTCTAATTCGTTAGTGGGTTCGTCTAAAAGCCAAAAATTCACTTTATTAATAAAAGAGAAATATAACCTTGCTAAGGATGCTCTTTTTCTCAATCCATCAGAACATTGAGAAATATATAAATTAATATAGTTTTGCATTCCAACGCTTTCTAAAGCCATCATCAAGTTATCTTTATTTGCGTTCCATCCTTTCATTCGAACCCAAGCTTCAAGATTTTCAAGGACGGTTAATTCATTAGATAAACCATTCTTAGTGTCGATGAAAATTAATTTTTTAACCCATTGTTCCTTATTAATAAAAATATTATCATTATTTTCTTTGATTTGACCTTCGTCAATAGGAGTAAATCCTGCAATAGTTCTTAATAATGTAGATTTTCCAGATCCATTTTTCCCTTTGATAATAGTTAAAGCAGAAGTTTTTATTTCTGCGTTTAAATTAGAGAAAACAACTTTTGAACCTCTTTGGATAGTTAGTTTTTTTAGGGTAAGCATCTATAACTCAAATAAAAGTTGAAATGTTTGATTTATTTACCTTATAATTAGTTAACAAATTAAGTGAAATGAAAATGACACTTTTCAAACTAATTATGTAGTATTATACATATATTTTAATTATTTTCGATATATATGCATAGTTTCATTAATTATAATTTATGATTGGGTTTTTATATGAAGCATTATATCTATAATGATTTTAAAGCTAATGTTAAAATAATATTGAATGGATCCAAATATGGGTGAGGGACCTTTAAAAGGTATAAAAATTATTGATGCTTCTTCAATATTGATGGTTCCATATTGTACCAGATTACTCGCCGACATGGGAGCTGAAGTAATCAAAGTTGAAACTCTAGATGGAGATAATACTAGATACCTAGGACCTAATGTTAATAAAGGTATGGGAGCAGTATTTTTAAATATTAATAGAAATAAAAAAAGCATATGTATTAACTTGAAGTCTCAAGAAGGGCAGTTGGTAATTAATAAATTAATAAAAACTGTTGATGTTTTTGTTTCTAATATTAGAAAACCTGCATTAAAAAGAATTGGATTAACTCATTCAAATTTTAAAAAAATCAATCCAAAAATAATTACTGCAAATGCAGTAGGTTTTTCATCTAAAGGTCCTTATGCAGGTTTGCCTGCGTTTGATGATACAATTCAAGCGATTAGTGGAATGGCAGCTTATCAAGAAGCTTATTCTTCTCAACCTAGTTATACGGCAGGTGCCACCGCAGATAAAGTGACTGGTTTAATGCTAGGTATGTCAATCATGGGTGCTTTATTTCAACGTAGTAAAAATGGTAAAGGAAGTGAAATAGAAGTTCCAATGATGGAGACAATGGTTGATTTTACATTGGTTGAACATTTATATGGTTATAACTTTATCCCTCCAAAAGCCCCACCTATTTATCCAAGGCAATCTTCACCAAATAGAAGGCCGTACAAAACTCTAGATGGTTATATTGCCGTTCTTCCTTACAGTGATAATCAATGGCTTAGATTTTTTAAGTTGATTGGTAAAGAAGATGTGCTGCATGACAAAAATTTTTCATCATTAAGTTCTAGAAATGAAAATATAGACTTACTTTATTCTATTCTTTCAGATGAATTGGAAAAAGAAAAAACTAAGTATTGGATTAAAAACTTAAAAGATAATGACATCCCAGCAATGAATATTAATTTTCCTGAAGAAATTTTTAAAGATAAACATTTAAATGATATTGATTTTTTTAAAGTTAATGATCATCCAACTGAAGGCAAACTATTATATCCAAGCTTTCCTGTGGATTTTAATACAGGTAAGGATAATGAAACTATTCCTGCACCCAATTTAGGAGAGCATACAGAAGAAATATTGTCTGAATTAGGGTATTCAAATTCTGAAATAAAGAAGCTAGTTTCTGACGGTGTTATTAAATTATAGAGGTTATCTCCTCCTTTTATCTTAATAGTATTTGGAGTGTTCTAAATTATCAAATCAATTATAGGAGTGAATTATGAATATTAAAAATGTAGGTTTTATTGGCCTTGGAGCTATGGGATCAGCTATGGCGCCATTAATAGTAAAAGCTGGTTATAAAGTTTTTGGCTATGACATAAATTCTAGATTAGATCCGTCAACAGGGGTATCCCAAGTTAATGATATTGTTGATTTGAAAGATCTTGATGTAATAATCTTTATGCTTCCCAATGGTAAAATAGTTTCTGAGGTTACTAATCAACTATTAAATTTAGGTTTAAATTCAATTTTAATTGATATGTCTTCAAGTGATCCTAGAGAAACAAAAATTTTAGGAAAAATGCTCAAAAGTAAAAATATAAAATTAATAGACGCACCTGTCTCAGGAGGAGTTGGTAAAGCAAAGACGGGTGAGTTAATGATTATGACAGGTGGTGAAAAAGACGAGATTGAAATAGTTAGAAATCTTTTAACTGTTATGGGTCAAGTTCAGATCGCTGGTCCATTAGGAGCGGGGCATGCAATTAAAGCGTTGAATAATTATGTTTCTGCCGCAGGGTTAATAGCAAGTTTTGAAGCATTGGCAACTGCAAGATTGTTTGGAATTAATCCAGATAATTTTTTAAAAATAATAAATGGAGCCACAGGCAAAAATAACACTACCGATGTAAAATTAGATAAGTTTGTTATTTCAGAAAAGTTTAATTCGGGTTTTGCCCTCGATCTAATGCTCAAGGATGTATCAATTGCCGACAGTCTGATTAAAGAGCTAGCATCAGATAAACCATTATCTGAAAATGTTACTAAATACCTCTCTGAATCTTTGCAAAAGCTTGGAAAAGGTGCAGATCATACTGAAGTATATAAAGTG
>CAZWGZ010000073.1:0-7973 GCA_964633395.1 uncultured Rhodobacterales bacterium
ACCACTCCGTTATGAGCGGAGGGCTCTAACCAGTTGAGCTACAGGCCTATATTATTATAAACAAACGTTAATTGAATTAATCTATAATAAGCAGAACTTATACAAGGACAAATTAACTATGTAAAGCTCAAGTATATAACATTAAAATTTATTTATTAGATTTTAATTTTCTAGGAACGATCTTAATTTTCTTGATCTTGAAGGATGTTTTAGTTTTCTTAGCGCTTTAGCTTCAATTTGCCTTATTCTTTCTCTTGTAACACTAAATTGTTGACCGACTTCTTCTAAAGTGTGATCTGTATTCATTCCTATCCCAAATCGCATTCTTAAAACTCTCTCTTCTCGCGGAGTTAAGCTTGCTAAAATTCTCGTAGTTGTTTCTCTTAAATTAGCGTGTATGGCTGCCTCAAGTGGTTGAACTGCATTTTTATCTTCAATAAAATCACCTAAGTGACTATCATCTTCGTCTCCAACTGGCGTTTCAAGTGATATAGGTTCTTTTGCTATTTTTAAAACTTTTCTAACTTTATCTAATGGCATTGAAATTTTTTCAGACAACTCTTCTGGCGTTGGTTCTCTTCCAATTTCATGCAACATTTGTCTTGATGTTCTGACTAGTTTATTAATTGTTTCAATCATATGCACCGGTATTCTTATAGTTCTTGCTTGGTCAGCAATAGATCGAGTTATTGCTTGTCTAATCCACCATGTAGCATATGTAGAGAATTTATATCCTCTTCTATACTCAAATTTGTCTACAGCCTTCATAAGACCTATATTGCCTTCTTGTATAAGATCTAAAAATTGAAGCCCTCTATTAGTATATTTTTTAGCAATCGAAATAACTAATCTAAGGTTTGCTTCAACCATTTCCTTTTTAGCTCTAGCTGCTTCGCGTTCTCCTCTTTGAACAATTTGTATAAGTTTTTTAAATTCCTGAATAGGCATACTAACATTATTAACAAAATCAAAAACCTGATCACAAATCGTAACAATTTCATCATTATGATTAGTTGTGAATTTATCCCAGCTTTTTGAATTACCCGGTTTCATCACCCAACTATGATTAATTTCGTTGCCAACCCAACTTTTAATAAAATCTTTTCTTTTTACACCAGAGTTTTCAGCAAGTCGAAGTAAACTCCCTTCTACTGAAGTGATTTGTCTATTAAGTCCATACATTTGATCTATTAATTCTTCTTGCCTATTAGAATTTAAATAAATTTTCTCCATTTGTTCAATAAGAATTACCCTAAGATCAAATAATCTTTTTTCTGATCTAACTACTAAAGGTTCACCTTTTCTTAATCTTGCTATTCTTCTATCACTTAGAGTAGATATTTCTTTAAATGATTTAGCAACTGCATCTATCATCTCTAAAATTTGCTCTTTGATTTCTGATTCCATCGCAACTAAAGACAGGTTTACATCTTCTTCTTCTTCTTCTTCTTCTTCTTCCACAATAACATTATCATTACCATCCTTTTCATCACTCTTTTTTAATTCCCGTGCTTGGACTTCAAGACTTATTGAAGCTTTAGATGAACCAGGAGTTAATTTAATTGGGTCTTCATTTTGATTAGATATAATAGGTTCATTCGCTCCACCGTTAATACGAGCGTATGTAGTTTCTAAATCGATAATGTCTCTCAATAACATAGTTCCATCATCAACATCATCTCTCCATTTAAGAAAGGCTCTCATAGCTAAAGGTGTTTCGTATATTCCACCAATCATCAATTCTCTTCCAGCTTCTATTCTTTTAGCTATAGAAATTTCACCTTCTCTAGATAAAAGTTCAACGGAACCCATCTCTTTTAAGTACATTCTAACTGGGTCGTCTGATCGAGCTCCTTCGTCGTCAGATAAATTTCCTGCGTTTCTATCCTTATCTTCTGTTTCTTCTGTAGAAGTATCTCCTTGTTCTACAATATTAACACCCATTTCATTAATAGCTGCATGTATATCTTCAATCTGTTCAGAAGAATACTCACCTGGAGGCAAAGCCGCATTTAATTCATCCAAGGTAACAAAGCCGTTTAATTTACCTTTTTTAATTAATGACTTTATCTCAGAGTTATTTAAATCTAATACTGGGCTGTCATTTTTTAATTTTTTATTATTATCAATTTTTTTCTTTGTGGTTTTTGCCAACATATATTATCTCGTCTAAAATTTTTAATATTTTATTTTAATTAACTTATATTATTGATTATTAAATTTATATCTTCCTAATGATTATATAGAACAAATCGTTATTTTAAGTTTAAAAAATTAACCAATTTTTATATTTATTAAATCCAACAATTCTCTTAACATTTCTTGAGCATTATCTGTTTTAGCCTGTTTTATATCCAAATTTAATCTAGATGAGATATTACTTTGCATAAATTTCCTCAGTTGAATAGCAAAACCTTTATTAATTAAGTCAGATTGCAGTTTTTCAGAATTAATATTTGGATCATCAAAGACTAATTTTAGTATAATATCTTTTAATTCATTCAAACTTTGATCTTTAAAATCCAACATTGAAATCTTTTCATCAAAAGTGATGCAAAGAGAAGGATATGACAATATTATATAGATAATAGCTTCAAATTTAATTTCGACTCCTGTTTTAGGGAGTTTTATTTTTGGTAATAATTGATGTTTCTTAAATTTGCCTTTATTATCTGATTGAATATAAGAAAATTGAGAATTCTTTCTAAAAATTTTTATTCTTTTTTCTATTTCATCTCTATAAGCCAATTTCAAATTAATATCTTCTATGGTACTAACCTTATTTCTTAAAAAACTCCAAAAGACTGCATTTGTTTCAGGCTGATTAGTTTTTATAAATTTCAAACCTTCCATCCAAAGTATATCCAACATACTAAGAGCTTTATCCAATAAGTTTTCAAATTTTTCGGCTCCATATTTAGAAATAAAATCTTCAGGATCCATGTTCTCTGGCAAAAAAACAAATTTAAAGCTTTTATTTATTTTTAAAATTGATAGATTCTTTTCAAAGACCCTTATTGAAGCTCGTCTACCTGCGATATCTCCATCAAAAACCAAAAAGGCTTCTTCTGTTAAATTAAAAATATTATTTATTTGATCTTCTGTTACTGATGTTCCAAGAGTGGCCACAGAAGGATAACCAAATTTTGCAAGTGTGATAGTATCCATATAACCTTCACAAACAATAAACCTTTTCTTATTTATATATTTCTTTGCGTTAAATGATCCAAATAATTGTTTTCCTTTGTGAAATAAAGGCGTCTCTGGAGAATTTAAGTATTTAGGCTCTCCTTGTCGTAACAATCTTCCTCCAAAAGCAATAACTCTTCCTCTATTATTTAAAATTGGGATCATAACTCTTTCTTGGAAATAATATGACAATCCATTATTTTTAGATTTCTTAGCCAAGCCAACTTTTATAATATCATCTAAAACATACCCTTCTTTTAAAAGAGATGACACTAAGTATTGATTAGATTTTATATTACCTGAGTAACCTATTAAATAATCTGAAATAAGAGATGGTTCAACATTTCTTTGTATCAGATAGTTTCTGGCTTTTTCTCCTATTGGAGAATTAAAATTTTTTATATAAGAATCTGATGCTCTTTTTATAAGGTTGTAAAGAATAGTCATATTAGATTCTTCAGGTGTATTAAAGTCAGACATCTTAATACCTACTTGCTCTGCTAGATTAGAAAGCGCATCTAAAAATCCTATATTTTCTGTTTCCATAACATAACTAAATATATCACCATTTTTTCCACACCCAAAACAATGATAAAAACCTTTGTCATCAGAAATATTAAATGAGGGTGTTTTCTCTTTGTGAAAAGGACACAAAGCTATAAAGTTTGATTTATCTTTCTTCTTTAATGACAAATTTTTACTTATCACCTGAGAAAGTTTAATCTTATCTCTAATTTCTTCTTTTAAATTTTCATTTTTATACATTGATTTAATAAAATGAAGTTCCAGTTAATTATATATTATTTAGTTAGCTTTTCTTTTACTACTGCACTTACAATTCTAAAATCCATTTTACCAATATAATTCTGCTTCATTAAATTAATTACTTTTCCCATGTCTTTTATTGATTCAGATTGTGTTAATTTAATAGCATTTACGACAGCATCTTCAATTTCTTGATCGTTAAGCTGTTTTGGCAGAAAACTAGAAATTATTAATATTTCATCTTCTTCTATTTTTACAAGATCTTCTCTTATACCTTGCTTAAATAAAACAATAGATGCATTTCTTTGTTTTATCATTGTTTGCATAAGCAGTATGATCGCTGTTTCATCTATGCCTGAAGCATCTCCATTTCCTTTTAATACAATATCTTTATCTTTAATAGCAGCCATAATAAGTCTTAAAGTACTTATTACTTTGGCATCTTTTTTAATCATTGCAGCTTTAAGAGCGCTAAAAACGTTTTGTCTAATATTCATATTCATACCTTAATTTTTTAAATAAATTTATATATAATATTTATAACAATATAAAAAATGGATTTAGACACGCTTTGAAATAAATTCAATGTTTTTTAAATAATCTAATAAATACTTTTTAATCTTATTGACGAATATATAAATCCAATCTAATTAAAACTCTAATGAAAAATTATTTATTAAACAATTTGAAAAATTTATATTTTAACTATTTTTCATATTATTTTAATTATTTTTTATCTGCAAAAGGCTAAATTATGGTTAATTCAAATAAAAAATTTGAGAATGTAGATAATGGTTACATTCCTTTTGATATTGCAAGTAATAATAAAGAAAATATTTTAGATAGTGTTTTGGTTTTAGAAAACGGTAATTTTTTTTTGGGTAGATCCTTTGGGGCTAAAAAAAAATCTTCTGGAGAAATTTGTTTTAATACCTCAATAACTGGATATCAGGAAATACTCACTGATCCCTCATACTCTAAACAGATTATTACTTTTACTTTTCCTCATATTGGTAATGTTGGTACCAATGATTTTGATACTGAAGGTGAAGCTAAATCTATTGCAGGATTAGTGGTTAGGCAGCATCCTACAAGTCCAAGTAGTTGGCGATCTGATGTAAGTTTCAATGATTGGCTAATTAAAAACGGAGTGCCTGGGATTTCTGGAATTGACACAAGGTTTTTAACACAAATTATCCGTAAATTTAAAAGTTGTAATGCACTTATAAGTTATAATGCCAATGGTGAATTTGATATTAATCAATTAACAAATCAGTTAAAACTTCATCCAAGTATGGATGGTTTAAATTTATCAACATTAGTATCAACAAAAAGCCAATATGTTTATACTGAATATCCCCATAATTTAATTAAACCACATAAAGATGACACTTCTAGTTTTAATCCTAATATAGTAGTTATTGATTTTGGGGTAAAAAAAAACATTCTTCGCCACCTAGTTAATTTAAACGCTAATGTAACTGTTTTATCTGAAAATACTAATGTTGAAGCCATAAAAAAATTAAATCCTGATGGCATTTTTTTATCTAATGGACCTGGCGATCCGTCTGCAACTGCAAATAAATGCGCTACCCTATTACAATCTATTATGGGAATGAAATTACCCGTCTTTGGTATATGTATCGGCCATCAACTCATAGGGATTTCATTTGGTGCCAAAACAAGTAAAATGGTTCAGGGACATCGTGGAGCTAATCATCCTGTTAAAAATTTATCAAATAATAAAGTAGAAATAACTAGTCAAAATCATGGGTATGAAATAGATATAAAATCACTTCCTAAATGTTTAGAAATAACTCATATTTCTCTTTTTGATCAGTCTATAGAAGGTTTCAGGCATAAGACATTACCAATTTTTTCTGTGCAATATCACCCTGAAGCATCTCCAGGGCCGACAGAATCTTCATATTTATTTCAAGAATTTTTAAACTTAATCGAACTGAATCTAAAAAATGCCAAAACGTAATGATATAAAATCTGTTTTAATTATAGGTGCTGGGCCAATTATAATTGGTCAAGCCTGTGAATTTGATTACTCTGGAGCTCAAGCCTGTAAAGCGCTAAAAGAAGAAGGTATTAGAGTAATATTAATTAACTCTAATCCTGCAACTATTATGACTGATCCTATGATGGCTGATGCAACCTATATTGAGCCAATAAATAAAGACATAATTGAAAAAATTATTAAATTAGAAAAACCTGATGCTATTCTTCCAACTATGGGTGGTCAAACAGCTCTAAATGTCACTCTGGAATTATTTGAGGCAGGTATTTTAAAAAAGTATGACCTAGAGATAATCGGAGCTAAACCGGAATCTATTAATAAAGCTGAAGATAGAGAACTATTTAAACAATGTATGAATAAAATAGGACTTGAATCAGCAAAAGCAAAAATCGCTAAAAATATTAATGAAGCAATTGCTGCTATAGATTTTGTAGGTTTGCCAGCTATTATTAGACCATCTTTTACTCTTGGTGGAGAGGGTGGAGGTATTGCTTATAATAAAGAAGAATTTATAGAAATAGTATCTAATGGTTTAAAATTGTCTCCAAATTCTGAGGTCTTAATAGAAGAATCTCTCCTAGGATGGAAAGAATTTGAAATGGAGGTAGTTAGAGATCAAGCTGATAATTGTATTATAATCTGTTCTATTGAGAATATAGACCCAATGGGGGTGCATACAGGAGATTCAATTACTGTTGCACCAGCTTTAACTTTAACTGATAAAGAGTATCAAAAAATGAGAAATGCTAGTATTGCAGTTCTTAGAGAAATCGGCGTTGATACAGGTGGTTCTAATGTTCAATTCGCCGTAAATCCAGATGATGGTCGACTAATAGTTATTGAAATGAATCCAAGAGTTAGTAGATCCTCAGCCTTAGCTTCAAAAGCCACAGGATTTCCTATTGCAAAAATAGCAGCAAAGTTAGCTATTGGTTATAATTTAGACGAACTAAAAAATGATATAACTAAGTCAACTCCTGCAAGTTTTGAGCCCACAATAGATTATATAGTCACTAAAATACCTCGTTTCACATTCGAAAAATTTCCAGGTAGTAATAATTTTCTTTCTACATCTATGAAGTCTGTTGGGGAAGTTATGGCTATTGGAAGATCTTTTCAAGAATCTATTCAAAAAGCATTAAGATCTCTTGAAACTGGTTTATCAGGATTAGATGACGTTTCATTTCCTATTAATAATGATAATTTAAATAATTCTGAAACAATTTCAGGTTGGTTAGCAGAACAAGTCCCAGAACGTATTTTAAGAATATCAAGTGCCTTCAGAAATAATTTATCAATTAATGAAGTGGCAAGAATAACTGGATGGGACAAATGGTTTTTAAGTCAAATATATGGAATTATAGAAATTGAAAAAAAACTTGAAAACAATACTTTATCTTTAAATGCTTCTTCTTTACGAAATATTAAATCAATGGGTTTTTCAGACTTCCGCATTGCAGAGTTGACTCAAACTAATGAGGAGAAAATTTATGAGCTTAAGAAACAATTTAATATATTTCCAACATACAAAAGAGTTGATACATGCGCTGCTGAATTTTCTTCAGAAACCGCTTATCTATATAGCTGTTATGAACAAGATATAAATAATAAGTGTGAAGCTCAACCCTCTAATAAAAATAAAGTTATTATTTTAGGAGGTGGTCCAAATAGAATTGGTCAAGGAATAGAATTTGATTATTGTTGTGTTCATGCTGCTTATAGTTTATCGGAGATTGGGTATGAAACAATCATGATTAACTGCAATCCTGAAACTGTTTCTACTGATTATGACACATCTGATAAATTATATTTTGAACCTTTAACTCACGAAGATGTTTTATCTATCATTAAGAAAGAGGAGCAAAACGGAGAGGTTTTAGGAGTAATAGTACAATTAGGTGGACAGACTCCTCTTAAAATAGCTGCTAGCCTAGAAGCAGCAGGTGTGAATATTCTAGGAACATCAGTTGATGCTATTGATTTAGCTGAAGAT
>CAZWGZ010000074.1:0-7927 GCA_964633395.1 uncultured Rhodobacterales bacterium
ATTGACCATTTGAGCTTTCAATTTTTTCAATTTTATTATTCTTTTCATAACATGAAACAATATCAGTATTGTATAGAACATTTACTCCAGAACGCTCTAATAACTTTGTTAGCTCTTGAACTAATTTACCAGTTCCACCCATGCTAAAATAAACACCCCAGTTTCTTTCAAGAAAATGGATTAAAGCATAAATTGAAGTTGTAGAAAATGGGTTACCTCCAACTAATAAAGGATGGATTGAAAATGCTGCCCTTAAGTTAGAATTTTTTATATGTTTATTAACTAATTGAGCAACAGTCAGATAACTTTTTAATTTTAATAAAGCTGGGATTTGTTTTAACATAAATAAGAAAGATACGAATGGTTTATCAGCTAACTTAGTGAAACCTATATCAAATATATCTTTTGAAGCCTTTAGAAAATTATCATAATTATTTGCGTCCTCTTTAGAAAATTTTTCCATTTCTTTCTTTGTTTTTTCTACTGTTGACGAATAATCAAAAGTTTTACCATCATGAAAATGAAATCTATACCAAGGATCTAAAGGCTTAAACTCAATAAAATCTTCTCTTTTTTCATTAAAAAGTTCAAAAAGCTCATCAAACAGAAAAGGGGCAGTTATCACTGTAGGTCCTGCATCATGCTTAAAACCGTTTCTATTGAAAACTTGGGCTCTGCCTCCTAGAGCTTCTAATCGCTCTATTAAGGTTACATCGTGCCCTAATGCTTTTAATCTAAGTGCAGAGGCTATCCCTCCAAAACCACCACCTATTACTAAACTACTTATATTATCTTTTTTATTTGCAGATGAGTTTTTCATATGAAGACCATTATAAACCATATTCAGAATTATTTTAAAAATAAAAAAAGCCTGCAGACAAATCTGCAGGCTTTAAAAACAATTTTTGCTTAATTATTAAGCTTCAGATTCTGTTACTGCAACATTCCATATAATTACACCAAAGGCGATTTTATTAAGAACATCAGCTAAGTTATAAATTATGTTTAATGAAGCTGCATCTACTCCATCTGTCATATAACCCATAAAGTATCCAATCGGGTATATAGCCCAACCAATAGTTACAATCCATCTCATTGTAGAAAAAGCTGAACGAACTGATTCTGGAGCTTCTTCACTAGCCTTACTTGCTTCACCAGCAAAAATTTCATATAAGATATAGATCCAACCGACCATTCCTATTACAAAACCTAATGTTGTGTTGATGTATCCTGCTTCTCCAAGATATCCACCTACTAACATTACTAAAGAACCAATCATTAGTTTCCAGAAAACTCCACCAGAAACCTTAGTGCACGCTCTTAAAATGATATAAAATTCAATCATTAATAATGGAACTGTAATTAACCAATCAATATATCTAAATACTGTCGGTGATGTTCCAGTTTCTACCCATACATCTCTCATGTAAAAGTAATGAACTGCAGCCACTAAAGTTACTAAACCAGAAATTGTTAATGATGTTTTCCATTTAGCTGACACTCTTTGTGTTTCCAAAAAGAAAAAAGCAGTAGCGGCAACTAGTGCCATTGAAATAAACCAAAAACTAATTCCAACAAAATCATCTGATGCTAAGTTATTTCCAGCATGATCAGCTGCATTGGCTATTAATGGTAACGACGAAATTATTGTCGCCGGTATCGTATATTTTAAAATTTTAGTAAAAGACATTTATAACTCCCTTAATACTTGTCAATTTCTTGCTAAACTATACTTATCATTTAGCATATAATTAGCATTATTAAAAAGAACATTAAGATGGAAATAGTGGTTTTTCAACAAGTAAAAACAATAAAACTTACTTTTTTTAATAAAAAATTACTAACTTACTGATTTTACTGTATATAAGAAGTCGAAAAGGGTTAGTTTATTTAATTAAAAATAGGTTTTTTATGGATACAATATTAATAGGAGGCTTTGGCTTTCTAATTTTAGCAGGCATTTCTTTCATTTTGATACATTTTATAGATAAATCATCTATAAAAGATAGATATAGAAGATTACTTAATTTTTTAGTTTTGGGTTTATTAGTGATGGCTACTATTATAATTTTTAAATGGAATAGTGAAACTTTTATACTTACAAACATCTAATTTTAATTCACAAAACCATTTCATCATTAATATTAATGTCTATAATATCCCAATTAGGTTCATCAGGACCAATAGCTATTGATTTTAATTTTTCATGTAATTGTATACGATAAACTCTGTCTTCAATAACTTTTTTAATCCATTCAGATAAATTGCTTTGTTTAGGCTCTAAAAATTTCATTAAGATAACCAAAGCCTTTTCCTCATTAATTGATTTTAGATTAATATTTTTTGCATTAATTTCTGATAATCTATATGGCTTCTTTATCTCAAACGGAAATGACCCTGCAACAGAAACATAACCATAAATATCTCCATTAAATTCAAAGTCTTTAATTTTAATTGTTCCTGGTTTCATTTTAACAAAATTATATGCAATTCCTACAGCTTCGGTTAAATGCATTACATTTAATTGTTCTTGCGTTAACCATAAAACATTTAATTCAACCTCTGTATTAATGCTTGGCCATTGAGTTGCTGGAATTGAACCATAAGAGGCTATTGATGCTGCATAAACAATATCTGAATTATATAAAACCGCAGGAGTAACACAGAGGTCCTGATTAATAGAAAACTTTCTTTCAAGCTGCATTGGTGCTCTATTTGAACCGACTGATAAAATAGGAATTCTTTTTTCTAAATCTAGATGAATACCTTGAATAAATTTACCTTTAAAAAAAGAATAAGCATAATCTGGAGTTGGATATGGATAATTAATTGCTCTTTCGAAATAAGAATAATCAGGAAAAAGATTTGATTCAGTTGTTTTTTTATCTTTTTTCATTATCAAATCAAATTTATTTTAAACCTAATGATTCATCATATCCTAATGCAATGTTCATACATTGTATCGCAGCACCTGAAGCTCCTTTACCTAAATTATCTAATCTTGCAATAATAACCGCTTGATTATTTAGGTCGTTACCAAAAACACTAATATCTAAAAAATTAGTGTCTACTAAGTTATCGGGCCTTAGATATCCTTTTTCAGATAAAGCTTCATCTTTTTTAAGAACTTTAATAAATTCAGAATTAAGATAAAAATCTTTTATTACTTTTAGAATATCAGATGTTTTAATTGATTGCGATAACCATTGAAAATGAATTGGAATACAAACAGACATTCCTTGAATAAAATCACCAACTGATGGATTAAATATTGGAGTTACATCCAAACCATTATGAAACATAATTTCTGGCAAATGTTTGTGATTTAATTCAAGTCCATAATTAAAGAAGGGTTCATGTAATTTATTATTAAAATAGCCAATCAAATCTTTTCCTCCTCCGGAGTAACCGCTAACTGCATTAATCACTAAAGGAGTATTCTTAGGAAGTATTTTATTATTAATAAGTGGTTTTAAAATTACGTTTGCTCCAGTAGCATAGCATCCAGGAACTGCAATTCTTTTGGAACCTATAATACTTTTTTTATAGTTATCTCCTAATTCAGGCAAACCATAAGACCAACCATCATTAGTTCGATGAGCCGTTGACGCATCAATAATTATAGGAGAATTCTTCCCTAGCTCATCGGCAATTGCGACCGTTTCAATAGCAATATTGTCTGGCAAACAGAGGAACGTTACATCTGATGCCTTTAACATTTCTTTTTTATATGAGGTTTCTTTTCTTTTAGATTGATCAACCTTTAGAATATTTACATTTGGGTGTTTAGATAACCTATCATAAACTTGAAGTCCTGTTGTTCCAACTTCCCCATCTATAAAAACATTTTTTTTCATTTAAGCCCTTTAATTTTTCTTAATCATTGCATGTCACTAAACAGTATATTAATAAAGCATGTAATATTATTTTGTAACCAATTTTTCTTTTTTTTCATTAGGAGTTATTTTTATGGCAACTTTCAAGCTTAATGACAAAGACATTATGAACCTTCTTATAGATACAGCTATATCTCAAGGAGCGACAGATGCTGACTGTATTTTGTCTAGAAGCAGAGGAGTATCTCTTACTAGAAGATTAGGTAAAGATGAAACTATAGAAAGATATGAAGATTTTGATACTAGCTTAAGGGTTTTTATCGGTAATAGAGTTGCATCTGTGTCAACTAATGAAAACTCGGAAGCAGCTCTAAAAGAAGTTGCGACAAGAGCCATTGAAATGGCTAAAATAACTCCAAAAGATGAATTTGGAATGATTGCAGATAGTAAAACTCTTGAGTTATTTCCTTTAAATACTTCTGTTACCATTGATAGTTACGATCAAAATGAACCTGATATCAATTTAATTAGAAGCAGAGCATCAGAAGTTGAAGACGTGGCCTTAAATGTAACCGGAATAACAAACAGTGATGGTGCAGATGCTTCATGGGGAGAAGGCGAAACTCTTTTGATGACTTCTAATGGATTTTTTGGGCATAGTAAAAGGTCTAATCACAGTGTTTCAGTTGTAGTTATTGCTGAAAAAGATGGCAAAATGGAAAGAGATTATGATTACTCATCAAAAGTGTATGGCGAAGATCTAAAAAAACCAGAGTTAATTGGCCTAAAGGCAGCAGAAAATACTTTGGCTAGGATGGGAGCTATAAAGCCTGTTACAGGAAAATATCCTGTAGTATTTGGTCCGCGTGTAGCTAGATCAATTTCAGGTCATATTTCTTCTGCTATAAAAGGATCTGCAATAGCAAGAAAAACTAGTTTTTTAAAAGACATGATGCATGAAAAGATAGCTAATTCATCTATTAATATGATTGATGATCCATTTCTTAAACGTGGATTAGGTTCAAGATTGTTTGATAGAGAAGGCTTAGGTTGTTCAAAACGGTTAATGATTAAAGATGGTGTTTTGCAAGGATGGTTTTTAGATCTCGCTTCTGCGAAACAATTAAATATGAAACCAACTGGTAACGCTACTGGTACAAGTAATTTTATGATTATGCCTGGAGATATAACCCCTGAAAACCTTATTAAAGAAATTAGCGATGGATTCTATGTTACGGATATGATTGGTAGCAGCGTATCAATGGTAACAGGAGACTATAGTAGAGGCGCAAGTGGATTTTGGATAAAAGATGGTCAATTATCACACCCTATTAGTGAAGCAACAATTGCTGGTAATTTAAAAGAAATGTTTATGACTCTAAAGCCAGCTAATGATGTAGATTTATCTTATTCTGTAACAAGTCCAACTTTGTTAATTGATGGAATGACTATAGCAGGGAACTAGGTAATTGAAAAAAAATACCATTAAAAATGATTTCAATCGCTTCTATGCATGGTATGATATGATGATTAAAGATCACGGCTTCTTGAGGCTATGCTATCATAACTTTCATAAAATTGATGATAATGTATATAGAAGCAATATGCCAACCCCACAAAGAATAAAAAAATATAGTAAACTTGGAATCAAAACTATAATAAACTTAAGAGGCGTTCGTAAAGATGGTGGGTGGCTTTTAGAAAATGAAGCATGTCAAAAACATAATATTAAATTAATAGATTTTAGAGCAAGATCTAGAGCCGCACCAGAAAAAGAAATGATTACTAAAGCAGACAAATTATTTCAATCTATAGAATATCCAGTCTTAATCCATTGTAAATCAGGAGCAGATAGAGCCGGTATAATGTGCGCCATCTACATGCTTGCTTATGCTCAAACGATACCTTCTATAGCTAAAGAACAGCTATCATGGAAATTTCTACATGTTAAATGGGCAAAACCAGGTGTATTAGATGCATTTGTAGAAGAGTATGGAAAAGAATATAAAAAAAATAAAATAAAATTTATGGAATGGGTTAAAAAACAATATGACCCCAACAAGTTAGAAACCAACTTTAGATCTGTATGGTGGGCAAATAGATTGCTTGATGATGTTTTAAAAAGAGAATAAAAAAATTATTTAATTTAGCTTATTTAAGTTATACAATTTTTTATACAAACTTGATTTTTCTATAAGTTCCAAATGAGTTCCTGATCCCACAACTTTGCCTTTATCAAATAGAATTATTTGATCTGCCTTCACTACTGTTGATAATTTATGAGCGACTGTGATTGTAGTTTTATTTTTTGTTAGTTTTTGTAAAGATATATTAATCTCTTTTTCTGTTTCAGCATCTAGAGAACTCGTAGCCTCGTCTAATAAAAGAATTGGTGCATTTTTTAAAATAGCTCTAGCAATTGATATGCGTTGCCTCTGCCCACCAGAAAGTTTGTTTCCGCTTTCTCCTAAAATAGTATTATAACCATCTGAAGTACTCATAATAAATTTATCAATTCCTGCGCTCTTAGCAGCCTGTATAATTTCTTTTTCTTCAGCTTCCAGCTTTCCAAACCTAATATTTTCAATGAAACTTTTATTATAAATAATTGTTTCTTGACTAACTAAAGCAATTTTATTTCTTAATGAAAGCACATTAATTTCTTTAATATTTTGATTATTAATATTGATTTGACCTAACGTTGGATCATAAAATCTAGGAATTAAATTAATAATAGTTGATTTACCGGCTCCGCTTTGTCCAACAAGAGCAACTTTAGATCCTCCCTTTACAAAAAAATTAATATTACTAAGCGTTTTAGATTTATTATTATAAGAATAAGATACACTTTCAAACGAGATACTGGGTGGCTTTTTAGTTTTTATTATAAGATCTGGAGCAGTGCTAATGCTTATAACTTTAGGCAATATATCTAATTGTGAATATATTCTTCTTAAAGCTGACAACCCTTCTTGTGCAACTGTATTAAATGTGCCTAGAGCTCTTGCGGGTTGAGCAAGCATTAATAAAGCAGTAACAAAACCGACAACACTTCCAGGCGAAAGCTGTCCTAGTGACACTCTGTAACTAGCTAAACCAATTACACAAGCAGCAGCAACTCCTCCTAAAACTTCTAGGATAGGCAAAACTTTTGCCCTACCCATTACAAGAGAAAACATTTTTTGAAACAATGAATTAAAAACACCTTCAGATCTTTTAAATTCTATTTTTTCTAAATTATAAGCTCTAATCATTCTTATGCCCTGCAACATTTCAGTTAAAGTAGAAGTTACCATTTCCATTTGCTGTTGAAGTGAAGTAGCTATAATATTTTGTTTTTTTCCTATTTTTAAAATAGGTTTAAGCGCTATAGGATAAATGACAAAAACTAAAATAGATAAAAGCCAATCTATCCAAAATAAGTAACCCATTAAAACTAGTATCGTAAGAGTATCTCTAATTAAATTATTGATTGATCTTTCAATTCCATCTTTTATTAAAACTACGTCATTCATTATTCTAGATACGTGATTGCCAGAAGAAAGTTTATTTAACTCTGCAAGATCAGAATTAATTAAATGTTTAGTTAATTTTTTTTGAATATCCACTGCTAATGATAATGATATTTTTGATACTTGCTTTATTTGGAAAAACATTGAAATACCTCTAATTATTGCAATAAATGCAATAATTGCTGGAATAGTAATCCATTCTGTTTTGTTACTATCTAACAATCCATCAAATACAAGTTGTATCAGGTAAGGGTATATTGAAGCCGTAACAGCAACTATTATTAATAATAAAAAAGCTATAAAAATATCAAGTTTATATCTGGAAATAAAGTCAAACCAGAAACGCTTTATTAAATGTTTATTAGTACTTGTTAATATTTCATTATTTTTTTTCATTTTATTCCATAATACAATTAATTTAATATTAACTCATAATAAAAATAAAGTGTATAAATTGTTGTGTTGTTTTATCTAATTTTGACTATAAATATATTTTAGATTTTAATGATAACCTTTGGATTGAATAATGCGTATTTTAAAACGTTTTAGTAAAACAAAATATGGCCAAAAATCTATTGG
>CAZWGZ010000075.1:0-7873 GCA_964633395.1 uncultured Rhodobacterales bacterium
TGCCCTAGATTAGGCCTTAATAAAGAAGAAACTGAAACGGTTGAGTGGTTAGTATTGCATCATTTATTAATGAGTAAAACAGCCTTTCGTTATGAGTTAGGCGATATTAAAATAATCAATGATTTTGCAGAAAAAATTCAATCCCCAGAAAGATTGAGATTACTTCTTGTACTAACCGTTGCTGATATAAAAGGTGTTGGTCCAGAAATATGGAATGATTGGAAAGGATCTTTAATTTCTGAATTATATTTAAAAACGCTCAAGGTCCTTACTATTGGGAAACCACAATCTAATGTCTTAGAGACTTCAAAAAACTTAAAAGAACTTTTAGGAAAACATTTAAATAAAATTGGATGGGAAGAAAAATTTAATAAAGAATATTGCGATAAATTTTACTCAAACTACTGGGAAATATTTAATTTATCAACTATAATTCAGCATTCTGATATTTTTAGGAAAATGATAAAAGAATCAAAAAAATTTACAATTCACCTATTCACTGAAAGTCAATTTGAAGCTACTGAACTTTTAGTTATTGCGCCTGATCATCACGGTCTTTTTTCACTTATATCAGGCTTAGTTGCCTCATCTGGTTATGATGTTGTAAATGCTAAGATAATAACTAGATCAGATGGGTACGCTTTAGATACATTTTTTATACAAAATAAAGAAAGAAAACCAGTTGCTGAAGAGTATAATAAGAAAAGATTAATTAAAATAATGTTAAAAGGTTTGGAAGGTAATTATAATATTGAAGAAGCTTTAAATACAAGATGGGAAGAAACTCCAGCAAGATTTAGAGCAGTTAAAGCTCCAGCTCGAGTTATTATTGATAATAAAACTAGTGATTTCTCTACTATTATAGAAGTTAACTGTAAAAATGCACCAGGAGTTCTATATAGAATTACAAAGATTATAGCAAATCTTGGCCTCCAAATTAATAGTGCTTCTGTTTCAACTTATGGAGATAGGGTCGTTGATATATTTTATGTTAAGAACATGTTTGGATCAAAAATTGATGATAATTTAACTATAGAAAAAATAAAAATGCATATATTAAAAATATTAGAAGAAACAGATCCAGCCAATCAAATGATGATTACTTGAGACATTAGATGAAAAATAAATCTTCATTTTTTATTAAGGGCTTTAAACATACAGCTTTTATAACTTTTTTAAGTCGTATTACAGGATTTATAAGAGACGTATTTATAGCTGCATTTTTAGGTGCAGGAGTTTATTCTGATATTTTTCTAATTGCTTTCAAATTACCTAATTTATTTAGACGGATAACTGCTGAAGGCGCTCTTACTTCAGCTTTCTTACCAATATATTCTTTGCTAATAGAAAAAAAAGGAAACTCATTTGCTAATGAATTCTTTAAATTATTTGCTATTAGAGTTGTCGTGTATTTAAGTTTACTAATAATTATTTTAGAAATATTTATGCCTTTTTTAATATTTGTATTAGCTCCGGGTTTTACGAATAATAATATTGTAGTAAATCAAATTATAACATTATCAAGAATAACAATAATTTTTATGCCCTTGATATCAATCGTAGCTTTATTAGGAGTAGTTACAAATGTTTCTGGACGATTTTGGCCTCTTGCGTTTACTCCGATTATTTTAAACTTTTGCCTTATAATTAGTTGTTATTTTATATCTGATTTTGAATTTTCTAAATCACTTCCTTTAGCTATAGCAACTGTATTAGCTGGATTTTTTCAATTAATATTTATGATTATTGTTATTAAAAAATTTGATATTCTAAAATTAAAAAATAGTAATTTTATCATATTAAGTACTCAAGATAAGATTGATATAAAGTTTTATATAAAAAAGACATGGACTAAGTTTATACCAGCAGCTTTTGGAGGTGGAATTTTACAAATTAATTTATTGGTTGATACAATTTTAGCTAGTTTATTAGGATTTGGTTCTGTTTCTTATCTTTATTTTGCTGATAGAATAGCTCAATTACCTTTAGGAATAATTGGGATTGCTCTAAGTACATCACTGTTAGTTTCATTATCTAAATCAGTTGCCTCGAATGATATAAAAGAGTTTTCAAAACAATTAATAATATCATTAAAAATAGGTTTATTTTTTTCTATACCAGCAGCTTTTGTCTTAATTTTTTTTCCTGAAATAATTATCAGTGTTTTATTTGAAAGAGGTGAATTTGGACTAAATGAAAAAAATGGAACAATAGAGGCTTTAATAGCTTATTCTTTTGGAATCCCTGCTTTTATTATTTTGAAGTCTTGTCAACCAGCGTTTTTAGCTGAAGGAAATACGAAAACACCTATGTATATTGGTATTATATTATTAATTTTAAATATAATTTTTTCATTAATTTTGATGAATTACTATTCTCATGCTGGGATAGCTCTAGCAACATCTATATCTTCTTGGATAGGATGTATTATCTATATTAATCTTTTAGTTAAAAATGGTAAAATATCAAAAGTTAAATCTCAAAAAAATATTCAATTATTAAATTTATTTTCTATTTTAATTTATGCTGTAAAAATAATATTCATTTCATCATTTATGACATTAACTATGAAAGTATTTCTACATTATATTAAATTTTTTGAGATAAATGAGTTTATTATTTTATCTTTTCTAATAATATTAGGTTTGTTAATGTATTTTTTGACATGTGGTATGTTAGGATATATTCCTCAAGAGCTATTCAAAAAGAATAGAGTAAAAGTAAAGAAAGAAAATAAAATTTAATGACAAAATTATACTCCAATCAACCATTAAAAAGAATTTTCTCAGGTATCCAACCTACAGGTAATTTACACTTAGGAAATTATTTAGGTGCAATTAAAAACTGGGTAAACCTTCAACAAGATATAGCATCTATTTTTTCAATAGTAGATATGCATGCCATAACAGTCCCACAAGATGCAATAAAATTAAAAGCATCAACTTATGAAGTTGCAGCTTCCATTATTGCATCAGGCATAGATATAAGAAAATCTATTCTTTTCAACCAATCATCAGTAAAAGAACATGCTGAATTAGCATGGATTTTTAACTGTGTATGTAGGGTTGGTTGGTTGAACCGTATGACACAATTTAAAGAAAAGGCTGGTAAAAATAAAGAAAATGCAACTGTAGGGTTATATAGTTATCCTGTTTTAATGGCAGCAGATATATTGTTATATAGGGCAACGCATGTTCCTGTGGGAGATGATCAAAAACAGCATATTGAATTAACTAGAGATATTGCTGCTTCATTTAATAATATGTTTACCACAGAACAAGAGGAAGATTATTTTTACTTGCCAGAGCCACAGATTTTAGGTCCTGCAACGCGTGTTATGAGCTTAAGGGATGGAACAAAAAAAATGAGTAAATCAGATTCTTCTGATGCATCTAGGATTAATTTGACTGATACAAAAGAAGAGATATCTAATAAAATTAAAAAAGCTAAAACAGATCCAGATCCTCTTCCTGAAACAATTGAAGGGCTAAAGAATAGACCTGAAGCATTTAATCTAATTAACATATACTCATCTTTATCAAATCAAAATATTGAAGAAATCTTAAAAGAATTTTCTGGGCAAGGTTTTTCGTATTTTAAACCAAAATTAATAGAGCTAACGATTGATAAGATAGATCCAATTTCTAAAGAAATGAGATATTTGCTTAAAGATACAAAAGAAATTGATAAGGTTTTAAAAGAAGGAGCAGATAAAGCAAGAGAGATTGCAGAACCAGTATTAAAAGATGTTAAGAATTTAGTAGGCTTTGTTTCTTGAAATATAAAATGTGTAGATTTTTTTTGTAATTAATGTTAATAAAATCTAGAGGAGAAATGAAATGTTTATTCAAACTGAAGACACACCTAATCCTGAAACTCTTAAGTTTATGCCAGGTGAAAATGTTTTACAAAAAGGAACAGAGGATTTCTCTAATTTAGAGGCAGCAAAAATATCACCCCTAGCCTCTCGATTATTTGAAGTTGATGGAGTTAGCAGAGTATTTTTAGGATCAGATTTTATTTCAGTTACTAAAAATGTAGATGTTGATTGGAATACATTAAAACCTTCAATTCTGACATCGATCATGGAACATTACGCAAGTGGCTTTCCTGTTTTAAATGATATTCAAAAAAAAGATTCAGAAGATAATAATAATATTGAAGACACAGAAACAATCAAACAAATCAAAGATTTATTAGAAACTCGGGTAAGGCCAGCTGTTGCAATGGATGGTGGAGATATTACTTTTTGTTCATTTGAAGATGGAATTGTAACTTTACAAATGAAAGGAGCGTGTGCAGGTTGTCCATCTAGCACAGCTACATTAAAAATGGGCATTGAAAATATGCTTAGACACTATATTCCAGAAGTAACAGAGGTTAAGGCAGCAGAATTATCATAGATGATTCTATGAATATAAAAAATAAAAAAATATTCTAATGCATTCTCATAATTCATATTTAACGGTATTTGCATTTATACTTTTTTTGAGTGGGATTATAGGTCCTGGTTTTTGGAAAATAGATTCTCCAAAATTTTCAAGTTTTCTAAATGAAAAAAATTATACAAGATCTTCAATTAATTTACAGGAATTAGATAAATATTCCTTAGCTTTAGATAACTTAAACTTTAATAAAGAATCTTTATCTTCTGATCAGATATTTGATACTAATATTGCAATTGCTTGGTCTAATCAAATTCTTGGAAATATTGAAAAAAGTATACCTTTGCCAAGGACTTTTCTCACTCAGCTTCCTAATGATTTGGAGAAATACGATACTGCTAGAAAAAAGAAATTATTTATAAGTATTTTATTGCCCATTATTTTAAGAGGTAATGAAATAGTTATAGAAGAGCAAATATCAATGAAGACTGCTTTTTCTGAAAATAATATAGAAAAAATAGAATATTATTCAAAAAGATATAAAGTCAAAAATTGGAAAAAAATTAATTTTTATAATATGTCTTTTGCTCAAATGATTAAAATAAAGGAAGAACTTTTAAAAAAGATAAATCAGATACCTGTTTCAATGATGTTAGCGCAAGCCGCAATAGAAAGTGGTTGGGGATCTTCTAGGTTTGCAAAAGAAGGTAATGCGCTCTTTGGAGAATGGACCTGGAAAAACAATTCAGGATTAAAACCTAGAGGCAACGTTAACGCCAAGTTTGCAGTCAAAAGCTTTATTAATATATCAGCATCAGTTAATTCATATATATTAAACTTAAATAGTCACCCAGCTTACAAAAGAATGAGAAACTTTAGATTTTTAATAATAAAATCAGGAAAAAGTTTATCTGGCGTTGAAACAGCCAATTATTTAGACAAATATGCAGAAATTGGTTTTGAGTATGTTATAAAAGTAACGAGTATGATTAAAAATAATAAATTTGATAAATTTGATAATATTAAATTAGAAAATAATTATAATTAATTTTATTTAATAATAAACTGACGTCCTAACCATCTCCACCTGTCATTTCTTGCTGCCATTGTACAATTTATACGACCTCTTCCATTTGGAAAAGGCTTCTTCAACCTAATTTCAATTCTATTTTTTCCAAGTCTTTTAGTTTCAGATTTAATGTTGTTACTCGCAAAACATCTGATTTTATTTTGTGGTTTTATTTCAGATGATAGAGTAAATCCATAATATGGAGGATTTTTTAAAATTACAGGATCTTTTGGAGATAAATCACTTATTGGCATAGGTAAAGCATTGACAGCTAATTTAAACCTTTCCATGTTCCCGTATGTTTCATTCATAGCAAATCTTGGTAATTCATAAATCCCTGAGCTTTGATGAGCTGTTCCTGAATGCTGTCCAAAAGCTGCTCTAAAACCATGCGCTTTAACTTGCTTTATTACATTTAAATTATATTCGCCATAAGGATAAGCAAAAATTTTAGGTTTGCTTCCTATTTCTTTTATAAATCTATCATTCGATTTTGACAATTCATAAATTAATTGATCTTGATTAAGATTATGCATATGGGGATGAGATTTAGTCTGACTACCAATAGTTACTCCATTATCACGAAGTATTCTAATTTCTTCCCAACTCATATATCCTGGTATTTTATTATCAATAACATCAGTAGATACAAACAAAGTAAATGGTAAATTATATTTTTTTAAAATTGGCCAAGCATATTTAAAAACAGATGAGTAAGCATCATCAATTGTGATAATTACTGATCTATCTCTAATGAGTTTAATATTTTCTATTGCTTTTAATCCATCATTTATATCAATCACATTATATTGAGGTTTTAGTAACTCATCAATATGTTCTAAAAACTGTTCTATTTTAATGTTTGTTGAAGGATATCTCTTTTCTCCAAACCTATGATACATTATAACGGAAGCATAATTAATTTTATTAATCTTGTTTTCATTATCTTGTTGAGCTAAAGAAATATTTGAAATTAATAATATTTTAAAAAATAAAAAAATAAAGAAAAAATTCATAGATGCCTCAAAAAAAAATACTCCAAAACTTAAACAATCGAATATCTATTTAAAAAATTTAATATATAATATATATGATGAATACTATATAAATATTATTAAAGACAATAAAAAGTTAAAAAATGCTTATTTCTATTGAAGGTAGTACAAATAATTTATCTCTTGCCTTATTAAAAAATGATTTAGTTATTAGTAACGAAACATTGAATATTAAAAATGAATTAGCTCAAGTTATAGTCCCAACTATAAGTTTTTTCTTAAAGAAAAATTCTATAAGTATTAATCAATTGTCTACTATTATTGTGGGATGTGGCCCAGGAAGCTTTACTGGTATACGAACAGTAATTGCAGCCGCAAAAGGCATTGTTTTTTCTAATAATAATTTACAAAGTATAGGTGTAAGTGGATTAGCAGGATTAGCTATGTCAGTGGTAGATGAAGCTTTAAAAAATAATATTAAATATATTATATCTATGATCGATACAAAAAGGGACGATGTTTTTTTACAATTATTTAAATTAAATGATCAAGATAAACTATTGTTTCCATTTAGAGTTGTGAATGAAATAGAAGTATTAAAAATAGAGCACATAAACGAATACTTATCTAAATATAATCTAAGTAGTAAAGATATTTTATTTGTTGGACACAAATCAAGTTCAATAAATAGTAATATTTATAATATAAAAATTTCTGAAAGCTTATCTCAATACCCAAAAGCAACTTGGATTGGTAAATTGGCATTACATTTAATAAAGAGATTTGAGAAGACGGATAGTAAAGATATAGCTTTTGATATAGTTGAACCTATCTATGTAAGATCACCAGAAATTAATAAAAAAATATAATATGATTACAATTAGTGAATTAAACAAAAATGACTATATTAAGGTTTTACAAATTGAAAAAATACTTTTTATAAATCCAATGACTTTAGCAGAGTTAACTAATTTTTCTAAACAAGATTCTTTTAGAATTTGGAAGATAGATATAGGAAAAATTATTGGTTATGTATCATTTTTTGAAATCAAAGATGAAGCAGAGATCATTAAAATAGGTATAGAGAAATCTTATCAAAGAAAAAATTATGGCTCATATGTTATCTCTGAAATGAAAAGAATGGGAATAAAAAAAATTTTTTTAGAAGTTTCAGTTGAAAATATTAAAGCCATTAATTTTTATTTAAAAAATGGGTTTTATAAAACTGGAATAAGAAAAGGATATTATAAACAAAAAGATAATACAAGAGTTGATGCTTTTATATTCTCTTTAGAATTTTGATATAATTATAATAAAATATTAAACTATTATATAAAAAAGGTAAAATATGTTAAAAAAAAAATTAGAAAAATTTTTTTTTAAAAAAACAAATAAAATATCATTTATTAAAATAGAAACTGAGA
>CAZWGZ010000076.1:0-7872 GCA_964633395.1 uncultured Rhodobacterales bacterium
TATTTCCTGCAATTAATGTTCCAGATATAGTTCTCTCACCTTTATCATGTTTTATCGATAATTTTAAGAGAGTTTCATAGTCACATCGCCTCTCATGTTTAATAGTTGATAGATTAATACCTCTACTTGAAGCAATTGCGGATGAATTAATATTATTAACAGTTGCTGAAGTTGGTTCTAAAATTCCCAATAATGAGCTTGCTAATAAAGGAGCATCTTTAATACTTGAAGCTTTACCTTCTAGTTCTAATTTTACACTAGAAATTCCTTCTTGAGTAACCTGTCCTATAAATGAACCCAACAAATATGCTAATCTTATATATGGTTTTAATATAGGAGCTTCTTCTGATGAAACATTTGGAAAATTAATTGCATTAGTAACAGCCCCTGTATTCAAAAAATCTGACATTTGTTGAGCTATTTGAATCGCAACATTTTCTTGAGCTTCGATTGTTGCAGACCCAAGATGTGGAGTCGCAATTAGATTAGGAGCATCGAATAAAATATTTGATTTAGCAGGTTCTTCAACAAAAACGTCAAATGCTGCACCAGCTAAATGACCAGTTTCTAGAGCGGCTCTACAAGCTATTTCGTCAACCAACCCTCCTCTAGCACAATTAATTATACGAGCCCCTTTCTTCATTTTACTAATAGCATCAGCAGAAATAATATTTTTTGTGTCTTCAGTTAAAGGTGTATGAAGCGATATAATGTCTGATTTTTTTAATAAAATATTTAATTCAACTTTTATAACGCCTAATTCTTTTGCTCTTTCTGGAGTAAGAAATGGATCAAAAGCTATAACTTTCATTTTCAAACCTAAAGCTCTATCTGCGACTATAGAACCAATGTTTCCACATCCTATTAAACCAAAAGTTTTTCCTGTTATTTCCATACCATTAAATTTAGATTTTTCCCATTTTCCCTTTCTAGTAGATGCATCAGCTCTTGGAATCATCCTTACTAAAGACATTAAAAGAGCTATAGTGTGTTCAGCTGTAGTAACAGCATTACCATAAGGAGTGTTCATAACAATCACTCCACTCTTGGTGGCCGCATTCTTATCTATATTATCTGTTCCAATTCCAGCTCGACCAACTATTTTTAAATTAATAGCATTTTCAAAAACTTCTTGCGTAACTTTTGTAGCAGATCTAATCGCTAAACCATCATATTCATGAATAATATTTAACAGTTCTGAGCTACTAATTCCTGGTCTATAATCAACATCAATATTTAGTTTTTTAAAAATATCAACAGCTGATTCACTCAATTTATCGCTTATAAGAACCTTTGACAATTTTTCCTCCATCCATAGCTAATTAGTATTTAGTTGTTTAAGCGATTCTTTATAAGCCCAGTCTAACCATGGTAATAAAGATTTAATATCTTCACTCTCTATAGTTGGACCTCCCCAAATCCGTAATCCTGGGGGAGCGGAGCGATAACTTCCAATATCGTAGGCTACTTTTTCTTCATCTAATAATTTTACTATATTTTTTTCTACTTTATTTTTAATATCAATTGATTCGTTTATTATCAATGGATCTATTAACTTTAGACATATTGAAGTAGACGAAATAGTATCCGGATTTTCCGCTAGAAAATCAATCCAATGAGATGACTGAACCCAATCTTTAATAATATTCAAGTTATTATTGGATCTATTAACTAATTCAGGTAAACCACCAATATTTTTAGCCCAATTCAAAGTATCTAAAAAATCTTCTACACAAATCATAGAAGGAGTATTAATTGTTGATCCAGAAAAAATATCTTTATTAAAAGTATTATTCTTTTTAAGTTGAAATAATTTAGGAATTGGCCATTGAGGGTTATATTCGTTAATTCTGTTTACCGCCTTGGGTGATAATATTAACATTCCGTGACCTGCTTCTCCCCCTAAACATTTTTGCCAAGAAAAAGTAGTAGCGTCTAATTTTGACCAATCTAGTTTCATTGCAAAAGCTGCTGAAGTAGCATCACAAATTGTAATCCCATCTCTATTTGGATTTATCCATTCTGCATTAGGCACACAAACACCTGCTGTTGTTCCATTCCAGTTAAATACTATATCTGCATTATATTGTTTATAAATGAGGTCTGGCAAAACCCCATATTTAACTTCTGAAATAACAACATCTTTAAGCTTTAATTCTGATTGAATATCATTCGCCCAATCTAAACCAAAACTATCCCATACAAGCATGTCAACTGGTCTAGATCCAAGGAGGTTCCACATAGCAATTTCAATCGCGCCAGTGTCAGATCCAGGAACGATTCCAATAAAGTAATCATCTGGAATATCCAATATTATTTTTGTTAAATCAATAACAGATTTCAATTTATTTTTAGCAATATGATGTCTATGTGATCTACCAATAGTAGAATTTTGCAATGACTTTACAGACCAGTTTGGTCTTTTAGCGCATGGCCCAGATGAAAATTCAGGACGTAATGGCTTGACAGATGGTCTGGTCATATTAACCTCATAAAAATGTTACTGCTTGTTGGGAAGCAATGGCCCAAGACAATAGATATACTTATTAAAGTTGATGTCAATAATCTTTTGAGATATATTTTTTTAAATATTGAAGGTTAATTCAATGCTAAAATTATATGATTTATGTGGTAAAGACAATATTAGATTTAGCCCTCCTTGCTGGTCAGTTAAACTTTGTCTTATGTACAAAGAAATTAATTTCGAAACTATCCCTGTAGGTTTATCTGAAAAACACAAAATTGCATTTACTAATCAAAAACTTGTTCCAATCTTAAGAAGTAAAGATCACTTTGTGTTTGATTCATGGAATATTATAAATTGGTTAGAAGAAAACTTTAATGAAAATCCGTTATTTATTAATTCTTCTAATAAAACCTTTTCTTACTTCCTTTATCATTGGACGGCTAAAGAATTACTTCCTGTATTATTTAAAATAATAGCAAATGAAATTCCTAATATTTTAGACGGAAAAGATCTTGAATATTTTATTAAAACTAGAGAAGAGTATATTAAAGGACCTTTATCACAATTAAAACCTCAAGTACCTGCTGCTATTATTAAATTTAGAAAACTAATAAACCCAATCAGATTAATTATAAAAGAAAATAATTTTATTTCTGGAAAAAATCCAGGACTAGAAGATTTTATTTTCTTTGGAAATTTAAAATGGGTACAAAGTTGTAATAACTTTCCACTATTAGAAGATGATGACTTAATAACAAAATGGTTTAATGAAATTCATAAAATTTTTAATCTTAATCAAAATTTATAGAATGACAGTGATTTATTGGACCATTTCCATGGCCTAAACATGGAGCTGATTTAATTGCTATTTGAACATAATCGTGCGCTTTTTCAAATGCTTCTTTTATGTCCAAAATTTGAGCTAAGCTCGTAGCTAAGACTGAAGACATTGTACAACCCGTTCCATGAGTATGATTTGTTTTAATTTTTATTGATTTCTTGCTATGACAATAATCTTCTCCAACTAATATATCAGTGACAACATCTCCATCTAAATGACCACCTTTTAACAAAACATGACTAGCACCCATGGTTAAAATCTTCTTTGCTGCTTTTTCCATATCACATAGATCTTTAATTTTGATTCCGGTTAATATTTCTGCTTCAGGAATATTAGGAGTCAAAATTGGATTGCATTTAGTTATAAATAGTTTCAGAGCTTTAATAGCTTCATTTTTCAATAATTTATGTCCACCTTTGGCAACCATTACAGGGTCTAAAACAATTTTAATTTTATTATTATTTATTACATTATTTCTATTTAAACTTTGACATATAGCAGATATCAAATTTGAATTATGCATCATGCCTATTTTAATAGCATCTACATCAATATCTGAAAGACATGAATCAATTTGTTCTTGAACAATTTTAACCGGTATGTCAAATATATTAGAAACGCCTAATGTATTTTGAACAGTTAATGCCGTGATTGCAGTCATGCCATAAGCACCAAGACTAGTTACAGTTTTTAAATCTGCTTGAATACCAGCGCCTCCACTTGGATCAGACCCCGCAATAATAAGAACGGTTCCAGATAATTTATTTATCTTTTTGGATATTATTTTGTTCAACTATTGTACTCGCTATATTTTCTATAATTTCTTGAACTTGCTTTTGGTTATTAGATTCCACCATTATTCGGATCAAGTCTTCAGTACCTGAAGCTCTAACTAAAATCCTACCATCTACTCCAAGTCTTCTTTCTTCATTAAGAATCATTTCTTTTACTAAGTGATTATGAAGAGTATTTTTATTTATATTGCTTATATTTTTTATAGATTGAGGGACTAGGTCAAAAGGCCTTAAATACTCTGATGCTTTTTGGCCTGATTTTTTTAATAAAGATATAATTTTTATTGCTACAAGCAATCCATCACCAGTTTTAGCATAATCAGTTAATAGTATATGACCAGAAGGTTCACCTCCGAGGTTAGTTTTAGATTTCATCATTTCTTCAAGAATATATCTATCACCTACCTTAGTTCGACGAAGGTTAATATCAATACTTTCTAAAAAAATTGCCAAGCCAAGATTTGACATTGAGGTTCCTATTACTTCATTTTCAAAAAGCTGATTGCTTTGTTTCATTTCTCTAGCTAATACTGCTATTATATGATCTCCGTGTATAATTTTTCCTTTTTCATCGGAGAAAACTACCCTATCTGCATCTCCATCTAAAGCAACACCTAAATCAGCATGTTGCAATTTAGTCTTTTCAGCCATTTGATTGGGAAACATTGCACCACATTCATGGTTAATGTTCTTACCATTAGGTTCTGAACCAATAGTCACAACTTCAGATCCAAGCTCAAAAAGAACCTCCGGCCCTACTTTATAGCCAGCACCATTTGCACAATCCAAGACTACTTTCATTCCGATTAAATTATCATTTTTTTTTAATATTAGTTTGATAAATTCAATATACCTACCTATTCCATCTTGCATTCGGCGAGCCTTACCTAAATCTGAAGATTTAGCTAAAAGTGGACCATTTTCCATTCTTAATTGAATTTGATTTTCTACTTCATCACTTAATTTATATCCATCTGCACCAAATAACTTAAGGCCATTATCCTCATAAGGATTATGAGAAGCGGAAATCATCACACCTAAATCACACCTCAGGACTCTTGTTAAATGAGCAATAGCAGGTGTTGGGAGGGGGCCTGTTGTTATAACGTCTAGACCTACGGACGTAAAACCTGCAACTAATGCTGGTTCAAGCATATATCCCGATAATCTAGTGTCTTTTCCTATTAAAACTCTTGATTTTTTAACTCCAGCCTTACCATAAAAATGTTCTCCTGCTGCCATAGCAAGATTTACAGCCATTAATGCATTAACTTTTCTACCATTTACAGCGCCTCTAATACCATCAGTTCCAAATAACCTATCATTAAAATTAAATGTTGTTTTTATCATTTTAATTCCTATTAACTATTTCATACAATCTATAAAAACTTAATTAACTTATAGACTTTTGACAAAAAATTGCTTGTCTTGTTTCAAATACGTCATGTGTCCTTATAATCTGAATACCATTATTATATCCATGAATAGCAAATACGATTGATCCGCTCAACCTATTACTAGGTTCAATTATCTTTTTATTTATTCCAAAAGATCTATATCCATCAATTGTGATGTCAGCAATTAATGATTTTCTGCTAAGACCAATTAAAATTGGGACACCTAAACCATGAAAAAGAGATAGATAATTTAATATTTCTAGGTTGTGAGATACATTTTTACCAAATCCAAAACCAGGATCAATCACAATATTTGATTCTAAAACTCCTAACTTTAATAAAACTTTAATTTTTTTTGATAATATTTTATAGATATCAATTGGTGAAAAATCATATTGAGGATTTTGTTGCATAGTTTTTGGATCATTTTGCATATGCATAACAATGATTGGTATTTTTTTTTTTGATATAAAACTAATATTTTGAACATCAACAAAACCAGATATATCGTTTATAATATCCACTCCATTGTCTTCACCTCTTTGCATTGTAGATAAATTGCAAGTATCTAGTGAAATTTTAGCTTTCAAATTACTAATATTTTTTATTTCATTTATAGATGGTATAACTCTTTTTTGTTCTTCATCAGCAGATATTTTGATTGCACCCGGCTTAGATGATTCTCCTCCCAAATCTATGATGGAGGCCCCATCATTATCCATTTTAATTGCAGTTTCTAGAGCAGAAGCAACATTTTCTTTCTGACTAGCTTCATAAAAACTATCAGGTGTTAGGTTAATTATACCCATAATATGTAGATAACTCATATCCATATTTGAAAAAGAGTTTCTTTTTTTGGTTAAGTTATGAATTATTTTTTCAGCTTCTTGAAGTGCGCTATTACCTGCAGAAGCAGCTGATTTTATTAGATCTTTTGGTGTCATTATGACTTCAGAGTATATATTATTATATTCTTGAATAACTTTTAATTCATTAAAATAACGCCAACCTTTAGCTAACCTTAGACCATTTGGAGCCTCATTATACGACTTCGGAATAGGACAAACATAAGTTTCTATCTCTTCAGAAAACGCAGGAAAATATAGATTATTTATCTTTTCCAAATCCACACCTAAAACTTAAAAATTAATTATAATTAAGAATTATCTATCTCATTAGTAACTATTGTTCCTTTTGCATTGGTTGATGGTATTCCAGCTCTTTTTTTAGGTTTTTTTGCTTTTGGGGGCTCTACATTATCTTCTACTTTTTTAGAAATCGTTACTTTAAGACCTTTACAAAGATCTTTTATTTGTTCGCCATTAAGTGTTTCGTACTCTAATAGTGCCTCAGCAACGTTTGTTAACTGTTTTGAATATTTTTTAAGTAATTTCTTTGCATCACCATAAACTTCATCTGAAATTCTTCTGATTTCGTTGTCAACTATTGAAGCGGTATTATCTGATAAGTTTTTTTGTTGAGATACAGATCTTCCAAGAAACACTTCTTGTTCATTTGCTTCATAAGCCAAAAAACCTAACTTATCAGAAAGTCCCCATTCTGTGACCATCCGTCTTGTAATATCAGTAACCATTCTTATATCTGAACTCGCCCCTGTAGTTACCTTATCTTTCCCAAAAATCATTTCTTCCGCTATTCTTCCACCACATGCAACTCTTAAGTCTGCGTAAAGTTTATCTTTAGCCATTGACACTCTATCTCCTTCAGGGAGCCTCATTACCATCCCAAGTGCCCTCCCTCTTGGAACAATTGTAGCTTTATGAATAGGATCGCTTTCAGGCGAATAAATAGCTACTACTGCATGTCCAGCTTCATGATAAGCTGTCAGTTTTCTTTCTTCTTCAGTCATTACCATAGAACGTCTTTCAGATCCCATCATTACTTTATCTTTTGCTTCTTCAAATTCAGGCATACTTACATTAGTTCTACCTTTTCTTGCAGAAAGCAATGCGGCTTCATTCACTAGATTAGCTAAGTCAGCTCCTGAAAATCCAGGAGTTCCTCTTGCTAACGTTTTTACAATAACATCAGATGCTAAAGGTACTTTTTTCATATGAACCTTTAAGATTTTTTCTCTTCCAATCATATCTGGGTTGGGTACCACTACTTGCCTATCAAATCTTCCAGGTCTTAATAAAGCTGGATCCAACACATCAGGCCTATTAGTTGCAGCAATTAAAATAACACCTTCATTAGTTTCAAATCCATCCATTTCTACTAACAATTGATTTAAAGTTTGTTCTCTTTCATCATTTCCGCCACCTAAGCCAGCTCCTCTGGCCCTACCCATAGCATCAATCTCATCTATAAAAATAATGCAAGGAGCATTTTTTTTTCCTTGTTCAAACATAT
>CAZWGZ010000077.1:0-7865 GCA_964633395.1 uncultured Rhodobacterales bacterium
AGATCCCCAACTTAATCCACCACCAATAGCTTGAAAACCAAGTAAATTACCATTTTTAATTTTATTTGAAGAAAAAGCATCATCTAATGCTAAAGGGATTGAAGCAGCAGATGTATTTCCATGTTTTTCAACTGTTGAAATAACTTTTGAACTTGCAACTTTCAATCTATCAGAAACAGCATTAAGAATTCTTTGATTCGCTTGATGAGGAACAAGCCAATCAATTTGATCTATATTTTTATTGGATAGTTTTAAAGCCTGATCAAATGAAGAACAAAGTTTTTCAACAGCATGTTTAAAAACTTCCTTTCCAACCATTTCAATAGAACCAATCTTTTGATTAAAAGAAACTCCACCATTAGTTTTAAGTAATTCATAATAACGACCATCAGAATGAATAACATTTGATAAAATTCCCCAATCATGTAGATGATTATCTTTATTATCTTCTTTTTGAAGAACTACTGCACCAGCTCCATCACCAAAAAGAACTGATGTAGCTCTATCTTTCCAGTTTAAAAGTTTAGACATGCTATCTGCTCCAATAACCAAACAATTCTTGGAGTGGTTATCTTTCATCATTGAGCAAGCTACAGAAAGTGCAAAAACAAAGCCAGCGCATACTGCCTGCACATCAAAAGCTATACCTTTTATTCCAAGTTTTTGTTGAACTTTAGTTGCTGTTGAAGGAAAAGAATTGTCTGGAGTTGTTGTTGCAACAATAATAAGATCTATATCTTGAATATTTAAGTTTGCGGTTTTAATAGCTTTCAATGCAGCATTCACAGCTAAGTCTGAGGTTAGTTCATTTTTTGAAACAAAATGACGGCTTTTAATGCCAGATCTTTTTGTTATCCATTCATCTGAAGTATCTATAAATTTAGTTAAATCATGATTAGAATATTTATTCTTCGGTAAATAAGAACCTACACCTGTCATTAAAATAATATTAGACATTATTAAATCTCCTTTTATAAAATCTAATATTTTAAATTAAAAGTTTAATATTGATTTACTTATTACATTTCTTAAATCTGAAATAAAATTATATTGAACCATATCAACTGAAACACTAATAGCATTTGCAAAACCATATGAATCAGTGCCTCCATGACTTTTAACAGCTACACCATTTAAACCTAAAAAGACCGCTCCATTATATTTTCTAGGATCCATATGCAATCTAAAATCATTTATAGCTTTTTTGGCAAAAAAATAACCAATTTTAGAACTTAAAGAACTTGTTAGGGCTTGCTTTAAATAGAAAGTAACTAACCTTGCTGTACCTTCAGCAGTCTTTAATGAAACGTTACCACTAAAACCATCTGCAATTATGACATCTGAATGACCTTGAGTAATTTTATCACCTTCTATAAAACCAGTATAGTTAATTGTATCTTTTAAAGAGAGTAAAATTTTAGATGCATCTTTAATATAATTAAGACCTTTTTGTTCTTCTTCTCCAACATTTAATAATGAAATAGTAGGATTTTTAATTCCCGTCACAATTCTTGCGAAGGCTTGACCCATAAAAGCAAATTGAACTAAGTTTTTTGAATCACATTCAATATTTGCTCCTAAATCTAACATACAACTTTCTCCTTTTATTGTTGGAAAATAAGCTGCAATAGCAGGCCTGCTAATACCTTCAATAGGTCTTAATATAAGCTTAGACATAGCCATTAAAGCCCCAGTGTTACCAGCTGAAACAACTGCATCAGCTTCACCAGACTTTACTAATTGTATAGCCATTGACATTGAAGATTTTTTTCCTTTACGAACAGCTATCCCTGGCTTTTCATTTGCATTAATTTTTTCAGTGGTATGAACAACATTTGCATTGTCTAAAGCTTTTAAAGGTTTTATTAATGGAAGAAGTATTTTTTCATCACCAAAAAAAGAAAATTTCAAGTTAGGATGTCTAATAATTGCTTCAGCTGCTCCATAAACAACTATTTCAGGTGCGTTATCTCCACCCATAGCGTCTAAAGATATATGAATTGACTTTGACAAAAAAACTCCAGTTCAATTAATTAAAATAATTTTTTTTAAATATTCTAAATAAGAATTAAAGGATTAAAATATATAGATATGTATTTAACAATAACGATTAATTAATGCAAATAATTAAGAATTTAAATTATTAGAAAAATATGGGTAATAAAAAAATCATTAAAGTTTTGGAAATATAAATTTATCAAGAAAAAAATAATCTTCTTTTTCATTAATAAAAGAATTATGTATCTTTTGACAATAATTAGTTAATTTTTCTGGTGAATCGTTATAAAATTTAACATTTCTATAAACATTTTTAATTAATGCTTCATTAAGCAAAACAAAATCATTTTTTTCAAGACATCTACAATATATTTTTTGACGCCCCATAAATGAACTAACCATATTTTTAATTTTTATGTGTACACCAGCATCCCCTGCCCCTAATTCACGAAGAGTAAGATCAAGGTCTAAAAAAATTTTATCAAATAAAGCCTGAGAAAAATATTGACCTTTGGTTCCAAATTTTGAAATAAAATAAATAGTAATTACAGAAAATAGAACTAATAAATCAAACCTTCCATCAAGTGTATCCGGCACAGATAAATTTTGGTAAAATTTTTTTTTACGAGATACATTGACAATCTTTAGATAAAAATTATTGATTAATAATTCATCATTTTTATTAGTTTTGAAATAAGAGTTTAAAAACATACTTGTTTATGCAATACAATAGTTAAAATAAACGTCTTAAATATATTATTGATGAATAATATTCAACAAATAAATAAAACTGGAAATGAGTATGCCATATTTAAAATTTTTTATTATTATTATAATTTTATTTTCTTCTTCTTGCACTTCGAATATTCAAAAAAATGGTTTATCTATTATAAAGATTAATCAAATAAAAATAAAAATTGGAGAAACAACTAAAGATGATTTAAATAATAAATATGGCCCTCCTGTATTTGAAAGCATATTCAATAATAACATTATCTATTATGCATCTCATACATCTAGTTATTTAAATTTCAACCCTCGAAAAACTAAACAGTTGATTGTTTTTAAAATAATACTTGATAATAATAATATTGTAAGAAATGTCCAAAAATATACTGAGAAGAAAGCTAAAGACATTGTTATTTCAAAAATGAATACAAATGATAGAGACAATAAAGGTATATTTTGGAAACAAATTTTAAATAATATGAAAAGGCAGGCTATTAAAAATTAAAAATGTTTATACGACACATTTTTTGGTTTTTTTTTCGTACCTTTAAATGTTAAATTATGATTATTACTCTTTTGAAAAACGCCTATTTTTGTAATTTCAACATTTGTTTTTAAAGATAACTTTTTTACCAATTCTTCATCTTGTGGATTACACGAAAACAATAATTCGTAATCATCTCCCCCATATAGAGCGTAATCAATAATATCATTGTAATTTAACAGAGAGCAGATTGGCAAAGGTAATGAATCTATATCAATTTCAAGAGATAAACCAGAATTAAAAGCCAAATGCAATGAGTCCTGTACTAAACCATCTGATACATCTATCATTGAACTTGCTATTTTTCTTAAGCAAATACCTATTTCTACTCTAGGTTCAGGAAGCAAGTATTTTTTTTTAGCTTCAATAAATAAAGCTGGTTTTGAAAAAAAATTCTCTAAGCCAATTTTAGATAAACCTAATTTTCCAGTTACAAAAAGAAAATCACCTGCTTTAGCATTACTTCTTGAAACAGCTTCCCCAAAAGGTAAATCTCCAAACATACTGATTGTAATATGAATGTTTTTTAAAGAAGAAGTTAAATCGCCTCCAATCAATTTTATTTTATATTCTTCTTGATCTTCTTTTAATCCTTTAGCAAAATCTGAAATAAAATATTCAACTTTATCTTTAGGTATATTAAGTGCAAGATTATAAAATAATGGGTTTGCACCCATTGAAGCAATGTCAGATAAATTGACTCTTAATGCTTTCTTTGCAATATCTATTGGGCTTTCTGATCCAAAAAAGTGAACTCCTTCTACTAAACTATCAGTAGTGATAACAATTTCATGATTTGATAAAGGCTTGTAAACAGCTGCATCATCTTTTAAGCCTCTAGCTATTTCATTAGTTAAAGGTTTAAAATATTTTTTAATATAATCAAATTCATCCATAGTATTTATAATTACTTATCATATTTATTTTGAGATATATTTTCTAAAATTCCATTAGCAAAGTCTGTATTACCTCCAAAGGCTTCAAATATACTAATATATTCATTAATAATTGTTTGCTTGCTAAATGTTTGTTTAAAACAAAGCTCACAAACTGCTAATCTAAAAACTGCAATCTCAGTTTTACTAAGTCTTTCTAAAGACCATTTTTCAGATAGGTTTTCAGTAATTATCTTATCAATTTTTAAATTATTTTCATTTGCACCTTTAATTATTGAATAAAAAAGATCTTCATCAATTTTTTTTATATTTAAATCAAGTAAAATAGGATTTAAATAATTTTCAAAAAAATATTTAATAATATAATCAATATTATTAAGGCAAAAAGAAGACTCATAAAGAACTTGTACAGCGCAAATTCTAGAAGCAGTTTTTTTTCTAACCGATGATTGTCTGATATTACTTTTATTTATAATTTTTAATGTCACAAGGCACCATATATATTATTAATTGTTTTTAATCTCTATTAAAGATAAACAAGCCAAAGCTGCACCCGCACCTTTATTTAATTTTTTAGGATCTGCTCTATCAAAAGCTTGCTTTTCATTTTCAACAGTTAGTATACCATTTCCAATTGGTAATAAATCTTTAATTGCGAGTTCACATAAACATCTTGCAGATTCATTTGCAACAATTTCAAAATGATAAGTTTCCCCTCTAATAACACAACCAAGAGCTATAAAACCATCAAATGATTTTATTTTATTTTTTTTTGTAGATATTAGTTTAATAGCTGGAGCAATTTCTAGAGCTCCTGGAACATAGATAATATCGAAATTAACAGATTTTGAATTAAGGACTTCCGAAGCCCCTATAATTAAATTTTCAGTAATGATTTTGTAATATGGTGAGCATACTAATAATACGTTTAATTTATTATTCATAATAAATTTTAACCTAACTTTTTCCAATTTTTAATAGTTAAACCAAAACCATCTAAACCAATTGCTGTTTTTTGGGAATTAGATAATATAGTCATTTCTTTCACACCTAAATCACTCAAAATTTGTGCCCCTACACCATAATCTCGAAGGTGGTCATTATCTAAATTTGATTTGTTGATACTTTTAGTAATTTTTTTTGATAATGATTCTGGAGAAGTATCTCTAATTAGAATAATTACACCATTTTTATTTAAAGCTATAGTTTCCATCGCTGTTGATAGCTCAGAACCATTTCTATTACTATATTGATCACCTAAAACATCAGATAATAAATCTAAAGCATGAACCCTAACAAGGACTGAGCTATTAGAATCAATAACTCCTTTAACAAGAGCCATATGTTCTGAATTATCTATAATGTTTTTGAAAACAATTATTCTCCAAACACCTCCAAATTTACTATCTAATATAGATTCAGAAACTCTTTTTACAAAAACTTCATTTTTTCTTCTATAAGAAATTAAATCAGAAATAGACGCTATTTTAATATTATGTTTTTTTGAAAATTTAATAAGATCTGGTAATCTAGCCATCTCTCCATTATCTTTCATTATCTCACATATTACTCCAGAAAGATTTGACTTAGCTAATTTAGCAATGTCAATCACAGCTTCTGTATGCCCAGATCTAATTAGTGTTCCTCCGTCTTTAGCAATTAGGGGAAATACATGACCTGGTGTAGTTATTTCATTATTAGATGCATTAGGGTGAATAGCTGTTTTAATAGTTAATGCTCTGTCAGCTGCAGATATACCCGTTGTAACACCTTGTCTAGCTTCTATAGAGACAGTAAAAGCAGTTTCAAATCTTCCTTCATTTCTCCTTTCCATTAACGACAAACCTAATTTTTCTGATTGAGAGCGTGGCAAAGATAAACAAATTAACCCACGACCATATTTAGCCATAAAGTTAATTGCTTCGGAAGATGCAAATTCACCTAAAACACATAAATCACCTTCATTTTCTCTATCTTCATTATCAACTAAAATAAAAATTTTTCCATTCGATGCATCTTCAACAACTTCTTCAATACTAGATAAACTCATTTAAACTCCAAAATTTAAAATACTTAATTCATTGAATAATAATAGATTATATTTAAATATTTTTATTAAGTTTTTCCAAATATCTAGCTAAAATATCTATTTCAATATTAACAGTTGAACCTTCCTTATAAGAACTAAAACAAGTGTTACTCCAAGTAAATGGAATAATATTTACACAAAAAGTGTTTTGCTGAACATCATTAACTGTCAGAGATACTCCATCAATGGTAACAGAACCTTTAGAAGCAAGAAATTTACTAAAACTGTTATCGAGTTCAAACATTAATTTATATGAACCTTCTATTTTTTCTATTTCATTAATTAAAGCTGTAGTATCAACATGGCCGTAAACGAAATGCCCTCCAATTTCGTCACCAACTTTTAATGATCTTTCTATATTAACAAACGACCCAACAACCCATGATAAAAAGTTTGTTTTAGAGGCAGTTTCGTTACTTACGTCAAAAAATAACAAATTATCTTTAATTTCTTTTAATGTCAGACAAATACCTGAACAAGAAATTGAAGCTCCTACAATTAAAGTTTCATTAAATGAGATATCATTTAAATTATTTTCTTTAGGTATAGAAATACAAATTTCCCAATCATCTAAATGATTGATTTTTTCAACTACCCCAAGATGACTTACAATACCGGTAAAAATTTTAAACTCCTATTAACATAGTTTTCTAATTTCTAAAATATCATCTTCTAATGAACGAATAGAAGATATTTTATAATTAATTAATTCATTTATTTTCTGAAAACCTAGATTATTTATAAATGGCAAACCATCGTTACCAATAATTTTACCAGATCTAAATATAATTAATTCATCAACTAAATTCAATGATAATAAAATTGTGTTCATAACAGAGCCACACTCAATTAGTAAGTTGTTTACACCCTTTTCTGCTAAATCATTAAATATAAAGTTAAAATAATTAAAGTTATCCTCATAGTTAATAGGCATTTTAATATACGAAACATTTTCAACGTCATGAAGATTAAAAGAGTTATCTAAATTGGATAAAAAATAAATAATTAACTTTTGATTAAAATTAACATCAAATATTTTATGATCTCTTGAAACTTTTAAATATCTATCCAAAAGAACTTTAATAGGGCTTCTAGTCTCTAATCCATTTAATCTGCATGTAAGCCTCGAATTATCGGCTATAACTGTTGAACTAGTTGTTAAAATAGCATCGTTTTGAGATCTAATAAAGTGACTGTAAGATCTACTTAAATCATTTGTTATCCATTTTGAATTGTTATTATTTAGAGCTATTTTGCCATCTAATGAACATGCTATTTTAAGCGTTACATATGGTTTTTTTCTTGTTATTTTAGAAAAAAAACCATTATATAAAAATAAAGAACTATCTTTCATAAAATTTTCAATTACTTTAATATTATTTTTTTTCAGTATTTCAATACCCTTTCCAGCTGTACGGGGATCCAAATCAACAGAGCTAATAAAAATCTTAGATATTCCAGTTTTAGAAATAAGATCTGCGCATGAAATGCCATTACTGTTTTTATGAGCACATGGCTCTAAAGTTACATAAATTGAAGAGTTTAATAAGTTTCTTTTATCTTTAACATTATTTATTGCATTTTCTTCAGCATGAGGTCTGCCTGTAAA
>CAZWGZ010000078.1:0-7831 GCA_964633395.1 uncultured Rhodobacterales bacterium
AAAGCTGCTAAAAAAATTATTAGATATCGTCGCATGGTGGAAACTCCCTTAGATTTAATCCAGCTGAAATTGTTACGAGTACTCTGGCTGTAAGTCCCCATATATTTTCATTATTGTAATTTATTCTCCATGTCATCAACATACTTGATGTGATTGGTGGTTTTTCTCTAATATGAAATTTTGGAGATAGCAACTCTATTGATTTAGGAGTAAATATTTTTTCAACTTCTTCGGGATTGGGAAAAATTAAATTTTGCCACTTTGAATCTGGATTCATCAAGGCAACAAATGGTGTTACCACATAACCTGTTCCGGTATAAAAATTAGGGAGGTCTCCTATTATATCATAATTATCTTTTGAGAGATTAATTTCTTCTTCCGTTTCTCGTAAAGCTGTTTCTAAGAGATTTTTATCGAAGATCTCTCTCCTTCCTCCAGGGAAAGCTATTTGGCCAGCATGTTTCCTTAAGTTTTTTTTTCTCTGTGTGATTAAGATATAACTCTCTTGGTCTATCTTATTGTTTATAAAAATTACTAATATGCTAGCTTCAGAATAACCCTCAACTGGACGAAGGTTATCTCCAGCATTTTTTACATTTGCTATACAATTCTGGAGATTATCTTTTGATATGAATCTTTCCAATACGGTCCCCAGTATAAAATTTAGTTATTAATAATTATTTTCATTTTTATTATTAAATAATGTATTATCATATATTAATAAACAAGAATGAAAACTTAATGTATATTTATTTACCAATAGCTGAGCAACCAATCCACTCTTTAGCAATTATAGGAGTTGGATCTATCATTGGCTTTATTATGGGATTAGTGGGTGTAGGAGGAGGTTTTTTATTAACCCCTATTATGATGTTTTTAGGTATTCCATCACCTGTTGCAGTCGCTTCTGTTGCTAATCAATTAGTTGCACCTTCAATTTCAGGCGTTTTGTCACATTGGAAAAAAGGGAATGTAGATTTCAAAATGGGTACCGTTCTTCTAATAGGAGGAGTACTAGGATCTTCAATTGGTGTTATTCTGTTTAATTACTTAGCAAAAATTGGGCAATTAGACCTTGTAATTAGAGCTTCATATGTGATTTTTCTATCTCTCATAGGCAGCATGATGTTTACAGAATCTATGAGATTAATCTTAAGAAAAAAAAGAGGCAAAGTCACTCGTGGTAAACTACATCAACACACATGGCTTCATGGATTGCCTTTTAAAACACGTTTTAGAAAATCAAAATTATATATTTCAATACTTCTTCCTATATTAATTGGTGTTTTAGTAGGTATATTGGCTGCTATTATGGGCATAGGTGGGGGATTTATTATTGTACCTGCTATGATATATCTTTTAGGTATGCCTACCTCACTCGTAGTAGGCACTTCGCTATTTCAAATTATTTTTGTTGCAGCAAACACTACTATTCTTCAAGCGTCACAAAATCAAACGGTTGATATTGTATTAGCCACTCTATTATTATTAGGATCAGTAGCTGGAGTTCAAATTGGAGCAAAATTTACTAACGTTCTAAAAGGTGAACACTTGAGATTGATATTAGCTGTAATAATTATTTTGGTAAGTTTACAAATATTAACTGATCTAATTACTATGCCTTCTGATCTTTTTTCAGTGGTCATAAGAAAGTAATTTAAATGAATAGCATCTCACAAATAATTATATACTTATTTGTTTTTATTTTCTCTGCTGACCTTAGAGCTCAAAACCAAATTGTAGCTGATTTATCTCAAGATAATGTTGAAATTTCAACTGACTTCTTAGGTGCTAAAATACTATTGTTTGGAGCTTATGACGGAAAAAAAGGTGATGATATAATAGTAGTCGTTACTGGGCCAAAAGGTCTAGTTACTGTTCAAAAAAAAGAAAAGGTTTTAGGTGTTTGGGTTAACACTCAAAAAGTAAATTATATTAATGCACCTAAATATCTAAATATTTCATCAAATAGAGATATTAATAAAATTTTAAATCAAAAAACTAGAAAAATTTCTGAAATAGGACTTAATAACTTAAATGTTCGAATTCAACCTGGAATAAATATTAGTAAAGATAATGAAAAAGATTGGCGAAAGGCTCTAACAAGAAATATGTTAAAGTCTAAACTTTGGAGCTTAAATGAAAATTCGGTAGCTTTAAACAAAGATGCCTTATTTAGATCTTACCTGACACTTCCTTCAAATGTTCCAACAGGGATTTTTAATGTTAAAATATTGCATTATCGGAATAGCAAACTTATCTCAAAAGAAAAAAGTACCATAAATGTTTTAAAGTCTGGTATCAGTGCAGAGATTTATAATATAGCTCAAAATTACTCTACCTTGTATGGAATATTTGCTGTTCTTCTAGCGGTTTTAATTGGGTGGACTACAAACTTAATTTTTAGAAAGTTGTAATGAGGAAGTCATGAATAAGAAAAAAAACGAAATTATAAAATCTAAACCTACAAAGCCAAGCAATAGATTGTTTCTTGTTGTAGCAGACGATAGTAAAGAATTACACCAAGCATTATATTATGCAGCTAGACGTGCTGCTACTGCAGGAGGAGAAATAGCTTTATTTAGGTGTATTGAGCCAGTAGAAGGTCAATTATGGGGTGGCGTAAGTGAAATAATGGAAGCTGAGACTGAACAAGCTAGTAAAGTTTTACTTCAAGAGTTAAGTGATTACTGTGAAAAATTAGGTGCTCCAAAACCAAGAACATTTGTTAAAAGAGGTATAGTCAATCAAGAATTATTTAAATTGATTAATAATGAATCTTCTATTCGAGTTTTAGTATTGGGAGTTTCAACTGAAACTGGAAACCCTGGACCATTAATTAATTATATTATAAGTAATGGAAGTAATGAATGCAGAGTTCCTATAACTATAGTTCCAGGAAACTTATCTGACGATCAAATTGATGCTCTAGTATAAAATTAAGTTTTTTGTTGCTTTTAATAGAAGTGATCTTATAAGGAAGAGGTATTTTTTTATTTAATTTTGAAAGTTAAGAATGTTTAAAAATTTAATTTTAATAACAATAGGAATGGTATTTATAACGATGGCTCAACCAATAAAAAAAGCTTCTGCTAGTAAAAGTAAATTCATAACTATAGAAACATCAAAAGGAAAAGTTATTATTGAAACTCTTCCAAAGATTGCTCCTAATCATGTTAAAAGAATAAAACAATTGGTACAATCTGAATTCTATGATGGGTTAATTTTTCATAGAGTTATAGAAGGGTTTATGGCCCAAACAGGTGATCCAGATGGCAATGGAACTGGAGGCTCAGGCAAAAACCTAAAAGCTGAATTTTCTGACTATGAATATAAATATGGAACTGTGGGGATGGCTAGATCAATGAGCCCTGATAGTGGAGATAGCCAGTTTTTTATATGTTTTAACGGTTGTAGCCACTTAACAGGTCAATATACTGTATGGGGCCAAGTCGTTTCTGGAATGGAAACAATAGAAAAACTTGCTATCGGAGAACCTCCAAGTTCTCCTGATAAAATGATATCTGTAAAAATTGGAAAGAAGTAAATATTTATACGTCAACAACTCTTATTGAATTAGTTGATCCAGCTATTCCAAAAGGCATTCCTGCAACTATAACTATTGAATCACCTGTTTTAGCAATATTTTTACTTATTATAATTTCTTTAGCCTCTTGAATAGCAGCTTCATAACCTTGAACCTTACTTAAAAATGGATAAGCACCCCATAAAAGAGAAAGTTTTCTTTTAACTTTTAATTCTGGGGTCATTACAACTAATAATAAGTTTGGACGTTCCCTTGCCATTCTAAAAGCTGTGTTACCTGATGCAGTAAAAGCTATTACTGCTTTAGCATTAACTGACTCTGCTAAACGAACTGCGGATCGTGAAACAGCATGATAAACAAGATTTTGAATTTCTAAAGTTTGAGGAGCGTCACTTGGGTGACTTTTGATATGATTTTCTGCAGAGCAAATTATTCTATTCATAATATTTACTGCCTCAATAGGGTACATTCCAACTGCTGTTTCTGCAGAAAGCATAACAGCGTCAGCCCCATCAAATACTGCAGTAGCAACATCAGAAGCCTCTGCACGAGTAGGTGATGGCGAATCAATCATCGATTCTAACATTTGAGTAGCAACTATCACTGGTTTACCTACAAGCCTACACGCACGAATAATTTCTTTTTGTATTCCTGGCACTTCTTCTGGAGGCAACTCAACCCCTAAATCTCCTCTAGCAACCATTATTCCATCGCAAGCTTCAATAATTTCTTTTAATTCATTTAATGCAGAAGGTTTTTCTATTTTAGCAATAATACCAGCTTTATTACCAATGTAGCTCTTAACTTCAATCACATCGCTTAATCTTTGAACAAATGATAAAGCAATCCAATCAATTTCCTGGTTTAAAATAAATTTTAGATCTTCAATATCTTTTGATGTTAATGGACTAGTATTAAGAACAACATCTGGTAAATTTACACCTTTTCTACTTTTAATATAACCACCAACAATAACTTCTGTTTTAATAACGTCATCCGAGATTTCTTTTACTTCAAATTGAAGTTTTCCATCATCCATTAAAATTTTAGAACCAATAGCTAAACTAGTATAGATTTCATCATGAGGTAAATTAGCTCTTTTTAAATCACCTATTTCAAGTTTTTTATCAAAAGCATAATTATTACCCTTTATTACCTTTATATTCTCCTCAACCTCACCAACTCTATACTTAGGACCTTGAAGATCTGCAAGAATTGCAACACTACAATTCATTTCTTTTTCTACAGTTCTTATATTAGTTATTCTTTTTAAATGGTCACCATGGTTACCATGACTAAAATTAAGACGAAAAACATTCACACCTGCTTCAATTAACAATCTAATTTTTTCCTTGCCATCAGTTGCTGTGCCAGTCGTTGCTACAATTTTAGTTGCTCTTAAAAAACTTAACTTTTTCATAATTGACCCTTAATGATTATTGACATCATTATACATTAAATATTTAAAAATTATTAAAAATAAAATATATATTTTAAAGTTGATTAAATCGGCAAGCTATTTGCAAACTGTTTAATATAACTAGGAGATATATGAATGGCGCAAATTGTTCCCTTTCCACTTGATAGAGTAAGGAAGTCAAAAGAAGAAAATGTTTTTGAAGAAAAGCATATAATTCACATGATAAAAAATATTAGGCAAAACTATCCACCTTCACTTTGGAACACAATATATCAGCTAACAAAACAAGGACATATTAGCGATTATTTAAATGATCAATTGGGTGATGTTATAGAAAAAGTAGTGAATGAAAGTTCTCAAGATACATCAGTATAATCTTATTTCCACTTGTTAATTTTTTGATTATATTTGTTTTATGGACGCAAATAGAAAATATCCGATTTTATACAGCTTTAGAAGATGCCCTTACGCGATGCGTGCTCGACTTGCTATAAAGGCTTCTGGAATTATTGTAGAAATAAGAGAAGTAGAACTTAAAAACAAACCAAAAGAATTTTTAGGTATCTCTCCTAAGGCGACAGTGCCTATAGTCTGTATTTCTTCCAAACAAATAATTGAAGAAAGTTTAGATATTATGGAATGGGCATTGAAAATCAATGATCCATTGAAATTATTGAAGTACGAAAAATTAAATAGAATTGAAATTCATAATATTTTGAATAAATTAGAAAATGAATTTAAACAAAATTTAGATAGATATAAATATTCATCTAGATTTGATCTGCCGAGTCCTAAATTATATAGAGATAAAAATTTACAAACTTTAAATGAATTTAATAATTTATTACAAAATAATAAAGGAATATGCTCTTCTCACTTAAGTTTATTAGATTACGCTATTTTTCCATTTATTAGGCAATTCAGAAACGTAAATTCAGTATGGTTTGATTCATTAGAATTAAAGTTTTTACAAACATGGCTTTATGAATTAATTGATAGTGATGAATTTTCATCTATAATGAAAAAATATGAGATATGGAACCCTAATCAAAAACCAATTTATACAAATTTTTCGACGTAATTAAACTATTTTTGGAGATAATAAATGGCAGAGGCTTTAATTTGTGAAGGAACAAGAACTCCGATTGGAAAATTTGGGGGTAGTTTATCTTCAATTAGAACTGATGATTTAGCTTCACTTCCTTTGGTATCTCTAAAAAAAATATTACAAAGAACCGATTGGGAAAACCTTGATGAAGTATTTTTTGGAAACGCAAATCAAGCGGGAGAGGATAATCGAAATCTTGCAAGAATGGCCTTACTTCTTGCAGGCTTGCCTCATACAGTCCCTGGCATTACTCTAAATAGACTTTGTGCTTCAGGTATGGAAGCTATATCAAATGCATCAAGAATGATAAAGTCAAATGAAGCTGATTTTACTATAGCTGGTGGGGCAGAAAGTATGAGTAGAGCTCCTTTTGTGATGCCCAAAGCTAGCAGTGCTTTTTCAAGAAACGCTGAAATTTATGATACAACTATAGGTTGGAGATTTGTTAACACTAAAATGAAAGCAGAATTTGGAATTGATTCAATGCCTGAAACAGCAGAAAATGTTGCAGAAAAGTATCAAATTAATAGAGAAGATCAAGATAAAATGGCTTTAGAAAGTCAAATCAAAGCTATAAAAGCAATTTCAAATGGTCGTATGTCTAAAGAAATTACACCTGTAGAAATTCTTCAAAGAAAAGGCCCATCAATTATGTTTGATAAGGATGAACATCCTAGAGAAACATCTATTGAAAAGCTATCTAGTTTATCTTCCCCATTTCGTAAAAATGGAACCGTTACTGCTGGAAATGCAAGTGGAATCAACGATGGAGCAGCAGCCATTATTATTGCTAATGAAGCTGGAGTTAAACGTAATCATTTAACACCGAGAGCAAGAATAGTTTCAGCAGCAAGTGCTGGAGTTGAACCAGCTTTTATGGGAATTGGACCAGTCCCTGCAACTTTAAAAGCTCTTAAACTAGCTGGTTTAACCGTTGATGATATGGATGTTATAGAAATCAATGAAGCTTTTGCAGCTCAAGGTTTAGCTAGCCTAAGATCTCTTGGTGTTAGGGATAATGATACAAGAGTAAATCCAAATGGAGGAGCTATTGCTCTAGGACACCCTTTGGGCATGTCAGGAACTAGATTAGTTCTAACAGCTACACAAGAATTGATAGAAACAAATAAAAAATACGCACTTTGCACTATGTGTGTTGGGGTGGGACAAGGTAGTGCTATAATAATAGAAAGATTATAATATTTATCTAATTATGCTGATAAGCTTGTCTATCAATTGATACTGATCTTATATAGATATAGATTTTTTTATTGTCAGATAAATTCATTTTTTCTAGATTATATGTGGTAATTCGTGCTCTTAGTATTTGACCTTTATTTTCATTTTTTTTATTAAGTAAAACAATGACAAGCTCTGAGAAAGCCGTTTTCTTTTCAATCTCAATTTCTAATATTTTTCCAACTAACAAATTCTCTGCTACATAAGAATTAATTTTAATTGGGGTTATAATTATATCTCTAGATCTAATCCTAACTCTTACAAAATTATTTAAACTTCCAGGACTTCCTGGTACCATTAAATCTTGACCATCTATATTTAAGGTTGTTAAGCTAAAACGTTTGTTTATTTTAGACACGAAGCCTTCTAAAACAGAGCTAGCCTCAAATTTTCCTACTAAATTTTGAAAATCATAACTATTTAATATCTTTGAGGTAAAACCACTTGCAATATACCTTCCCTTATTAATTAGAACAATTTCATCTGCAATTTGAGATATTTCTTCAATAGAATGCGT
>CAZWGZ010000079.1:0-7648 GCA_964633395.1 uncultured Rhodobacterales bacterium
CACAAATGAAAACTTTAGTAATCACTTTAATTCTATACATAACAATTATTTTTCAATCTCATGCAGATTTAATAAATAACAGTTATCTAGAGATTAAAAAAACACATGATTTTTTTTGTAATAAAATAATAAATAATAAACTATTAAATATAAATAATGAGTGGTCATTGATTATAAGAACAAAAACTCGTCACTCATATATTAATGAAAAAAAGAAAAAAAAATTAAGTGTAAATTTATTCTATAGAACTAATAAAGTAGAAAAATTGGTTTTTACTTTTTATGATAAACAAGAAAGACCTTATATTGAAATAAGGTCTAATCGATTTTGTTTGTATAAAAATATTAGAAAAATTATTTACAATACAAATAACGTTGCAGAGGAAATACAGACAATAAATATTAATTTAAATTCAATTGAAAATCATCAATATATTAATCCTAAAATTCCTATTTTAAAATCAAAAAAAAATCAAAATATCATAGCCTTAATAGATACAGGCGTTAACTACACCCTAGAAAAAATTAAAAGTAACATTGCTGTTAAAGATGGTAAATTATTAGGGTATGACTTTTGGGATGATGATAAAAGGCCATTTGATGGTGACCCTAGACAAAACCCTTTTTACCCAAGACATCATGGAACCACTGTTTTTAGTGTTTTAGCTAAAGAAGCACCAAAATCACTTATAGCTATATATAGATTTCCAGCATTAGATATGTGTAAATTTGACGACCTTATTGAACACATAGCTCAAAACTCAATTAGGATTGTAAATTTATCAATGGGTTCTAAAAAAATTGAAGACTGGTTATGTTTCAAAAAAGCATTGGAAAAGCATAATCAAATTATTTTTATAGTTTCTGCAGGTAATAATGATTTTAACTTAGATCATAATCCTATATATCCAGCATCTCTAAAATTAAAAAATATAATTACAGTTTCTTCTTCAGATAAAAATGGAAGAGTAGGAAGAGGGTCCAATATTGGCCCTATATCGGTTGATATTATGGTACCTGCAGAAAGAGTTGAGGTGATTGATCATAGAGGTGTTAAAGCTTATACAGGCGGCACAAGCTATGCAGCCCCTCGTATTGCGGCATTAATATCAAGATACCTCCATAAAAAGCCTAAAAGTAGTGTTAACGATGTTTTAAAATTCATAGAAGCAAGAGCAATAAAGAATAATAAAAAAACAACCAAATTTGGATGGATTCCAGATCCATTAGATGATTATTTAATTAATTAATTTTAAATGCATTATCAATAAATTTTTTAGCTAATGGCAAAGCTTCTTTATTATGTAATGACATTAGATAAAGAATGTTTTGAGACATTTTTCTGTCTTTTAATAATCCTGCCACTTGTATACCAAGCCTTAAAACTTGAGGATCTTCTGGAATAAGCTTTAAAAGCCTCAGAATAATCGGCTTTTCCTTTTTTATCTTTCTATCTATATGATAAGTTATAGCTAGTGATAACAAAGAGTTTGGACTCATTGGATCTAATTGGGTGCTTTTTTCTAAAAACTTGGCTGATTTTTGCAACTCTCCCAATCGACCAAAAGTTTGACCAGCCTGATCAATAAGTTGTTTGTTTTTAGAATTCCAACAATTAGAAGAAATATTATCTCTTAAATTTGGATCTAGTTTTCTTTGAACATTAAATGCTAATTCTAAATTATCAGCGCATAATCTAATATACTTACCTATCATTAAAAATTCTTTTGCATGATCTAAGCTTATATTTTTTACAACATTACTTAACATTGTAATTGGAATTACTTCATTAAAATTTCCATCACCAGAAGCAAGAAACCCAATCAAATCTCCATTATCATCTACAACAGCTCCACCACTATTCCCAGGTAAACTTTGGGCTTTTGTATGAATTCGGCCTTTTATACTATCTTTGATATCAGGAAAATATATTATTTTTCCACTTTTATAAACTCTATTAGCATTCCTTCCTTGATCAAAAGCCACTACTCTTATATTTCCTTCTGGATAAAGAGGTAAAGGTAAATTTTGAGGTATATTCATTTCTTTATTAAAAGATAACAATACTAAATCTACAGGATAGTTATGAGGAATTGGATAAGCTTTTTTAATTCTACCATCATTAAATTTAATTATAACCTGAGGGTAATCCTCAACAACATGTCTATTGGTAACAATAAAATTTTTGTCTATTATGGTTCCACTTGCAATCATCATCGGAGTTTTAATACCAACAACAAGGTCTAGAATAGCACATATTTTTTTATTTTCATTACAGGGAGGCTCTTTTGAAAATGAAGGATAAGATAAAATTATAAAATAAAGTGCAGTAATAACAGTGTTGTATACAGTATTAATAAACTTATTAATTAACATTACAGTCTCTTTTTTACTAAATACTTGTGATAGCCTTCAAACACTAAAATATCTTTTTGGTTAAGAACTGTAGCTTTCATTTCAATAATACCTGTTGTCTTCTGAGGAATAAGTTTTGCAATGATTAATTCAGGATATAAAGTATCTTCTCTATATACAGGCTTCAACATTTTACCAAAAACTTCAATCATTCCAATCAAGCTATCTTTTACTTCACTGGGAAATGAACCTGCCCCAGCTGCAGTTTGAATTAACACTTGCATTCCATGAGCTAACATATCTGGGTGCCCTCTCTTCTTACAATACTCAACATTATAATGAATTGGGTCATTGTCACCAGAAGCAGCCTGAAACATAGAAAAAATACCACTAGTTTGTGTTCTGGAAGGAATCATATATCGATCGTTAATATTAAAATCTTCAAAAAATTTACTGTTATTATTAATTGAAATATTTTTATTCATAATAATAAAAATATTCTTCAAACAGTAAAAAAGCAAGCAAAGATATAAAACTTTATTTTTAAATAAATTTATGATGAGATTAAAAATGATTATAATTTTATATTGGAATAAAAATGAACCGTTTAAAAAATAAAACCGCTTTAATAACTGGTGGCGCAAAAGGATTGGGAGCTTCTATAGCACTTCATTTTTTTAATGAGGGTGCAAATGTTATTATTTGTGACAAAAATATTGATAAAGCTTCTGAGATTGTAAAAGAAATTAATGGTAAAGCTTATTATATGGATGTGTCTGATTCAAAAAATGTTGAAGAAGTTTTTTTAGAGATTAAATCTAAATATAACAATTTAGACATACTAGTTAACAATGCAGGAATAAATGGATTTGAGAACCGCCAAGATTTGCTTGATGAAAGAGTCAAAATAAATAATCTTCAAAATAAAGAAATTTCTGAAAAAGGAAAAATTACCAGTCATTTTGATGTTACTGTAAATATGACAGACAATGAATGGCATGAGATGATTTCAATACATTTAAATGGTACTTTCTTTTGCACTAGAGAAGCCTTGAAAATTATGAACAACCAAGAAATGGGTTGTATTATTAATATGGGATCAGTTCTTGGGACAACTGGAGGCCCCTCCTCTCCCCATTATTCAGCAGCAAAAGCTGCTATTTTAGGTTTTACTAGAGCAACCGCTAGAGAATTAGCTTCTAGAAATATAAGAGTTAACGCAATTGCTCCTGGATATATAGATACAGACATGACTAGCGGACTTGGAGATGTGAAAGATATAGTTAAATCAGTTACACCAATGAAAAGGTTTGGAGACACAGCTGACATAGCTTGGGCTGCAGTTTACCTAGCTTCTCAAGAGGCTAAATTTATTACAGGCCAAACAATTTCACCTAATGGTGGTTTTGTAATGAGTCAGTAATATTGTATTTAATATATTAATGTCTTGTCTGTAGAAAGAACTAAATCTAGAAGAGTTTTAGGCAATACTTTTTTCATTTTTTTACCTTTTAGATCCGTGTCTTTAATGCCTCTATTCTCACATGACATGCTTGAAACATAAATTGTTACTCCAGCTTTATTTATAACTTCCATTTGATCTTTTAAACTCCCAGTTCCAAGTCCTACTAAATTATCAATAACAATATCTCTAACTAATTGAACACCATCCCCCGATAAAAAAATCTCAACTTTGTGACCTTCTTCAATTGCAGTTCTTGCAAGTAAGAAACCTAACATTGCCTTAGATGTGTCATTGGGACCTGACAATATATGAAAAAGTATACTGGACATTTAAAAACCTCAGCTACTTATACATATCAAATTGATAATAACAAATATTATCAAGAATTTTTTGAAAATTTAAACTTCACATAACTCAGATCTAGTTATAAATCGTTTACCTCTTCCATTATCTAGAGAAAACATACCACCTTGACCATTAATAACGTCAATGATTAACCTTGTATGCTTCCAAGTTTCAAACTGCAAACCTCCTATATAAAAAGGAACGCCTCCAATTTCGCCCATTTGAACGTCATGATCTGCTATTAAAAACTCATTTTTGGAAAAACACATAGGAGCTGATCCATCACAACAACCTCCAGATTGATGAAATATCACTTCACCATACTCTTTTTCAATTTCTCCAATAAGCTTTAGCGCTTCTGGTGTAGCTTCAACTTGATCTAGCATTTTTTTCTCCTTGAGTGATAGAACGCATATAGATATGCGCTCTATAATATTTTATTAGAAGAAACCTAATTTGTTAGGACTATAGCTAACTAAAAGGTTTTTTGTCTGCTGATAATGATTTAGCATCATCAGATGATTTTCACGACCAATACCTGATTGCTTATAACCACCAAAGGCAGCATGAGCTGGATATGCATGATAACAATTTGTCCATACTCTTCCTGCTTTAATTGCCCTTCCAAATCTATAACAAGTATTTATGTTTCTGCTCCATATACCAGCTCCAAGGCCATATAAAGTGTCATTTGCTATTTCTAAAGCTTCTTCATCAGTCTTGAATGTACACACAGACAGAACAGGACCAAAAATTTCTTCTTGAAATATTCTCATTTTATTATGACCTTTGAATATAGTAGGTTGGATATAATAACCACCTGCTAAGTCACCCTTCATTTCAGCTACATCCCCTCCAATAAGAACTTCTGCACCCTCTTTTTTACCAATATCTAGATAAGATTTTACTTTTTCATATTGCTCACTAGAAGCCATAGCACCAATCATTGTATTAGGATCTAAAGGATCACCTTGAATAATTGCTTTGGTACGCTTTAAAGCTCTCTCCATAAATTTTTCATATATATCTTCATGAACTATAGCTCTACTTGGGCATGTGCAAACTTCACCTTGATTTAAGGCAAACATTACAAATCCTTCAATAGCTTTATCAAAAAACGCATCATCAGCATCACAAACATCCTTAAAGAATATATTTGGTGATTTTCCTCCTAGCTCAAGTGTACTTGGGATTAAATTTTGACTTGCATATTGCATTATCAATCTACCCGTCGTTGTTTCACCTGTAAAAGCAATTTTTGCAATTCTTGTACTAGAAGCTAAAGGCTTACCTGCTTCCAACCCATAACCGTTAACAATATTCAAAACACCTGGAGGCAATAAATCACCTATTAATTCCATTAAAACCATAATAGAGGCTGGTGTTTGTTCTGCTGGTTTTAGAACAACACAATTTCCAGTTGCTAAAGCAGGAGCTAATTTCCATATAGCCATAAGTAAAGGAAAATTCCATGGAATTATTTGGCCAACAACTCCAAGAGGTTCTTGAATTAAATATGATACTGTATCATTATCAATTTCGGCAACAGAACCTTCTTGAGCTCTAATTACTCCAGCAAAATATCTAAAATGATCTACTGCCAGAGGTAAATCAGCAGCTGTTGATTCTCTTATGCTTTTACCATTATCCCAAGTTTCAGCTTCAGCTAACATAGGAAGATTATCTTCTATTACCTGAGCAATTTTATTTAAAATATTACTTCTTTCCGTAACACTAGTTATTCCCCATGAATCCTTTGCTGCATGAGCTGCGTCAAGTGCTTTATTAATATCTGCTTCATTTGATCTAGCGATTTTACATAAAACACTACCGTTAATTGGTGTAATATTATCAAAAAACTTACCATCTACTGGATCCACAAATTTTCCATTAATGTAATTACCGTACTTTTCTTTATATTTAAAAGCCATCAATATTCTCCCCATGATTTAAAAATTAAACTATTTTATAGTAATTTTAAAATTGTAATTAAGTAAACAGTTATTTAAAATAAAAATTATTATATTGATATTTGATGGAAGGTTATGTGTAATATTATTTAATATAAAATATAACTTTATAAAGGCTTCTAATAATGAAAAAATATATAATAACTGGAAAAAGCTCTCAAGAAACTGCGGCTTCTATGCTAAATAAACCTCAAAATAGAAAAGAGATAACTGAACCTTTATTGAAAGCTTTCAACGCTAGTTTTGTAGAATTTTTATATCTAAATCATCCAGACTTTGATTTTATGTGTATTATAAAAGCTGAAAATGATGAAAGTATGGTTGCATCAACTAACTTAATTTATGCAAGTGGTAGCTTTTCTTCTTTCAATTGGTTTAGAGCTTTTGAAGCTGAGGAAATGAAAGACATTTATCAATTAGCATCTAACAACATGGCCTCCTATATATCTGCAAAACAAAAATCACAGGAGAGTTAAATTGTATGGTCGTAATATTAATTTCACACTATTAGCTCCTTCACTATGGGCTGTTGTAGAAGCCATTGCATCAAATATTGAAGAAGATAAATATAAAAGAATGTTATTTAAAACTGGTGACAATAGTGGTTTTATCATTGAAATTTTTGATAATATTTCAATTGCAGGTAAAAAAATTGAGACTATGAAAGCTTTACATGGATTAAGTGAACAAGCAATGGCTAAAGTCTCAATTCAAGAAGGATCAATTATAAAAAAATAATCACAATTTTTATTGTTTCTATTATTATATGCACTTCTATATAAATTATTTAAAGAATAAAAGTTTCTTAATTACTTTATAAGTTTACTTTAATGGAAAAACCACTCTTATCAAAGATAAAAGTGGTGAGCGCGGCAGGATTCGAACCTGCGACAAATTGATTAAAAGTCAACTGCTCTACCAACTGAGCTACGCGCCCTAAAACAAAATGAAACTATTGGATAATGATATTATAATCAAGTTTTAAGTTAATTATTTTACACTTTTTTATGTTTTTTTTTTCTTTCTATTGCTTTGAAAACAGTTGTTGGAACAAATGAAGATATATCACCGCCTAAATCAGAAATTTCTTTAACAAAGCGTGAAGCAACAAATTGATTTGTTTCAGATGCTGTTAAGAAAACTGTTTCGATATCACTAGCCAATCTTGCATTCATTCCAGCCATTTGAAACTCATAATCAAAATCTGATACAGCTCGCAATCCTCTAATTATCATTGTAACCGAATTTGAACGAGAAAAATCAATAAGTAAGTTGTTAAAAGACTCTACTTTTATCTCACCAACTACTCTTTTACTATTTGAAATATTGGATTTCAAAGTGTCTTCAAGTAATTCTTTTCTTTCTTCAACATTAAATAATGGTGACTTACCAGTATTTTCAGCAACTCCCACGATAAGCAAATCACATAAAGAACTTGCTCTATATATAATATCTAGATGACCATTAGTAACTGGATCAAATGTTCCGGGATATAATGCAATTCTTTTCATAA
>CAZWGZ010000080.1:0-2632 GCA_964633395.1 uncultured Rhodobacterales bacterium
TTTGGATCATATTTAGATGCTCCAAAAAAACTTAATTTACATCTCAACATATCTATTGGCTTAGTTTTAGATCCAATTAAATTATCTTGTATTTCACTATAAGGAGAAAAGTTATTAATAATTACTCTTCTAATAATATTTCTTATTTTAGGATAGACTATCATAGCTTCAGAAGCTGAAGTGCTTTTTGGTAGTATTTTCAAAATGGTTAATGCTTTATGAATCTGATGAGGAATATCAAAAGGTAATTCTTTTTCAGAACCGATATCTTTTTTACGTATTCCCAATCTAGGCTCTAATTTTGCCTGAGACGTGTACCAAAAAAAATAATTTTCTTTATCTTTTTTTATATCAATATCTAAGGCCCATTTATAATTCTTTTCAATAATTTTAATGATTTCATCTACAGTAAAATTTACTGGAACAGTACTTTTTTCTATCGTGCTCATATTATTTGTCAAGTCGTCAATAATTTCTGAAAACGGTTCAAGAAAAATAGAGTGAAGCATTTCTTGGGTCTCAATGCTGATTTTATTATTAAAAAAGTCAAATAATGTTTTTAAAGGATAAGGTTCATTTAAAATTTTTTTTGTACTTACATCATTTATAATAAATTTTAATTCACTGTTTAGAATTTTAATTCTATTAGCTTGGAGTGGATCATTGACTTTCCACTGAAGTGTATACTTAAATGCTTGTTCAATTAAATTATAAATTTTACTTTGTTTAGAAGCACTAATTTTATCAATTGAAAAAACACGAGATAAGGCTGTTTCCTTAGCATCAATCCATTTATTTAAAAGTTCTTGATGATTTATTAAAAAAGGGGCCATTCCTAAACCCGTTGCATTACCTACACCTAAATGTTTCGATATAGTTTCAGATAGTCTAACGGCCTTCGATCCACCTTTAATTTTAGAGAGGAAATTAACAAGTTCTATTGAAAAATATCTAATTAAATAAACAGTCAACATTTCAGCTTGAAAAGGTTTTTTTAAAAAGTTTTCATTTTGAATTGTAGAAAAATCACCAATTCCAAATTTCCCATTTCCATAAACAGCTGTTGTTCTAACTAAATAACCAATATCATTAATTAAATTATGACTTGGTTGTTTCCCAGAAGATAATGCTTCGATAACTTTTTCAAAAATTCTTAAGGATTTATTTGCTCTACTTAGAGTTAATTGTTTTGATAAATGTCTTCCCAATTCCTGGACTTTTAAATTTTGAGACATATGAGCAATTTCTTTTTTATTTGGTACTCCTTTAAATAAAGAAAAAGTCATATCCCATTTGTCAGCTATTACTCTATCACTTCTTTCATCATCCCTGATGGAATGACAAAAGATAACAAGAGAAAATACATCTGTATTAGAATTTGCACTTATTACAGCGTGGCCAATTCCATTATCATTAATATTCCATTCTGATATATTAAATGTCCATTTGTTATTTATTATTTCATTAATCAATTGTCTAGAAAAAGACAAACGAGATTGATGAAAGCTTCCTAAGCGTTCTAATTTCATTACTTTAGATGGATCTCTTAAAGGGATTTTATTTTCCAAATAGTTACTTTTTTTTAAATAATTAATCATACTCTTATTCTTGTATAGATTTAAAAGATTTACGAAAAAAATTAAGCCAATTTTCACCTTTTATTTTATTTATTTCTTGATTTGAAAAACCTTGTTTTTCAAGCCCAACAATAATGTTATTCCAGTCACGGTTATCCCTAAACCAACCAGGCATTTCAGGGAATCCAGGGTTAGAAGCTGATCCTTCTCCATAATCAATTTCTTTTGTCCATTTTCCAACTCTCATCCATTCAACAATACTATCCGGTTGATCTTGACAAAGATCTGAACCAAACCCAATATTATCAATCCCCATCAAATCAGCAGTTTTTGCAATCATTAAACAAAAATCTTCTATTGAACAAAGACTACTATTATTTAGATGATGAGGATAAAGAGAAAATCCAAGCATTCCATTATGTTCTGCTAATTTTTTTAAAATATTATTAGATTTATTTCTCTTAGCAGGATGCCAAAAGGATGGATTAGCGTGACTTATAACTATTGGTCGAGATGAAAGTTCAATGGCTTCAAAAGTAGAACGTTCAGATGAATGGGACATATCAACCACCATTCCAACTCTGTTCATTTCTTTGATAACTTCTTTTCCCATTCTTGTAATGCCAGGATCATTATCTTCATAACAACCCGTTGCTAATAATGATTGGTTGTTATATGAAAGCTGCATAAATCTTCCACCAAGTCTGTGTAAAATTTCAACTAACCCGATATCGTCTTCTATAGGTGATGGATTCTGAAAACCAAATATAACTGCAGTTTTGTTTTCTTTTTTTGCTAGCTCAATATCATTAGCATAAAATGCCGGCGTAATTAAGGTGGGGAACTGCTCAAACCATTTGTTCCATTGTTCAAAATTAGAAACAGTTTCTCTAAACTGTTCATGATATGAAATAGTAACATGAACGGCAGTCAAATTTGATGATCGCCATTCTTTAAAAATTTTTTCTGACCAATTACAATATTGCAAACCATCTATAAGCATAAGAGATATTTATCATATTTAAAAAAATAAGTGAATAATATTTATTCTTCTA
>CAZWGZ010000080.1:2732-7605 GCA_964633395.1 uncultured Rhodobacterales bacterium
ATAAATTATTTTCTTGTATTCATCTAGTTTTTTTACTTAACATATCAAATTAACTAACCTTGGGGAAGTGTGGTATGGATAACTCAATAAATATTAACCCATTATCTACAGTTATGGGTGCTGAAATAACAGGTATCAATCTTAGTTCAACAATTGATGAAGCAATTAAAAACCTTCTATTAAAGGCTATAACGGACTTTTCAGTTATTTGTGTTAGGGGTCAAGACTTGAAACCTAAAGATCTTGTAAACATTTCAAAAATTTTTGGAACTCCCAAAAAATATTTTATAAAAAATGCAACTGTTGAAGGAATTCCTGAGGTTATTGAAGTTACAAACAGATCAAAAGAGTCTGATAAAAAACCTAAGGTGTATGCAAGTCATTGGCATACAGATGACTCATATAGAAACAAACCAGCAACTCTAACTTTTATATATCCAGAAACGTTGCCTAAAAATGGTGGAGGCACAGATTTTATTAATTGTTACTCTGTATATGATAAACTTCCTATAAAGATAAAAAATAAAGTCTCTAACCTTAGAGCTGTTCATAAATGGCAAAGTAGAAGAAATGTTTCTCAAGTAGAAAAATTGTCATCAGATGAAGAAAAACTAACTCCTCCAGTTGAACATCCTTTAATTAGAACTCATCCTATTTCAGGTGAAAAATCGCTGTATATTAATCCTAATAGAATTGATCACATAACTGGATTTGACGAACATGATAGTGATGAACTTTTAGACGAATTATACCATTTTTCATTTCAATCAAAGTTTCAATATAATCATAGTTATAAAAAAGGTGACTTAGTTATTTGGGATAATCGTTGTACTATGCATAAAGCTAACTCTGAGTATGATATTACCCAATTAAGAGTTATGCATAGAGTTATGCTTGAAGGAGAAGAAGTTTATTAGAGTGTTTGAGGAAAATAAATGGCTAATAATAGAAAAAACCAATTACAATTTGGAATTCAAACTAATGGAATAAAACACACCCATTTAGATGCAATGCCAAATATTGAAACTAGATTTAATATGGTCAAGAATACTGGTATTTTTGACTATGTAGATAAAACCCCTGAATCAGATGAAATTGATGAATTCAAAAAATGTAGTAAAAAATTTAATCTGCCAGTAATTGCAGGGGGCTGGTTTTACACTATTGGTGAACATAAAGATTTATTAATTCAAAATTTCAAAACTGCACGAGAGTTAGGTTCTATTGTTCATAATATCCAAATTCAATCTCATAAAGCTAACGGAGAATTAGTAACAGACGATGAAGTTAGAGATACTTATATAGAAGCTTATGATATTGGGCTAAAATACGGTGTAACTCCATGTTTTGAAATTCATGTAAATATGTGGAGCGAAGATTTTTTAAGAGTCTCTCGTGTTGGTAAATTAGTAGAAGATAAAGGTATAGAGTTCAATATTACTCTTGACCATAGTCATGTAATTTTTAAGATAAATAATCTTAAAGAACAAAAAGTTTTCAACATTGATAAACAGATTATATCAGGAGAATTAATAATTGATCCCTTTTCTGAAGGTAATGTCGTAGAAGAATGGATTAATTATGGTTGGGTTCGACATTGTCATGCAAGATCGGCTATTCCAAATAATCCATTAAATATATATGCTAAACATCCAAACGGATCTCTGGGAAGAGGAATTCAATATCCTTTTAAGCAGCCTAAAGATGAAGATTATCATGAGAAATGGAGTGAAGATTTATTAGATCCTTGGAAAGAATGTATAAGAATTCTTATGAGGTATCATTCAAAAGACGCGAAATCAAAACTTGGTCAGATTTCTACAGAGTTTATTCCAAATACAGATTATGGTGAGGGCTGTAAGTACTCTTTATTTGAACAAGCTGTAGAATGTACAAAATGGATGAGAAAAACTTGGAAAGAAATAAATATATAAATTTGAATAGTTTCTTGGAGGAAATTAAATGTTATCAAAATCACAAATCGAGCAATATAAACAAGATGGTTTTATTATTCCTGATTTTATCATGCCGGAAAATATGTTGCTTAAAATTGAAGAGAGGCATAACGCTTTATTAAATAAACATCCCGAATTTAAAAATTACTGCCCAGCAGTTTTATCATATGACGAAGGATTTTTAGACTTTTGTAAAAATAAAATTATTCTAGATTATGTTGAACAGTTAATTGGTCCAGACTTTGCTTTGTGGAACTCAAGTTTTTTTGCAAAACCTCCAATAGATGGTCATGCAACACCGTGGCATCAAGATGGGCAATATTGGCCAATAAGACCTTTGGCAACTTGCACTGTTTGGTTAGCAATAGATGATGCAACAGTTGAAAATGGGTGTCTTCGATTTATTAAAGGCTCTCACATAGATCAGAAATTAAAATCTCATAATATTAATAATGATAAAAATTTAACTCTAAATCAGGAGCTTATGAAAGAAGAATATGATGAAAAAAAAGCTGTTAATTTAATTTTAAAAAGAGGGCAAATCTCTCTTCATGATGTTTATTTGGTTCATGGTTCAGAAGCTAATAATTCTCCTAACGCAAGAAGAGCTATTACTATGAGATTTATGCCTACTAGCAGTAAATATGATCATCAATTAGCTAAAGATGAAAAGCTTTTTAGTAAACTAAACGCTAATAAATTTTCTGATAGAAAAATTTATCATATGAGAGGAATTGATGTATCAGGAAAAAACAATTTAACATACTAATACTATTTATAATTATTTTACCTTTTTAGTATATATTGCAAAATCTGTTATTTATTAATATAGTTTTTATGTTAACTAATTAATAATAAGAAGGATTCTAGATATGGATCAAGCAGTAATTGTTTCAACAGCAAGAACTCCAATAGGAAAAGCTTATAGAGGAACATTTAACGATACAGATGCTCCAACTTTAGCTAGTTATGCTATTAAAGAAGCTATAAAAAGATCTGGATTAGATCCCAATCTCATTGAAGATGTAGTAATTGGAGCCGCTGTTCAGCAAGGAACTCAAGGCTATAATATTGGAAGATTATCGGCGATTGCATCTGGGTTGCCCATTTCTGTTCCAGGAATGAGTGTAGATCGGCAATGTGCCTCTGGTCTAATGGCTATTGGTATAGGTGCTAAACAAATTGCCTGCAAAGAAATGGAAATAGTAGTAGGAGGCGGACTTGAATCTATTTCTTTAGTTCAAAATGATTTTTCTAATAAATATAAGTCTCAAGATAGATTTTTGATGGAATATAAATCAGATATTTATATGAGCATGATAGAAACAGCTGAAACTGTATCAAAGCGTTATAATATTAGTAGAGATAAACAAGATGAATACGCTTTACAGAGTCAAGTTAGAACATTTGAAGCCCAACAAGCAGGTTTTTTTGATAAAGAAATAATTCCTATTAAAACCAAAATGGCAATGCAAGACAAGGATAGTAAAGATATATATTATCATCAAGTTGAATTATCTAAAGATGAATGTAACAGACCCTCAACAACTTTAGATGGATTAAAAAGTTTAAAACCAGTTTTAGGAAAAGATTGTTTTATTACGGCTGGAAATGCCAGTCAATTATCAGATGGAGCTTCCGCTTCAGTTCTTATGTCATCAAAACTTGCTGAGAAAAAAAATATTAACCCTTTGGGTATTTGTCATGGTGTTGCAGTTGCTGGTTGTGAGCCTGATGAGATGGGCATAGGACCTGTTTTTGCAATACCAAAATTATTAAAAAAACATAATTTAAAAATTGATGATATTGATTTATGGGAGTTGAATGAAGCCTTTGCAGTTCAAGTCATATACTGCAGAGATAAATTAGGAATTCCTAACGAGTTATTGAATGTGAATGGTGGTTCTATATCAATAGGACATCCATATGGAATGAGTGGAGCACGTTTAGTTGGTCACGCTTTGCTTGAAGGGAAAAGAAGAAATGCTAAGTATGCTGTTGTTACAATGTGTATAGGCGGAGGACAAGGCGCAGCTGGATTGTTTGAAGTTTTATAGTAAAAATATATAATTATTATTTTTTAAAATGGAGGTAAAAATTTGTTTAAAATTCATTCAGATATTAGAAGGTTAACTGAAGAAGAAAAATTAAAATATAAAAACGATGGTTATATTACTGGATTACCTGTTTTTGCTGAAGAAGCTCAAAAAGACTTAAATGATTTATTTGTCTCTTTAAGTTCAAGACTTGATAGTTCAATTGATATAAATCAAACAAACATGTGGCATAAAGCAAGTTTAAAATTTTTTAATTTATCTAGAACTCCTGCTATTTTAGACTATGTTGAAGATTTGTTAGGGCCTAATTTCTTTCAGTGGGGAGGGCAGTTTTTTTTAAAAGAACCAAATGATGGGTCTGTTGTTCCTTGGCATCAAGATGCTCAGTATTGGCCTCTTAATCCATCTAACTCTGTAACAGTCTGGCTGGCCTTATATGATACAGACGAGGAAAATGCTGCTATGAAAGTTGTAAAAGGAAGTCATCTAGCAGGAATATTTAATCATCATATAAATAAAGCGCCTAATCTAGCTTTAGACCAAGAAGTTTCTGAAGATCAAATAAAAAAAGAAGATGTAATTTCTTTGAATCTAAAAGCAGGTCAAATTTCACTTCACGATGACGGTCTACTTCATGGTTCAGAAGCAAACAACTCTTCTCGAAGAAGGTGTGGCATAACAATGAGATTTGCGCCAGTAAATGTAAAAGCAGATTTATCTATTTGGCCTCATTTTGAAACTCAACTAGCTAGAGGTAAAGATCAATTTAAACATAATCCTGTTGCAGTAACTCCAAGAGGTGAAGGAACACCAATAAAGAAATTTCAATATTCTAGGGAATTCATTAAACAATGGTAATTT
>CAZWGZ010000081.1:0-7508 GCA_964633395.1 uncultured Rhodobacterales bacterium
TTGTTTTTCACTAAATCAATTAACAGCTCAGGTGGAGACCAGAATCTAGGGTCTTCCTCAGAAAACTTCTGTATATTTAATAATATTTTATCTAATCCAACCATATCAGCGTATTTCATTGGACCTCCTCTCCATCTTGGAAATCCATAACCATTAGTGTAAACAACATCTATATCTGATGGACGAACTGCAATCTTTTCTTGTAATATTTTAACTCCTTCATAAACCATGGCAGCTAAATATCTATCTAATATTTCTTGATCAGAAAATGTTTTTACTTTGATACCTACTCTTTGCCTTTCAGAGTTACAAATTACATCAATTTCAGGGTTAGGTGTTAAAGGCTTTATATTATCACCATAAAGATAATAACCTTTGGAAGTTTTTTGTCCAAACCAACCATTTTCACAAACTCTATCAGCTATTTCTACATATCGATCATCTTTATGACGAAATGGAGCTTTTCTTTTTCTAGTAGCCCAGCCAATATCACCTCCAGCTAGATCTATTACTTGAAAAACTCCCATAGCACATCCAAAGTCTCTTAAAACTTTATCAATATGAAATGGGCTAGCTCCATCTTCAACCATATGATAAGTGCCAATTAAGTATTTAGAAAGAATTCTATTTCCAATAAAACCATCACAAACACCAGAACGAACTGGAACTTTTTTCATTCTTTTGGCTAAAGAAAAAGCTGTTGCTACAGTATGATCAGAAGTTTTATCTGCAACTACAATTTCTAAAAGTTTCATTATATTAGCAGGAGAGAAAAAATGAAGCCCTATAACTCTAGATGGATCATCAACTACTGTAGCAATTTCATTTACGTTTAAATAGCTAGTATTTGAGGCTAAAATACAATTTTTATTACAAATTTTATCAAGCTTCATAAACACTTGTTTTTTTATTTCCATGTCTTCAAATACAGCTTCAATAATAAGATCTCTATCATTCAATACTTCCATATTAGTTACTGCAGAAAACAAGCTCATTATCTGTTTTTTTTGCTCAGTCGTAATTCTACCTAATCTAACATTTCTTTCATAAGTAGCATTTATTTTTGCATTTGCTTTTTCAATAGATTCATCATTTTGCTCAATCATTATAACAGAAAAACCAGCATTCATAGCAGCCATTGAAATTCCAGTACCCATTGTGCCGCCACCAATAATACCTATTTTTTTTAAATCTCTAGGTTTACCTGTTTTTAATTCAGGAACTTTTGTAATGGCTCTTTCTGCAAAAAAAGAATGAATCAAACCTTGTCTTTGAGGACTTTCAATACATTCTTTAAAAATCTTTCTTTCGTTTTTAATAGATGAATCAAAGTCTAGATCCAAACCTTCTTCTACACATTTTATAATAGCGTGAGGAGAAAAAAGATTTTTAGCTTTTATTAACGTATCTGCTTTTACTTTATCTATTATTTTTTTAACTTCTTCTAAATCACTTAATTTATCATTTATTTTAGAAGTAGGACGAACTTTAAATCCTTCAGATATTAATCTTTTCGCGTATGCTATTCCATTATCTATAGTATTGTCATCATCAGCTATTTCATCAACAATACCATTTTTATAGGCATCTTCTGTATTAACATGCTTACCTGTAAGCATCATATCTAAAGCCATAGAAACACCACATAGCCTAAGAAGTCTTTGAGTACCCCCAGCTCCTGGTAATATACCTAATAGAACTTCAGGTAATCCAACTTTAGTTTTGGGCGCTGCAATTCGGTAATGGGCAGAAATAGCAACTTCAAGCCCTCCTCCTAATGGAGTCCCATGTAAAGAAGCTACAACAATTTTATCTGACCTTTCAATTTTATCACATATCTCACTTAAAATAGGAGCATCAATATTTTTGCCAAACTCTTTAATATCTGCTCCTGCAAGAAAAGTTCTCTCTGGGGCTGTGATAACAATAGCCTTTATTGAGTTATTGCTGGAAAGCTTATTAATTGTGTCTAAAAGGCCAATTCTTACAGCAGCACTTATGGCATTAACAGGTGGATTAGAAATTTCAATTAAAGCAATTTCATCTATAATTTTATGTTTAACTTCTGTCATATTAATCTCTCTATTTATATTAAATTATTTTTTGCTTCAATGTATTCATGGTTAATACGTTTTACTAGATCACTTGTAGGCAAAATACTTTTTACAGCTGAAATACCCTGACCGGAACCCCAAATTTCTTTCCAACTTTTGGGCTTAGATGCTCCCGAACTAAAGTTCATTTGGCTAGAATCACTGACTTCAAGATTATTTGGATCAAGCCCTTGAGCTTCAATTGATCCTTTTAAATAATTACCGTGAACTCCAGTGAAAAGATTAGTATAAATAATATCGTCAGCAGATGATGTTGTTATCATTTCTTTATAACGTTGATCTGCATTTGCTTCATTAGTTGCAATAAATGCTGATCCTATGTATGCCAAATCAGCTCCCATAGCTTGTGCCGCTAAAACAGCACCTCCATTAGCAATTGACCCTGACAACAATAAGGTTCCATTAAACCATTCACGTATTTCTTGAATTAGTGCAAAAGGCGATAAAGTGCCTGCATGCCCTCCTGCTCCTGCAGCTACAGCAACAAGTCCATCCGCTCCTTTTTCAATTGCTTTTTTAGCAAAGAAATTATTGATAATATCATGTAAAACTATGCCTTTAGCTTCATGTGCAACTTTATTGACTTCTGGTCTAGCTCCTAAAGAAGTGATCCAAATAGGTGCTTTCCATTCAGCACAAATATCAATGTCTTGTTCAAGTCTAACATTAGATTTATGGACAATATGATTTACGGCATATGGAGCAGCTGGATTGTCTGGGTTTTCTTGATTATACTTATCTAATTCTTCATTAATTTTTTTAAGCCATATATGTAACATATTAGGCTGACCTTCATCTTCTCTTGCATTCAAACAAGGAAATGAACCAACTATGCCTGCTTTACATTGAGCTATTACTAAGTCAGGGTTTGAAATTATAAAAAGTGGAGAACCTACAATTGGGATCTTTAATTTATCTAACGGTGATATAAGTGACAAAATTAATTTCTCCTTAATATTCTGATTAATTTGTTTAACACGCGAATTATAAAGTCATCAATAAATTTTATTATATTTTTTATATTTTTTATTTATAATGAAATAATATTTATAAAAAGTTTGGAGGTCTTAATGCGTTTAAATGATGCTGATTTAAAAAAATTTGATGATGAAGGTTATTTATTTTTTCCAGAAATGTTTACAGCTGATGAAGCTTCATTGTTAAAGAAAGAAGCTGATAACGTCTATTTAGAAGACAGAAAAGAAGTTTGGAAAGAAAGTACTGGAGTGGCTAGAACAGCTTTTGCTGCACATACATATAACGAGGCTTTTAAAAGATTAGGAGCTCACCCAAGATTAATTGACCCTGTATCACAAATGTTAGACGGTGATATTTATATGCATCAATTTAAATTAAACGCAAAAGCTGCTTTTGATGGAGCAGTATGGCAATGGCACCAAGATTATGGAACATGGAAAAGGGATGACGGAATGCCTGAGCCTAGAGCTATGAATATAGCCGTATTTCTTGATGACGTTACAGCAGCTAATGGTCCATTATTATTTATACCTGGAAGTCATAAGGTAGGAGTAGTAGATGCAGGACATGATTTAGAAACTACAAGTTACCCTCTATGGACTTTAGATAATAAAAAAGTATTAGAATTAGCAGAAAAAGGTGGATGTGTTGCGCCTACTGGCCCTGCTGGAAGTATGCTGATGTTCTCATCATTACTGGTTCACGCAAGTCCACCTAACATATCTCCATTTGGAAGAACAATTGTTTATTTATCTTTATGTCATGTAGATAATCATATACGTGAATTTAAACGTGATGAATGGATTGCTCATAGAGACTTCACTCCTATCTCTCCACTTAATGATAATTGCTTGACAGAGTTAGTTAATAAAACAGCAAGTGCTGCAGAATAACTTAAATAAGCAATATCTAATCAATATTAATTATAAAAAGAGGTGTAAAATTGTCTTTGATAAACTCTGTATCAAATTTTAGAGATGTAGCAATTGGATCTAAAATGAAAAATAATATCTTATTTAGATGTGCTAAATTAAGTACATTGATCGATGAAGATATTAAAAAAATTGAAGATTTAAACCCTCACGCAATAATTGATTTCAGAGACCCAAAAGAAATAAATAAAGCTCCAGATAATTTATCCAAAGAATTATTAAATAAATATGTGAGTCTGCCTATTTCTGCAAGTACTTTAAGTCGAATGGTTGATCAAAAAAATATAGATGGAGATAATAAATTTACATATGAAAAAGTTATGGAAGAGAGTTACAAATTATATATAAATAATCATAAACACGTTTGGAAAGAATTTATTAAAATTCTATTAAAAGCAAATAATAATCCTATTATATTTCATTGTTCTGCAGGAAAAGATAGAACAGGAATAGCAAGTTTTATAATTCAAAAATTATGTGATAATCCAATGGAATTAATTTTTGAAAATTATTTACTTTCAAATAAGCTTTTAACAATTAACGCGGCTACAGCTGAACAAACAACCGCTTCTAAAAAAGATGATAAGCTGATAACAGAGGTAATGTTAGACACGCTTAGTAAAGTTAAAAAATCATACTTAATTTCAGGTATTAATGAAATTGAAAATCAATTTGAATCGCTTGAAAATTATATAATTCAAGAGCTTGGTTTTAATGATGCGGATATTAAAGACTTAAAAAAATTATATTGTAATTAAAAGGGTTATAAATGTTTTTACAAAATGCCATTTCAAAAAGAATAGATAATGATAATCCAGTAAAGGTAGCTTTAATTGGTGCAGGTAAATTCGGTTCTATGTTTTTAAGTCAAGTTCCTACCACTCCAGGATTAGAAGTAGCTGTAATTGCGGACCTTAAACCTGAAAATGCTATTAAAGCTTGTAAAAATGTTGGTTGGAGCGACGATTTAATAAGTAAAACTAAGTTTGTAGATGAAGCAACTCAGGCAATAAGGTTGTCTGAAGTAGATGTCGTAGTGGAAGCAACTGGTTTTCCAGCAGCAGGTATTGAACACGCAAGACAAGCATTTCAAAATGGAAAACACATTATAATGGTTAATGTGGAAGCAGATGTACTAGCAGGAGCAGCTTTAGTTAAAGAAGCTAAATCAGCGGGAGTTGTATACTCCATGGCCTATGGTGATCAACCGGCTTTAACAGCTGAAATAGTTGAATGGGCTAGAGCATCAGGCTTTCATGTAAGCAGCGCAGGAAAAGGTACAAGATACCTTCCAGCTTATCATAAATCAACTCCAGATACAGTTTGGGATTACTATGGACTATCTCATGAAGAGGCTGCAAAAGCAGGAATGAACCCTAAAATGTTTAATTCATTTTTAGATGGGACAAAATCTGGGTTAGAAATGGCCGCTATAGCAAATGCATGTGGACTAGAAGTTCCTAATGATGGCTTATTATTTCCTCCATGCGGCATGGATGATTTAGCTAACATATTAAAACCTTCAAAGTTTGGAGGGATATTGGAACAAAATGGACAGGTTGAAGTTGTTTCATCGTTTGAAAGAGATGGAAGACCAGTATTTAAAGATTTAAGATGGGGTGTTTTTGCAGTACTAGAAGCTCCAAATGACTATGCTGCTTCTTGCTTCAAACAATACGGAATGAACACGGATAATACTGGACAATTTTCAGCAATGTACAAGCCATTCCATCTTATAGGTATGGAATTAAATATATCTATCTTTTCTGCGGCTTTATTAAATCAAGCAACAGGGCAGACTCAAAAGTTTACTGGTGATGTTGTTTCAACAACAAAAAGAAACCTTAAAAAAGGTGAGATGCTTGATGGAGAAGGCGGAGCAACTGTATGGGGCAAATTGATACCAGCGAAGCTTTCATTATCTTTAGAAGCTCTCCCAATCGGGTTGGCTCATGGTATAAAACTTAAAAATGAAATTAAAGAGAATGAGATAATAAAATGGAGTGACGTAGAGTTTTCATCAACTGACCCTGCAATATCTTATAGAAGATCAATGGAAGCTGACGCTAAAATTTTATAGGTTTAATAGGACCTTTATCTAAGCGCCATACAAAACCTGAGTTACCTTCACTAGGAAAAAAATCTTTTAGCAATGGATCATGACCGGGTATAACAAGACTGTCATTAGACGCTAATTCCTTAATAGTTTCAAAGCCATTAAGCATCTCTTCTAAATCAACAACTATAGGAAAAGGTTTTCCAGTAATAAAGTTTTCATAAAAGTGGGTTGCATCTGATGCTAGACACATATAACCACTTTCTGTTTTTACTCTTACTGACTGTAATCCTCTAGAATGTCCTCCAATCAAATGAACAGTCACACCTGAATGAATTGAGCCTACTCCTTTGTAAAAATTGACCCTTCCTGAAAATACGTTTTTAACCATCTGACAAACATGTTCTCCAGTAAATGGCATTTTTATAGTTTCATGGCACATACAAGGACCAGTTGCATAAGCCATTTCACTTTCTTGCATGTGAAACTTGGCTTTTGGAAATTCCATTAAACCACCTGCATGGTCATAGTGTAGATGAGTTATAATAACATCCGTTACTTCATTTGCATCTATATTTATAGATTTAAGAGCTTCAGATGGTGATCTTTGAATCGGTCTATCTCTTCTTTTAGCCTCATCATAATCATACCCTGTATCAACAACAATTGTGCTATCGTCAGATTTTAGAACCCATATAAAATAATCTATAGTATGGCTATCATTAGAATGATCGTCAAAAATAAAACTTTCCTTTCTAGTTCTATCTGACCTTTCTGCATACTTTAAAGCATAAACTTCCCATTTTTTTTCAATAGCTGTTTCCATAAATTTACCTTTATTTATTAATGAGAAGTTTCTTCCAACCTATCAGTGGCAGGAGGAGGTGTTGGGCTTATCTGAGATATTAAATTATACGTTGCCTCATCAAGATTAATATTAACTGAATCAAGGGAAGGCTTTAATTGTTTTAAATTTCTTGCACTTATAATTGGCGCTGTTATGGCATCATTATACGAAACCCAAGCAACTGCTAAAGCTATTGGATCATAGTTTATATCTTCAGCAAGTTTCTGAAGCTTACTTGCAGCTTCGTACATCCAGCTTTGTCCATATCTTAATTTATATTTGGCATTGTCATGCAGTCTTCCTGAAGTATTTTTATTTGATGTATTATTTTCCGTTTCATATTTTCCAGTCAACAAACCACCACCTAATGGACTATAGCTAATAACACCAATATTTTCTGATTTTGCCATCGGAAGTATTTCAACCTCGGCTTGTCTTTTTACTAAATTATACATAGGTTGCAGAATATCTACATTAGGAAACCCATATTTTTCTGCTAATGCTTTGGCTTTCATAACTTGCCAAGCTGAAAAATTTGATACTCCAAGTTGAAAAAACTTTTTTTCTTCTTTTAACTCTTT
>CAZWGZ010000082.1:0-7442 GCA_964633395.1 uncultured Rhodobacterales bacterium
AACAATAACCGGAGTTAATGCAAATTCAGTTGAGGGTACTAAATTTTTTAAAACTGTAACTCAAATTTCATCAGATGCTGCTGCTTCTGCAATTAACGTAGGTACAAAACCTGCCTTTGGCTCTGTATCTGGAACTAGAGTTTCAATTACTGCAGTAGGTAATGAAAGTAATAATCTTTTTACGATTGTTGGAACTGGCACTGATGGATTATCTAAAACTGAGACGATATATGGCCCATTAGCAGGTAAGACTATTTCATCTAATGGTTTATTTGATACGATCACATCAATAAAGCCTTCTACTAATACTATTGGCAATATCCAGATAGGAACTTCACCTGGATATGAATTGTTAGCTACTGTTGAAGGAACAATAGAAGGCGCTCAGTTTAAAATTGTGCAAGATAGTATTAACATTACTAACGCTTCTAATTTTGGGATATCCAAAGGTATAACAACTCTTAAAGGAAATTTGGTGCCCAAACCAACTAATTTGGATGAGGCTATCAAAATTAAAGTAAATGATGGTTCAACAAAAACTAATTTTACAATTAAATTTAATAGTAGTGGCGAACCAAAGTTTTTTAACCCCAAGGGCTCTGCAGTAAGTGCTTCACCTCCAAGTGATATAACTTTAGCTTGGAACGATCTTTCAGGTGTAACCGACGATGATGCTTTATTTAACGCCAGTATGTCAGCAGGAGTTGGTATAACAACAAGTGGAGCGCTTTCTACAACAGATGATGACAGCCTGTTTACCAGTAAATCATCAACGGCAGGTAATTTAATTCTTGACGGTAATTTAGAAGCTTCAAAAGCTCTTAATGGAATAATTACTATATATTGTAATGGTGATGAGACTAGTAATGCGTTTACTATAAGTGGTTATGATACTGCAGGAATATATCAAACTGAGACAATAACGGGTGTAAATGGAGCAACAGCATCAGGTGCGATTTCGTTTAGTGAGGTGTTATCTGTTTCTGCAAGTAATGCCACTGCCAGTACAATTAAGGTAGGAACTCAAGCAACATCTGTAACTTTTGATCCATCATCAATAACGGTTACTCCTGCAGGTTCAGATGTTGGAGAGAAATACACTGTAACAGGCCTAGATCAATTTGGTAAATCTCAGATAGAGGTAATCACAGCAGAAGGTTCAGGAGTTACGGTTTATGGTAAAAAAGTATTTTCACAAGTGTTATCTTTCATTCCAACTAGTGGTTCAGCTTCAACTGTAAAGGTAGGAACTCAGAGGGTTGGAAGTTTATCTATAAGTCATGCCGTCAATGCATCAACATTTGAACTTGATAGCAACCCTAATGCTGCAGTTGAATATGGTATGAAAACACAAAACATAAGATTAAACGTTGATAGTAAGGGTTTAAATATAATAAATTTAAAAGGGGAACCTTTAAAAATAGAAGTTCCTCAAAGCTCAATTCAAAATTCGGTTGCAGAAAAAATAAGTATTAAAAATCTTCCTCCAGAGGAATTTATTACCATTCTTATGGGGAATGGGGCAAGAAAGATAAGCGCAGAATTTGATACTCAACCATCAAACGATAATATTAAAGATATACTCGCTCCTGAGTTAACTATTAAAGTTGATGCGACAAACAGTAATAAGGTAGAAATATTTGATAAAATATCTGGGCATTCTATTGCCTCAAGGATTTTGGATGCTAATAGAGTGTTTGAAGTAAATGGTTCAAAATTCCAGTTTTCTGAAGATCCACTTATAAATAATTCATTTGGATTTTCTAATAACACAGATGGAATAGGTGATAATAGAAATATTATTAATATACTAAACTTACAAAGCGCTGACAAAACTGGAAATAAACAAGGCAATTTTCAAGAAATTTTTATTAATACAGTGGCAAGAGTAGGATCAAATGTACAAGCTAATAAATTGTCTCTTTCCTCAGCATTAAGCACTCTTAACGCAGCAGAAGCTAGTCAAAGTGAGTTTGCGGGCGTGAATTTAGATGAAGAGGCAGCTCATTTATTAGAGTTTCAACAGGCTTATCAGGCTTCGGCACGAATATTGCAAACTGCTAAAGAACTATTTCAATCTCTTCTTGAAGTTGTTTAATAAATTATAATTGGTTTTAAAAATGCAAGTTAGTACAAAATTATTTAATCAACAACAATTGCAACAGTTTTCATCGACAACTGAAGAACTGCAAAATCTTCAAAATAAAATTTCATCTGGTCAAAATATTTTAAAAGCTTCAGATGATCCAATAGGTTCTGTCCAATTGTCTGGCTTGAATGTAGTTAAGGATCAAATTGTACAATTTGAAAGAAATGTTGATGCAGCGTCAGATAGAATAAATCTATTAGATAAGAATTTAATAAATTTAGGCTCAATTATGCTTAGAGCTCAAGAATTAGTTATTCAAGCATCCAGTGACACACTAGGCGCGTCTGATCGCGAAACAATAGCTCTTGAAGTTGATGAAATGAAAAAAGAAATTTTAAGTGTTGCTAATGCTCAAGATAGTAATGGCAGTTTTCTTTTTAGTGGCTATAAAACAAGTACAATTCCATTTGTTGAAGATATTTCAGGAAAGATAAATTATAAAGGTGATAGAGGATTATCATCTTTATCTATTTCTGAATCACGCGTTATAGAAACCACACTAGATGGTGGGACTTTATTTCAAGCGGTTAAAAACCCCTCTGGAAAAAATATATCAATTTTTTTAATGCTAGAAGATATTAGTAATTCTATAAGGACTGCATCAGGTGGTGTTGAAGCTTTAAAGGCTTCAGGAACAGCAGAGCTTACGTTTCAAAATAAAGATCCAGGAACTTGGACGTTTGATCTTACTGGTAATCTTGGAACTCAAACTATAACAGCTGAAATTACTGGAGAAGATCCTTCAGAATTTGTAAAGCAAATTAATTTAAGCTCTACAGGAATAACTGCAACAATTAATGATGATGGAAAAACTATTAAACTGACTGATACGACTAATAGTAAAATCGAGATAAAGAATTTATCAGTTTATGGCATTAATTCAGCTCAAAAAGACCCGACATCATTTTTTACAGTTCAGCCTCAGGATGGAGCTGGTAATAGTATAGGAAAGTTACAAAAATTATATGATAACAATCAATTGCCATCAAAACAAATAGACAACATTGCTTCTACGCAAGTTCACATATCTAATAACAGAGGAGCTATTGGAGCTCGATCAAGTTCTTTGTTAAGACAAACAGAGTTTTTAGCTGATAGGAGATTAGCCGTTGAAAAAGACGTGGCTGATATAAATGAAGCAGATTTAGCTGAACTTGTAACTAATCTTCAAAGCATGTTGACTTCAATGCAGGCCAGTCAACAGTCATTTGTTAAAATATCACAATTAAACTTATTTGATTATATAAGATAATATTTGAATTGTTAAAACAGCTCAACTTCTCTTGTAAATAATTCACCTAACCAGTCTATATCTTCTACGTCTGTAATAACCCATCCTGGTGTAGATTTTGGTATAGTATTATTTCTAAGTCTAAATATAGTTGCTTTAAAAACTTTAACTGATTGTTCTGAACTATATTCTTTAGTCTTTTGGCCATCAAAGCCAGAGGAAAACATTCCAGATAATTTTCTTTCTGCTCCGTTTGATTTAAAATTTGTTCTGTAATGTATAAAATCATTTAAATAAATTATAGCATCTTCACCGGCGCCAATTTCTGATAAAAATTGTAATATTTTTTCACCAACATCAAGCAATTCTTCAAACTTTATTTCATTATACTTTTCAGATAATCCACTACCAAATTTTTTAGATATTGACATAATAGAGTCATTTGTTGATAGAAAATCTTTTGCTGTTTGAGCTGCACATACAGCAAAAACCCATTCTGGACAAAAATTAGACACTGTAAAACCTATTTTAATATTAAATTTATATAATCAATATAACTATTAAATTTATATAATCAATAAAACTATTACGCACCATTCTTCAAGATATTCTTAACTAATTAAATAATTTTTTGTGAGGTTTAACTTTATTGGTTTCTTATTTGTTTCCAACCATCCAAAATTTCTTCAATGGGTGGAATAGCATCATAAATTAACTTTGAGTTTTTTTTCATAAAGCCTTTCATAATTCCATTTTTACAAAAAGCATATAAATTAAATAAGTTAGTAGCGATTTCTCCACCTTTTTCAAAATCTAAACTAGATTGCAAAATATATATGGCAGTGAGACTTTTTGAGAATGCATTTGATTTTATAGATGAAACGGTTGGCTCATTATCAATTGAGTAAGCAAGCGTTTCCATATGGTTTTTTAATTCTATAAGAACCTGCTCTATAATTTTATGAGGACTAGTATTGCTGACCTTTGCTTGAATATCAGATTCAACATATTTTCTCATTGATGGACTATAATTCATAATTTAACCCTTAGTTATTCAAACATAATTACGGGTTGATTATATAATTGTTTAGTTATTCAATGCTTTTCTATCTGGTTTATTTCTTCTGATATTTTTAGATATGCATCTAAAACATCATTTTCTGATATGATGCCTAACATTTCATTAGTTTTTTTATCAACAATAGGGATACTCTCTCCAACAAAATTTGTAAGACTTTTTATAACCTCCAGTAATTTAGCTTTAGGATCAATCACAAGAGATTTTTTTTCTATATAATATAAAATTTCTTTATTCTTTTTATCTATTAGGTCAATAAGGATGACCTTACCTAAATATTTATTTTCTTTTGATACAATATATCCTTCAGTGTTTTTTTCTTTCTTCATTTGCTTAATAGCTAAATCAATTGATGTATTAGTATTAAATTTGGTAAAATTTTTATCAGCATAACTTTCAATCGTTATTTCATTTAAATGTATTTGTTCGCGACCTTTAGTAATATTAACGCCTCGCGAAATTAACTGCTTATCAAACAAACTATTTCCAAAAATTCGACTTGTGATAAATGAACATATTACAATTGGAAAAGTTGCTGCGATTGCATATTCATATGAACCTGTTAATTCTAAAACTAAAATAATTGAGGTGACTGGTGCTCCAATTACAGAACTAGAAACAGCTGCCATTCCTGCGACGGCTAATATAGGTAAAAATTCTATACCTAAATCATGAATGGGTAACTGAAAAACTAAAGCTCCAACGACCCCTCCCAAGAATAAAGCTGGTGAATAGGTGCCTCCAAAAAACCCAAATCCAACACAGATGGCTGTTAGTAATAATTTTCCTATAAGCAAAGCAAGAAGATAACCACTATTTTGCTCAGTAGTCATTACTAACATCAAAGTGTCTGTTCCAATACCAAGTATTTCGTCAAATATCATCCCTATTAAACCACAACATACGCCAGCAATTACTGGAGCTTGCCAATGCTGTATTTTAATTTTTTTAGGAATAGTAGATAAGTAAAGTATTGTGCGCATAAAAACTATTGCAACGATAGCTGCAATAGGGCCAATTAATGTTAAGCTGGGCAATACATCACTAATTTCGAATGGAATTTGTTCTAAAAGTAATGAAGGGTTAATTAAGTTAATTTCAGAGGCTGCAAAATTAGCTGCCATAGACGAAATAGCTAAAGCAGTAACAGCTTTCATTGAAAAATGTCTTAATACGGTTTCATGAGCAAAAATTATTCCAGCCAAAGGTGCTCCAAAGCCTGCTGAAATAGCTGCTGCAACGCCGCAGCCAATTATAATGTCATGAGGAATTTTAGGAACAAAAGATAATCTTCTAAAAAATGCTGAAACTGTTGCTCCAAAGTGGACTAATGGCCCGTAAACTCCAACTGATGCGCCTCCACATACAGAAATAAACGAAGCTAGAGTAGAACCAAAACCTCCCTTTATATCTAACGTCCCAGCTCTAACATGAGTTGCAAAAATAGTATCAGCAGGACCAAACCATCTAGGTAATTTCAAAAAATACATTAATAAAGCCACTAAAATAGAGCTTGGAATACATATTAGTAATGGTAACAAGTTTAAGGAAAAAGTACCTATTTCAATAGTGAATTCAAAATCTTTGTTATTGAAAATAAATGTAAAAATATTTTTTGCAGCTATCATAAAAATTTGAGCTACAGCTGAAACTATAAGCCCAACCACTGCTGCCACAAGTAACAAAACAGAGTTTTCTATAATTTTCTTATAATTATTAATTGTGTCCAATTAAAAGTTCCACTTTTTTATCAAATTAACTTTACATGATTTTTTTAATTAGTCATTTTTTTCATTACAAATTTTTATTGAAAATTTAAATTTAAATTAATAGGCATAATATTTGCAGTATATCTAACGTATATATACGTATAAAATTTAAAAAATAGGTTAGATATGGCAGTAGATTATCTAAGTGCAATAAATCAAGGAGGAAGTGGTCTTAATATTACCCAAATCGTTGATTCATTAGTGGATGCTGAAAAAACACCTCAAGAAAACTCTATTCAAACAAAAATAGACGCTAAAACAACTTCTATTTCTGCAATTGGAGAGGTTAAAAGTGCGCTTACAGTTGTGTCGACAGCTCTTACTTCGTTAGTGGGAAAAACATCTTTAGCCGTTTCATCAAATAGTACTGCAGTAACTGCGAGTATTACTGATCCATCTAAAGCAACATCTCTAAATTCTAGCATGACTGTTTCTGCTCTAGCAACTGGACAAACTCTTGCTTTCACTGGATATGCTAATACCACATCAATAGTTGGAGCTGGATCTTTAATATTAGAAAGAGGGGATTGGTCTAGTGGAAGTTTTGTAGCAAGTGCAACTACTGCATCAACAAGTTTGACAGTAGCGGCCACTGATACTTTGGCATCATTACGAGATAAAATAAATGCATTAAGCTATGGGGTTACGGCAAGTATAATAGGTACTGGAGATGACACTTATAATCTAGTTTTAAAATCAGGAGAGGGCAAAGAAAACGCTTTACGTATTACTGCAACAGAAAATCCTTCAGGTTCCGGTCTCTCAGCAATTGATAACACCTCAACTAACTCGTCAAAACAAAAAATTGCTGGGGTAGATGCAGCAATAGTTGTAGATGGTATGAGTTTAACACGTTCATCTAATATAATTACTGATTTATTTGAAGGTTATACAGTCAATCTTGTTTCAACGACAAGTACATCAGCTAATTTAACCGCTGCAGTGGATGTAACAACGGCAACAACAAATTTACAAAGTTTAGTAACTGCAATAAATACTTTAAAAGAAGTTCTTAATGCAAAAACATTTAGAGGAGATGCATCGACAGGTTCTGGAGAATTGGCTAAAGACACTGTGATTAATAGTTTAAAAAAACAAATTGACTCATTAACAACATCTCCATTAGCAGGTTTTGGTGCAACAAGTGTTTATTTGTCTAATTTAGGTGTTAGAACAGAAAGATCTGGAACATTAACATTAAACACAACAGTTTTA
>CAZWGZ010000083.1:0-7425 GCA_964633395.1 uncultured Rhodobacterales bacterium
GGACTAATCCATCAAGTAATAAATAGTTTGATACTGAAAACCCATATACTGGTGAGGTGTAAACAAAAATAGCAGAAGGTAATCTAGAAGAAGTTAATAAAGATGTTTTATCTGTAAAAAATGCTCATGAAAATATTTGGAGAGTTGTCGGGTTAATAACGCCTTGGAATTAGCCACTGCTCTAGCAGCAACAAATACAGCAGTTATAAAACCATCAGAATTTACATCTGTTTCAACTTTAGAATTTATGGAATTAATTAAAGAAGTCATAAAAGAATTTCTACAAACTAAATGAGTTTGGATTGCGACAAAAACCTCTAAGGATAATTTTTTTATTATGAAAAAAATTATTTTTACTATTCGTTGACTTATTAAAGTAATATTTTATATGTATTATGTATGAATAATTAGTGAGTATCTATAACTTTAAAATTTCAATTTCTTAATGAATTTTCTTATTAATTACATCTTAATAAATTTAATATAATCATTATTTATATAATAGAATAAAACTTATCCATGACAAATAATAAAGAAATTTTATTAATACTTGGCAATCAATTATTTCCAATTGATTACATTAAAAAAACAAAAGTTAAAAAAATTTTTATGTCTGAAGATTATAATTTAGCTAATACTCATAAGCATCATAAATTAAAAATATTGATGTTTTTTTGGGCTATGAGACAGTATAAAGATGATTTAATTAAAAATGGTTACGAAGTTTATTATCATTCAATTGAAGATAATGATTTTAAGGATCCATTTGAAAGTAAATTTCATAAAATTATTAAAAAATACAATATACAAAATATTAAACATTTTGAAATTGAAGATCATTTTTTTGAAAAACAAATTCATTCTTTTATTAAAAAAATTAAAATAAATTATGAAACACTTAGTAGTCCAATGTTCTTATCTTCACGATCAGAATTTAAAGAATTTGTATTAACACAAAAAAAAATAATAAGGATGGCAAGTTTCTATCAATTAATGAGAAGAAAATTATCTATTTTGATTGACGAAAATGGGAAACCAACTGGAGGTAGATGGTCTTTTGATGAAGACAATAGAAAGAAAATTCCTCAAAAAATTGAACTTCCATCAATTCCTAAAAATTATACAAATAATAACTTAGAAGAATTAAAAAGTTCTATAAATAATAATTTTCAAAACCATCCTGGTTCAATGGATAATTTATGGATGCCAACTAATAGAAAAACAGCATTAATTTGGTTAGATGATTTTTTACAGTATAAATTTATTGATTTTGGTAATTATGAAGATGCAATAAGATCTGAAAATAATTTTTTATTTCATAGTGCATTAAGTCCTGTTTTAAATATGGGGATAATAACTCCTTTAGAAGTTGTTAATAAAGCCATAGAATTTTCAGATAAGAATAATGTACCTATAAACTCAATTGAAGGTTTTATTCGTCAAATCATAGGTTGGAGAGAATTCATAAGAGGAATATATCATTGTAAAGGGGAAGAAGAAATAAAATCTAATTTCTGGAACCATAATCGAAAACTAACGAAAGATTGGTATGAAGGAACTACAGGAATAAAGCCTCTAGATGATACGATTAAAGACTGTGTTAAATATGGTTACACTCATCATATTCCTAGGCTTATGATTATATGTAATATAATGAATTTATCCAGAATTCACCCTGACGAAATTTATAAATGGTTTATGGAAATGTTTGTAGATTCTTCTGATTGGGTAATGGTACCAAACGTTTATGGAATGGGCACCTTTGCTGATGGAGGAATATTTGCTACTAAGCCGTATTCATGCGGTTCAAATTATATTATTAAAATGAGTAATTATAAAAAAGATGATTGGGCAGATATTGTGGACGGATTATATTGGATGTTCATGAATGATAATATTTCTTTTTTTAAGGGGAATCCTAGATTATCAATTTTAATTAAATCGCTAGAAAGAATGGATAATGAGAGAAAAGAATTTATTTTTAAGCAAGCTAATAACTTTATAGCAAACAAAACAATTAAATAAAACTTCACAAAGAGATAGTTTGTTTTAATATAAAGATGTTTTTTGTTAATGCTTAGGAAAAATTATGAGAACTCATATTCCTAAAATAGATTATGAAGTGTTATGTGATACGAATCATGTAAATAATAAATCAGAGCTGAAAAGATTGAGCGCAGCTGTAAGCAATTATGGTTTTTTGATAATAAAAAAGTATCCAATTAATATAAAAAATATAAATAATGTCTTTTCTATTTATAAGGATTTTTTTAAACTTAAGTATGAAGAAAAAAATAAAATTAATATGTCTAATACATTATCTAATAGAGGATGGGGCGGACCAAAAGCGGAACAGGTGAATACCAATTATAATCCTGATTATAAAGAAATATTTGACTGTGGCCCTGAAATCAAAATTAAACATCAATTCGAAGAATTAACATATTATTCAAAAAATATATGGCCAAAACAAATTCCTTTATTTGAAAAAATAGTAATGTCTTTTTATAAATCATGTAGTGAGATCGCTATATCAATACTTCAGCAAATAGAAATTTCACTACAATACTCTAATAATTATTTTGCAGATAAATTTAATCTTCCGATGGCATTATTAAGATGTAATTATTACCCACCAAGGCCTTTAAAGCTATCAAAAAAAGACTTTGGAATAGCTCCACACACAGATTATGGTTGCTTAACACTATTATTTACTGATGGTACTCCAGGTTTAGAAATAGAATTACCATCAAAAAAATGGGAAAAAGTTACAGCCCAAAAGGATGAAATCATAGTTAACTTTGGAGATATGCTTGAAATCTGGTCAAACAAAAAAATTAAAGCTACATCTCATCGAGTTATAGGAACAAATAAAGAAAGATTTTCAATTCCATTTTTTTTTAATCCTCAATACGACACTATAATTTCTGAACAGACAAAAATTATCGCTGGAGAATACTTGTCAGAAAGATACAATTCTACTTATATTCATAAAATGAATTAATATTTTATAAAAATTATTTCAACCCATCTTCGCCTTTAACTTCATTAGCTTCAAGACCACCCATTCTACTATGTATTCGAGGACCTTTAGTCATAGCTAGACAAAACATAATTTCATTTGATCTAGGACTATCAGTTACATTTACTTCATAAGCATCAAAATGACTTCTAACATACGCTGCATTTGTATGCCCTAATGGTATATCGATAGATGCTCCCATCCCTGCAACCTTCATTGCTGAAGGAACAATAGCCTTGGAATTTTTTAACCTTTGACGCATTGCATATCCACCCGGAACATGCCAAAGAGCCGTATGCTCAAGCTCACCATTTTCTCCTGCTATTGCTGCTTTACCATATCCATCTATACCGTCTATGCCTCCCAAAGAAGCAATCAAACGATCTGTTAGCATCAAACCTAAATCTTTTAAACTTTCCATTCCTGATTGCAAATCATCCTTATAAGATCTAGCATATGGATTAGAAACAATACCAATTGCAGCTCCTCTTATTCTTGGAGACAATGGAACTGGTCCATTTTCATGATATATTTCTTCATTTAAAATAATTAATTTTCTTAATTTGAATTCTAACATTTGAGTGACCTTTTAAAATAAATTTAATAAATTAAAATTAGTATTTTTTGTTAAATAATTCTAACATTTTAATATTATATCATCATTAACATTCCTAAAAAATAATATTTTTGATTGGAATTATAATTAAAACATAGATTTTATTTAAATTATTAAAATCATAAATCAAAAAATATATTACTCGAAGTTGTTATTTCTTTAATTTGATATTTTAAAAAAGTTAGTATAAATTTTATAACTATAAATATAATTTTGATAATGAGTAATATATAAATCATGATTGAAAATTTTAAGCTTGATCATTTAGTAATAAATATTAAAGACGAAATGGATGAAGCCTATAAACTCTTTTCTCAAATTGGGTTTTTATTAACCCCTAGGGGATTTCATTCTCTTGGTTCCATTAATCATTCAATGATGTTTACAAATGATTATTTAGAACTGATTGGTTTTCCCAAAGGAGGAATTGTTAAACGTCCTGAGCTTAAAACTGCTCCAATAGGCATTAATGGCTTAGTTTTCAAAAGTAATGATATAGATAACACCTACTCTCATCTATGTGAAAGAAAGCTTAACGCAGATCCACCTCGTGATTTTAGTCGCCCCGTTAACGTGAACAATCAAGTAGAAAATGCAAAATTTAGAACTGTAAATATTCGAAATGATATTTTTAAAGCAGGTAGAGTGTATTTTTGTGAGCACTTAACTCCTGAGTTAGTATGGACAAATGAACTTAAAATCCATAACAATAGCTGCCTTGAGATTAAAGAGATTATTTTAATTGATAATGATATTGATACTACTGTTGGTAATTTTCTTAGTCTAAACAGTAATATTAAAATACAGCAATTAAAAAACTCTATTAATTTACTCACCCAAGACGTCATCTTAAATTTGAATAGCATTAGCAACTTTAAATTACGATTCAATTCAATAATTTCTAATATGACTTATAGAGATTCAATGTTTGGAGCTATAGTGTTTAAAGTAAAATCATTAGAATTTTTTAATAAATTACAAAATGATAAATATATAAATTCATCCATAAACAAAACAAATAATAAGATGCAAATATTTTTAAAAGAATATAATTGTGTTTTAGAATTTGTCATTTAAATTTTAAAAAAATAAATTATTTGATCTGACTCGTAATTTCTTAAACATTTATATTATTAATCATTAATAAAAAAGTAATTAAATTAAAGATATTATTTTAAAAATATATATGGTTTAGGTAATGCATGACATAAATAAAATAAAAGCATCTCTCATAAACCACACCTTATTAATTACTGGAGGTGGTTCTGGTATTGGATATTCAACTGCTAAACTATTTGCAAAAATGGGCGCAAATGTAGCTGTTAACTATCTTCCTGAAGATAAAGAATCAAAAAATAGAATAAAAAAATTAAAAGAAAAATACATAAATATAATCGAAGTTCCAGGTGATGTGAGTCAAGATATAATTGCTAAAAAAATAATTCTTGAAACTATAGAAAAATTTAAAGGATTAAACTATTTAATTAATAATGTTGGGATAGGGTTAGTCAAAGATCCCATTTCATTTGATGATTTAGATCAATTAAATGATAGTTTTTGGCAAAAAATAATAAATGTAAATCTTATGTCTGCTTTCTATTGTTCTAGGATAGCTTCAAAAGAGTTAATTAAGAATAAAGGCGCAATTGTTAATGTAACTTCTATATCTTCAAATGGTAAAAGAGGAACTAGTATACCCTATGCAGTAAGCAAAGGAGCGCTTCAAACTCTAACAGTCTCGTTAGCAAAATCATTATCACCAAATGTTAGAGTAAATGCTGTATCACCTGGCTTTACAGAAACTACGATGACAAATCAAAGAACTGAAGAGCATAAAAAAAGAATGGCAAAGCAAACTCTTTTAAATAGAATAGCTAAACCAGAGGAAATAGCTGAAACAATCTTCTTTTTATGCGTTTCAGGAAGTTATATCACAGGGGAAACTATAAACGTAAATGGTGGCCATGGTTTCAATTATTAATTTTTATAAGCTAAAAATAAATTTGAAGCCTCTTCTATCGCTTCATCTACTTTCTGACCTTCTCTTAATGGTTGATGTATAGTAAACCATTTATCATATTTTTGTTTATATAAAAAATTAATTAACGGATAAATATCAATACCTTTTTTATCATTTAATGGAAGATATTTTACCTTGATATTTCCTTTGCCTAATGTTTTAAATTCATGAGAACCATTTTTATCAAGACAGATATTTTGAAAATAAAAATTAACAATATAAGGTAATAACTTTTCTAAACCCATAAGACTATGATCACTGCCACAAGCTAACAAGTTTGCTGGCTCATAAGTTATTCCAAAATTTTTACGTTTAATGACTTTAACTAGGGCAAGTGTTTCATCAATTGTTTCAGCTAAAGTACCCCAGTGTGTTTGTTGCGTTAAAACAATCCCTCTTTCTAGAGCTTCATCTAAAGCTTTTTTTGCAAATATAATATCGTCATGATGTTTGATCATTATACGGACAACAGAAGTTTCAAGTTGCTCGGCTAAATCTAAACAAGGTGTTATATTTTTTAAATTATTTGCAGCATATTTATCATTTTTAGCTAAATTAATATTACTTGTTATCATTGAAACAGACATCTTATTTAAATTAAAAACATCTTTAACTTTTAAAACACTTTGTTTTGGGGTACTTGTTGAAACAACAGAAGGCCTTAAAGATATACCTGTAAAACCATTAATAACAGCCATTTTAATTAATTTTTCAATTGATAAAAATGATTTTTCTTTGTCGTTTGATAATTCAGCAATTCTACAAGATAAAGATAATTTCATTACCAACCTTCTAAGTTTTAAAAAATATAAAATAATAGATTTAAAATTATTGCAATAAAATTATGTTTATGGTTCAATTTTAAAAGGAGTTATTGTTATGTTTTGTATTTTTTTAAATGTTAGATATTCAAATCCAAAATTGATGCATATTGGTCACCAGTATGTAGCTGCAAACTTTGATCCTACTGTAATAAAGGGTTTATTGGAAATGAAAGGTTATCATATCTCACCTGATAAAGGAGTTGGTATTTTTACTTTTAATAATCAAAGTAATTTAGAGAAACATTTACCTGGAATGAAATCTTTTTTTAAAGATTATGAAGATCGTTTTTCATGTAAATGTTCTATTGAGACAGGAATTACAAACGAAGAATTATTTTATCAAGCTGATTAAAATAAATTAAGAATTATAAATAATTTATTTATTTCCCCTAACTGGATAATTTTTATCTTGTACGAAAAGTAATTTTGATGGCAATAAGCTAATATCAGGACGTGCAAAAGGCATATTACTAGTATTAATTATGTATAAAGATCCGTCTTGCTTTATAATGAATAAACCAGGCTCACAAAAAATATCACTTTCAGCTTCTTTTATTGACTTAGAAATATATAAATTCCATTCTCTTGCTTTTTCTTCACTAAGATCATAAGCAATATTTAGATTTGATAAACCCCAGCTTTCCTTTGTTTTTTCAGCTTTCTCTTTACTGTCCATTGAAACAGCAATAACGTTAGTGTTAGCTTTTTTGTAATCCTCCAACTGAGACTCTATCAACTTAAGGAAATCTGAACATATTGGGCAATGTAATCCTCTGTAAAAAACTATCATTGTCATATTATTATTTAGGTTTTTTTCTAATGACCACTCTTGGTTATCAAGTGTATTTAAAATTAAAGATGGCGTTTTTTCACCTGGCATCATTTGATTAGTCATTTTCAATTCCCTTAAAAGTATATTAATAACATAGATATAATAATTATA